>JALYVS010000299.1 GCA_030853115.1 Actinomycetota bacterium
GGGCTGGCCGGACCCGCAGGCAGCCGGCTACCCGCGGAGCTGGCTCCCGCCGAACTCCGGCGGGCGGAACGGGCGCTGGAGCTCAGCGGGTTCGACTCCGCGCTGGCCATCCGGTGCCTGCTCAATGCGCTGACCGCCGGGGCCGGGACCGACTCGGCGCCGCTGCGGGCCCTGGCCGGCCGGCTGTGACCACGGCCGCCGGGAAGAACGACCCGCTGGTGCTGCTCATCGGCACGGGCAGGCAGGCCTTCCGGGAGTACCTGCTGGCCTCGATCGCCTCCCGCTATCGCGTCCACCTGCTCTGCGGCGCCGAGCCCGGCTGGCCGCGCGGCTACCTGGACGGCTGGACCGTGCTGGATATGGACGACACCATCGACGCGGCGCCGATGTGCGCGGCGGCCGCCGAACTCGCCGCTCGCGAGACCGTCCAGGGCGTGCTGAGCTGGGACGAAGCCAGGATCCTGCAGGCGGCCAAGGTCGCCGCGGCGCTGGGCCTGCCCGGCGGCGACCCGGACATGGTGCTGCGCTGCCGGGATAAGCACCTGACCAGGCAGGCACTGGACGCGGGCGGCGTACCGCAGCCGCGTTCGGTCCTGGTCGCCGACGCCAGCCAGGCGGCCGAGGTCGCCGGGCAGGTCGGGTACCCGGTGGTGCTGAAGCCGCGCGCGATGGGCGGCAGCCTCGGCGTGATCCGGGCCGACACGCCCGCCGAGCTCGCCGCGAGGTTCGAGTTCGCGCGCGACACGGCGATCCCGGGATCGTGGCGGTACGACGAAGGCGTGCTGGTCGAGCAGTACGTGGCCGGACCCGAGATCAGCGTCGACTCGGCGGTGTACCGCGGCGAGGCGCTGCCGATGTTCCTGGCCCGCAAGGACGTCGGCTATCCGCCCTACTTCGAGGAGATCGGCCACATCGTCGACGCGGCCGACCCGCTGCTCACCGACGCTGAGCTGGCCCCGGTGCTGGCCGCCGCGCACCGGGCGCTCGGATTCACCGACGGGATCACCCACGCCGAGTTCAAGCTCACCCCGGACGGCCCGGTGGTCATCGAGGTCAACGCCCGGCTCGGCGGCGACCTCATCCCGTACCTGGGGATGCGCGCCAGCGGGATCGACCCTGGCCTGGCGGCCGCGGCCGTAGCCTGCGGCCTGCGGCCGCAGCTGGCCGCGGACCGGTCCGCGGTCGCGGGAGTGCGCTTCTTCTACCCGGCCCGCGACGACACCGCCATCGGCGCGATCCGGTTCGACCAGGCGGCGCTGCCCGCGGAGACCGACCTGGCGGTGACCCTGGCCGCGCCGGGGGACGTCATGTCACCGCCGCCCACGGGCACCATGTCCGGACGGGTGGCATTCGCGACGGTGCTGGCGGATACGGCCTCGGCCTGCCAGACCGCGCTGGACGCCGCCCAGGTGGCGCTGATAATCGAGCCGGCCTAAAACCAGAACCAATCCGCTCCGTCACCCCCCACAGAAGAGAGAACAAATGAAACGGCATCGTAGGACGTCGTGGCGAATTGCTGCCGCAACCGGCAGCGCGGCCCTTGTCGTAGGCGCGGTTCCCGGTATAGCCGCCGCCGCGCCAACCCACTTCGGCGGTAATCACACTTGCACGGGAACTGCGGCATCCCCCGGCACACTGGCCGGCAATTTCGCCAATGTAACCATTACCGGCACCTGTCTCGTGGACGCGGGAAATGTCAACATCGCAGGCAACCTCGTAATCGCGCCGAACGCCTCGCTGGTCGCGGATTTCGGCCAGAATGACAAGACGGATTCGGGTACCTCGAATATCACCGTCGGCGGCAACATGGTGGTCGAGAAAGGCGGGAGCACGCTCCTGGGCTGCTATCCGCTCGCGGTTACCCTGTGGGGTGGCGGCTCTCCCCCGTCCTTGTTCAGCACACCGGATTTTCCGTGCGATGACGAACTAGACCCGCTGAACACGCCGACGCTCAGCGCGACCGAGCACATCGGCGGCAACCTGATCGCCTACGAGCCGCTGGGGATCGTCGTGCACAACACGACCGTGGGCGGGTCCCTGGTGCAGTACGGCGGCGGCAACGGCACCGCCTTTGACCCGGTGGGCATCTTCGCCCTGTACATCCCCGGAGGTCCCCCCGCGGCCCCCGGCCAGTTCGACGCACCGGCCCCGCTGCCTGCGTACAGCGACTTCGCCAACGTCAAGACCGGCGGCAACATGATCGTGACCGGGATGGACACGTCCTGGTACGGGATCATACGAAACACCGTGCGGGGCAGCCTGATCAACACCAGCAACACGACCGCCCCGGACGGCAACGAGGTCTCGGACAACACCGTCTACGGCAACCTGATCTGTTCAGGGAACAACCCGGCCGTGGAGTTCGGGGACAGCGACGGCTTCCCCAGCGGGGTCGGTGGCATCGCCACCGGCGAGTGCGGCTTCAACGTCCTGATCCCGAACCCGTCACCCCTTTCGGTGCCGGGTCTGCCGTCGTACCCCCTCGAGCACGTCTCGGTCCACCTGCACCGCTAGCACCTCACCCGGCCGGGGTGGCCAGCACTTGCGGCCACCCCGGCCGGCCCCGCGCCCGCTGGAGATCGCCCCGCGGCGCGGCGTCGTGACATCTTCGTGATATGTTTCGGGCGTTTAGCTACGCGACGTAACTATTAACCCAAGAGTAGTGTTTTGACCGTCGATGACCACTTGACGTAGATCGTCGCACATGTGAGCATTGTCCTGGCGATCAGGATGCCATGAGAGGAAACACGAGCGGGAGATCTAAGCAAAGGTCTATACCTTTCGTGCCGCTCGCCATTCACCCCTTCCCATTCGTCTTGTTTCATGCCCTTGAAGGCTCGTTCTGTTCGATGCCCCAGAAAGGCGGTGACAGCAGTGGCTCATCAAGAGGTAGAAATTCTCGCCGTTGGCGCCGGACCATCCAACCTGGCTTTAGCGGTTGCCGTCGAGGAGCTTGCCCCACCGGAAGTGGCCGCCAGCACGCTAATCATCGAGCGGCACGAAAGTGTCGCCTGGCAGCGTGGCATGCTTCTTCCCTGGGCCCAAAGCCAGGTATCTTTCCTCAAAGATCTCGTGACCTTGCGGAATCCGCTCAGCCGGTTCTCATTTATCAATTACCTGCACTCCATGGGCCGGCTTGACGACTTCGTCAACATGGCGAGTTTCCTGCCGTTCCGGCTGGAGATATCTGACTACCTGCAGTGGGTCGCGAAGTCACTGGCGCAGGTCCGGGTCGACTACAGCCGGGACTGCACGGGCATCGAGGTCGTCCGGGCGGACGACGGCGGGCCGGTGACCAGCTGGCTCGCCCGGATGGCCGACGGGTCGACGATCGCGGCGCGCAACCTGGTGATCGGCGCGGGCCGCGATGCGCACGTACCCGCCGCCTTCGCCGGCCTGCCCCGAGAGCGGGTCATCCACAGCACCGAGTACTCACTCCGGATGGCCGACATCGACCCGCAAACCCCGCACCGGGTGGTGGTCATAGGGGCAGCGGAGAGCGCCGCGGAGATGCTCTGGGAGACCTACCAGCGCTTCCCTCAGGCCCAGTGCACCATGGTCATCCGGTCGATCGGCCTGGATTACTACCAGACAAGCAAATTTACCAACGAGCTCTTCTTCCCCTCCTACACCGACCGGTTCTACGCCGCGCCCGAGCAGACCAGGGCACAGGTCCTGCAGGCCATGCGCCGGACCAACTACGCGGCCGTGACGCCGGACATGCTCGACACCTTGTTCCGGCAGATCTACCTGGAGCGGCTGACCGGCGAGCCGCGGCTGTCCATGGTCACCATGGTCGACGTCGAGGCGGCGGAGATGTCGGACGGCGAGATCGTGCTGACCCTCAACGACCGGATGCGGGGCTGCCGCGACGAGCTGCGCTGCGACCTGGTGCTGCTCGGTACCGGCTTTGAGGCGAGGATGCCCAGCCGGATCCGCGACCTGGCCGATTCGTGCGGCATCGGGGACGTCCGGGTCAGCCGCCAGTACCGGATGATCACCCCGCCGGACATCGAGGCGGGCTGTTACCTGCAAGGAACCAACGAGGCCACGCACGGCATGGCGGACTCGCTCATCAGCGTGCTCGCGGTGCGGGCCGGCGAGATCGTCGGCGACCTGCTCGCGCACCGCGCCGAGCCCGCCTCGCCCGGCCTCGGCGACCCGGCCCCGGGCCTCGGTGACCCGGCCGGAGGGCAGGGCCTGACCACGGGAGTTATGTGATGGAAATCCGCAAGCTTGACCGGGACTCGATGCCGGAGGAGTACGGGGTAAGCGTCCAGCGGCTGGTGCCCTGGCCCGCGCTCAACGCACCGTTCGAGGGCGCCTGGGTCGTGATCGCGCCAGGTCAAGCCACCGACGCGCACTCCCATCACGAGTACGAGATCTTCATCGCGATCTCGGGCGAAGGGGCACTGGAGGCCGAAGGCGAGCGCCGCTCGTTCATGCCCGGGGATATCGTGCACTTCCCCCCGGGCGTCCACCATCAGGTCATCAATGCCGGAAAGGGAGAGTTCCAGTTCTACAGCGTGTTCTGGGATGCGGACATGTCGGAGAAGTTCGCCGCCCGGCATGCGGCCCAGAGGCAGGATCACCCGGCGGCGTCATGAAGCTCCTCGGCATCGAGGCTAGGCAGCACGCCGGTTATCATCTAGCCCGCTATCAGCAGGTCAGGGACTTCGGCGCGGACCTGTTCGTCCTTAACGGCATCGGCGAGGACGGCTACTGGGCCGACGGCCGCTACCGGGTGGCCGGCTCGCAGGACATCACCGATATCGTCGCCGCGGCGCGCGCCTGGCACGCCGCCGAGACCTTCGACGGGGTGTTCACGTTCTCCGAATCCGGGGTCGTCGCGGTCGCGGCGGTGGCCGAGGCGCTGGGACTACCCGGCGTGGGCGTGGACGCCGCCCGCAAGAGCCGCAACAAGCTGCTGATGCGCCAGGCCCACGAGCAGGCGGGCGTCCCGCACCCCCGGTACCGGCTCGTTACGAGCCTCGACGAGGCCGTGGCGACCGCCGCGGACTTCGGCTACCCGGTGGTGCTCAAGCCGACGCTGGGCGCCGCGAGCGACTTCGTCTTCCGGATCGACGACCCGGAAGAGATGGCGCTGCGGTACAAGATCACCGTCGAGGGCATGCAGCACATGTCTCCGTACCTGCGTGAGGCCCGCGGCCTGGACCTGGGTCCGCACGGCGTCCTGGTGGAGTCGTTCCTCGACGGTCATGAGCATCTTTTCGAGGCGCTGGCCTGGGACGACGAGGTGTACCTGGGGTCCGCGGTGGACCGGGTTACCGCTGAGGGCGACACGTTCGAAGATGACGTGCACCGGGCGCCCACCGCGCTGAGCCCGCCGGAGCTGGCCCGGGTGCACCGCGTCATCACGGACGCGGCGCACGCGCAGGGCCTGCGGCGCAGCGTGATGCACGCTGAAGTCAGGTATCACCGCGGGGACCCGTACATCGTGGAAATCGCCATCCGTCCTGGCGGCGGCGGGCTGGACCTGGTCGCGCTGGCCACCGCCGACTACAGCCCGATCGAGGCGGTGATGGACGTGGCCCGCGGGGTGAAGCCGCGAGCGGGGCACTACGCGCCCACCGGCGTGCACATGATGGGGACCTGCCTGATCTGCGACGAAGGCCAGCTGGAGTACGTCGCGATACCCGCCGAGGTCACCGACGCCGGCCAGACCCTGATGGCCGTGGCCACCGCCCGCCCCGGCGACACCATCCGGCGCCCGCCGAACGGGAACAGCGTCCTGGGATTCCTGATCGTGACGGGCACCTCGGCGCAGGACGCGCAGCTCAGGCTGGAGAACTTCGCGGACAAGATCGAGGTCAAGCTAGCCGGCCAGGTACCGACCACGACCAAGACACCCTGGGAACGGCTCGGGCCCGCGCATGCCGCGCAATGAGCTCACCGGGCTCTACCTGAAGGAGGCGGCCCAGCGGGCCATCGCACCGGGCGCCCTGCCCGAGGCGGCGGGCCGCGAAATCGACCTCGCCGCGACGTCTTTCCGCGGCCGCTGCCTCACCCGGCCGGTGTTCCTGGACCACGCCGAGCATAGCCAGCTCACCGCGGACCTCGAGAACTTCTATACCGCGCTGACCGCCCTGCCCAGCCGGCTCTTCGACGGTGACCTGGGCGCGTTCGCCGCGGCCGTCGGGCTCACCGGGGAACAGGTCGCCGCCGCCGCGATGGCACCCGGCACGCCGCCTACCCGGATGGTGCGCGCCGATCTCTACCACGAGTCCGCGGGCTTCGCGCTGATGGAGATCAACATGGGCAGCACCGTGGGCGGCGGTGACAACGCCATGGTCAACCGGGCCATGCTGACCCACCCGGACCTCGCGGAATTCGTCCGGGTCCACTCCCTCAGCTATACCGACACCCTGGCCGAGATCGCGAACACGATCATGGCCGAGTGCGGCCTGGCCGCCCACGACGGATCGCTGGTCGCCGCGGTCGACTGGCCGCCCGCCGCGGACAGGTTCAACGCGGTCCTGCAGACCAGCGCGAACGAGCTGGCCGCTCTCGGCATCGACTTCGTGCCCTGTCACCTGCGTGACCTATCCCGCCGCGACCGGCGGGTATGGCTGGGCGACCGGCCGGTCGACGTCATCTACCGGATCTTCATGATCGAGGACCTGCTGCACCCCGAGGGGCCTGCGCTGATCAACCCGGTCCTGCAAGCCGCGGAGCGCGGCGAGGTGAAAATCTTCACCCCCATGCATTCTCAGCTCTACAGCTGCAAGGGGGCGCTGGCCCTGCTGTCCGACGAAGCCAACCAGCAGCTGTGCACCACGGCCGAGCGCGCCAGCTTGAACCGGCTGCTGCCCTGGACGCGGATGCTGCGGCCCGGTCCGGTCACCGCCGGCGGCGGGCGGGTGGACCTGCTCGACTACGCAGCCGGCCATCGCGAGGAGCTCATCCTCAAGCCGACGGCCATGCACGGCGGCCTCGGCATCGTGGCGGGCTGGCTCACCGGCCCGCGGGAATGGCAATCTGAGCTGCGCGCCCGGATGGGCGAGCCGTTCGTGCTGCAGCGGCGGGTACGGCCGGTGCCCGAGCTCTTCCCCGGCGACCGCGGGCTGGAACCGTGGGTGCTCACCTGGGGGGCGTACCTGTGCGGGCGCGGCTACGGCGGGATGTGGGTCCGCGGCAGCGCTGACCGCGAGACCGGTGGCGTCAACATGGCCACCGGCGCGTACGCCACCTGCTGCTTTCACGAGCCGGCGCCCGCGGTGGCCGGGAGCTAGGGCGGGAAAGGCGGACGGGGTCGTGCGGGTACTTGTCGTCGGCGGCGGGCTGGCCGGCTCGCTGCTGGCCTGGCGGCTGGCCCAGCGGCCTGGTATCACCATTGACCTGGTCACGGGCCGGGCCGGGCGCGGCGGCGCGGACGCCACCGCCGCCTCCGGTGGTGCGGTGCGGGCCTACGACGCCTGGCCCGAGCAGTGCGAGCTCGCGGTCGCCAGCCTGGCCGAACTGCTCGCCAGCCCGGTGCTGCGGCAGTGGGCGGCCTACCGTGAGACCGGTTTCGCGTACCTGCTCGGCAATCCCGCGCACGCTGACGGTCCCGAAGGGACCGGGCGATCGGGGGACGACGCCGCCCGGGCGGCGGAGCGGGCCGGGACCGAGCGCGCGCTGGCCGGGATCGAGCGCGCGCTGCCCGGG
>JALYVS010000300.1 GCA_030853115.1 Actinomycetota bacterium
CGGGGTCGAGGAACATCGGAACAGCGGTTAGCGCTGAGAATGATCTTGGTTAGTGCTGGGGTGGACGATTAGCTGCTCATGAGCGGGGCGGCGCTGGTGCTGGTCCGCCAGCGCGGCTGACGGCCCGGTAGACGGTTGAGCGAGCGACGGAAAACAGCTCGGCGAGCTCAGCGCTGGTGTGCTGGCCAGCGCGCCACAGTTCGACGAGGTGCGCTTCTTGCGCGGGCTTGAGCTTGGGCTGCTTGCCGCGCAGCCTGCCCTTAGCCCTGGCGACCTTCATGCCCTCGCGGGTGCGCATCCTGATCAGGTCGGACTCGAATTCGGCGATCATCGCGAGGACATTGAACAGCAGCCGCCCGACTGGGTCGTCCGGGTCATGGAGCGACCCGCCGATGTTCAGCTTCACCCCGGCGCTGGTGAGTTCCCCGGCGATGTCGCGGGCGTCGGGGAGGGAGCGGGCGAGCCGGTCAAGCTTGGTGACTACGAGGGTGTCGCCGGCCCGGCAGGCGGCCAGCGCTTCCCGGAGCCCGGGCCGGGCCCGGCTGGTCCCGGTCAGGCCGTGGTCGGTGTAGATGCGGGCCGGCTGCACGCCGAGCGCAGTAAGGGCGTCGCGCTGGGCGGTGAGGTCCTGGGCGTCGGTGGAGCAGCGGGCGTACCCGATGAGCATGCTGGCCACCGGATGACTGTAGCGGTTGAGCTGCCTTCACCGGGCATTTTCGCGGGCGGGTGCTGCGGGAACCGGCGGTGCCCGGCGAGCTGGCATCACGCGATCAGCGAACCCCCAGCGCTGGTGTCCCGCCGGGGGATCCCCTAACGGACACTCGCAGACCGCGCCGCCCTGCCCCCCGTCTGTGTGACAACAACGGCGCGGGGTCATCGGCGCCAGGCCCGTTCTCGAGGTGCTGGACGTAGGCGTGGCGTCGGCGACGTCGACCAGGAGCGCGAACAGGCAATCGCCGATGCCCTCGTACCCCTCATCGGTGTAGCGGTCCACGGCGAGCCTCGTGATTTCGGCGCGGGTCAGCTCCATCTGCTCAGTCCTTCCCGGATGTTCCGGCGCCCGCTGGTCCGGGGCGACGGCGCCGGGCCGGACCGGGAGTGTCCTGCTCAGCATCGGCCCGTCCGGTACCGGCGCGGATCCGGTCCAGTTCGGCCCGCACGGTGTCCAGGTCGCGTTCGGCCCGCTCGGCGCGGGCGCGCAGCTCGCCGCGTGCTTCCTCGAGCACCTGGGCGCGGGATTCCAGCGCGGTCCGGAGCTCGTCCCGCTCCCGGGTCGCGTCGGCACGCATCCGCTCGAGCTCGGCGGCGTGCGCGGTAGTCACCTCGGATAGCCGCCCGGCGGTGTCGGCGAGCCGGGCAAGGATCTCGTCTCGTTCCCGTTCGGCGTCGGCCCGCAGCTGGCTGAACTCGCGATCTGCGTCCGCGCGGACCCGCACGGTTTCGGCGCGTGCGTCCTCGGCCCTGGCCTCTGCCGCGGTGGCGCGCTGTTCCGCACCCTGGGCGTCCTGGCGGTACCGCTCTGCCTGTTCGCGTGCCTGGTCCCGTTCGGCCTCAGCGGCGTGCACCAGGGCCTCGGCGTCGGTGCGTGCCGCCTCGATCTGCTCTCGCGCGCTGGTCTCGGCTGCCTCGGCGCGCTGCGCGGCTTCGGCGGCGGCGGTTTCGGCGTCGCTGCGGGCCCGGGCGACGGCGTCGTCCCGCTGGTCCTGGGCGGCCTGGATCCGAGTTTCGGCGTCGGTGCGGATCCGGTCGAGTTCCCCGGCATGGGCAGTAAGGGCGGCGGACAGGTGGTCGGCTGCGTCGCGGGAGCGGTTCTCGGCTTCGGCGCGGGCTGCGTCGATGGCCTCGGCGGCCTGGTCGGCTTGCTCCCGCATTCGGATCGCGGTCGCGGCGCGGTTCTCGGCTTCGGCGCGGGCGGCTTCGGCGGCGGTGGCGCGGTTCTCGGCGGCGGTGCGGGCTGCCTCGATCTCGGCTTCGGCGGCGGTGGGGTCGGTCATCGTGGCGGCGGTGTCGGCCAGCCGCGTGCCTATCCCGGTGAGCCGGTCGCCCAGGGCGCGCATCTCGCGCAGCAGTTCCGCCCCGCTGACCCGGGCCATGGTGACGTGCTGGTCGGTGTCCGGCCCGGCCGGGGCCTCCTGGCCGGCGCTATCCGCGGCGAGCCGGCGTCGTTCCCGCCATGCGTTGACCGCGTTATGCGCCGGTTCCGCACAGAACCCCGGCGGGCGGCCGGGCCCGTCGCCCGACGACTCGGGCGGGTTCTCGCATCCGGGGTACTTGCAGGTCACGGTCTCGGTCTGCTCGGTCATCGCCCCTCCCGGGCTGGCGGGTATTCCTGGACTCGACCCTACGGTAATAAATTTATTATGTCAACTTAATGTAATTAATTAATGTAATAAAATTAAAACTGATGAACGTGCCGGGGAGGCGTCGGCCCCCGAGGGAATGTCAAGGCCGGCTATCGCCGATCGAGACCGACGTGCTCAGGTGGTGGCGTCGCGTGCTCGGCCTGCCGCCGTACCTCAGGCGTGACCAGATGCCCCAGGGCGGAGACTGCCGCTGCGGGCAGCGTCGACCTGGCGGCCACGATGACGCGCATCTGCAATCTGGCGGTATCGTCACCATTCCCCGCCGACCGCCCGGCCCTCGTTAGGGAACCGCGCGCAGGTAGGCCGGGCCGTCGCCGCGGTCGCGCCTGGCCGCGCCGATGCCATGACCGCCGGGCCCGTATCCGCAGCCTCCGCCGCGGTGGTCGCCGCGGTGGTCGCCGACTTGATCGCCGCCGAAGCCGAGCACCGGTCGCCGCGGCTACCGCCTCGGCCTGGTCGCCGAGCTCGTCAGCCCAGTGATGCCGGCTGGACACGGTCCGGCGGCGCGGGGCAGGCATTGTCAGCAGGCGTGGCTACGCTCTCGGCATGAACACGACAGAATGGCTGATCACCGCCACCGTCGCCGGTCCCGTCATCGCGGCCTTCCTCACCGCGGGATTCACCGGCGCGATACGCGGGCTCGCGGAGGCACGCGCCCAGCGGATCAAGCACGTGCCCGTCAGCGGCGCCGACCTCTACGCCCACGGCGTCCCGCTCACCGAGGCGCAGTTCCGGGAAGTCTTCGCGGCCTACCAGTCCGAGCTTGACGAGCTGCCGCCGCCCGCCGACCGCACCGAATGGGACCTGAAGCGCCAGTACGCCGCAGTTCAGCGCCTGGCCGTCCTCACCGGCACCCATCCCCAGACCTTTCCCAACGTCGGCGACGCCGATCAGGCATGGGGCTGGTACGCGGCCAATAACCCCTACGCCTCCGCTGAGCTGCCCCGCGTCCACGGCATGCCGGTCAGCGCTGACTGGCTGGCGGACCCGGCCCGCCTCCTGGCCGCCGGGGCGCCGCGCTTCCCCGGGTAGTTTCCCGCCTGAACACCCGGCGGGCGGTCCTGGCCAACCCCTGAGTTTACTCCTGCGCCTGGCGCTGGGCTTCCCGCACGCGAACGTGGCGTAGCTCGATCTCTGTTTCGACGCGAGTACGCAGGGCCGTATCGTCCCGAAGCTTCCGGATGAGCTGCCGCACGACGTCGGCCGCGACTATGTCGTGATCCTGGGACCAGCCGCGGAGGAAGCCATGCAGTTCCGGCGGGTGAGCAGGCTGGCCAGCCAGCAGGGGAGGGGAGCGGCGGGCACGTCGCGGTCGATGAGGTATTCCGCGCCGTCGACGACCGGTCCGGGGCCGGCGAGGTAGCCGCCGGACCGGTAGCCGGGTGCGCGGATGTCGATGCCGGGCCACCGGCTGATCGTGCTGGCGGCCGCGGCGCCGGGCGGGACGCGGAAGTACAGGTGCAGGCCTGCGTGCGGGGTGGCGACGGTGAGCGTGTCCGGCCAGGGCTCCCCGTACACCCGGCACAGCGCGGCGAAGACCGCGATGCCGTCCGGGCCGCTGCCGTGCCGGTCCAGGTCCAGGCCGACGATGCCCGAGGCGCGGCAGCCGACGCCGATGTTCGCCCCGTCCGGCCAGGTGCGGGCCAGCACCTCCGGGTCGGCGGTGCAGCGCCGCTGCCACCCCGGCGCGGCTGCCTTGCTCCCGGCGGGCAGCGGGAACACGGCCAGCCCCCGGCCAGCCACGGCGGCCGCGTCCTGGTAACCCGGCATGCCCGTCATACCCAGCAGCCGCAGCGGCTGACAGGGTCACCGCATTCTGAGCAGGCGTCCGGGTTGAAGCACGAGCACCCGTACATGCCCTGCGGGTCGTCGCCGCCGCACTCCGGGCAGGCGGCCGGCCAGTCCTCGCTGTCCGCTGGCCAGTCGTCAGGCGAGACCACGCCGGCGGCGGGATGGGCGACGGCGATCAGCAGCGACACCGCGGCCAGCGTCGCCGCGTCCTCGTCGCGGTCGAACGCGGCCGAGCTGGCGTAGGCGGGGTCCCGGGACGATCCGTCCGGGTATCAGCGCTAAGGGTTGAGCTGCTGGTCAGGGTGGCCGTGGGCCCACTGTCGTGCTGGCTGGCTGATCTCGGTTTAGGAGTACCGGCCGGTAGCGCTCGGATGTGCCCGTACGGTCACTGATTGTGGCTTTTGAGTATCTGTCGGATGAGCAGGCTCGCCGGTATGGGGCGTTCGTGGCGGACCCGTCGCCGGAGGAGCTGGAGCGGTTCTTCTTCCTGAACGCTGAGGCGCTGGAGCTGGCGCGGATGAAGCGGCGGCGGCACAACCGGCTCGGCTGGGCTGTCCAGTGGGGCACGGTGCGGATGCTCGGGACGTTCCTGGAAGATCCCCTGGAGGTGCCGCGGGTGGTGGTCGACTACGCGGCCGGGCAACTGGGCGTTGATGACCCGTCGTGCGTGAAGGCGTACGCGGAGCGGGTGCAGACCCAGTATGAGCACGCCTGGGAGATCCGGGACCTGCTGGGGTTCCGGGACTTCGGCGATGAGACCGAGGCGGAGGTGGCGGCGTTCGTCGCCTCACGGGTGGCCATGACGCGGGACTCGCGGCGGGAGCTGTTCGACCGGGCAGTGCTGTGGCTGATCGAGAACCGGGTGCTGCTGCCGGGACTGTCGACGTTGTCCCGGCTGGTCACGGAGGCCCGCAGGGCCCGGCTGGAAGTACTCAGCGAGGAGATCGTGGCAGCTGCTCCGGTCCACATGCGGCGGGAGCTGATCGGCACCCTGGCCGTGCCGGACGGCAAGAGGATCTCGACGCTGGAGTGGATGCGCACGCCGGTGGTGAAGCTGTCGGGAACGGGGATGGCCGAGGCGCTGGACCGGGCGTCGTATGTGCTGGGGCTGGCCGCGGGCGCGGTGGACCTGTCGGGGGTGGCCCCGGTGAAGCTGGCCGAGCTGGCCTCCTACGGGATGCACGCCAAGGCGCCGAAGATCGGGGACCTGAAGGGGGCGCGGAGGGTCGCGACGCTGGTGGCGACGGTGCGGGAGCTAGAGGCTTCCGCGGTGGACGACGCACTGCTGCTGTTCGACCTGCTGATGTCGACGAAGCTGCTGTCGGCGGCGGCCCGGCAGGGCAACAAGGAGAAGCTGAAGACGTTCCCGGCGCTGCGCACCGCGGCGACCCGGATGGCGGCGGCGTGGTCGGTCGTGCTCGGCACGCTGCCAGGTGAGGGCGAGGCCGTCTCGATGCCGGAGGTGATGTCGGCGGTCGAGCGGGTCGTGTCGAGGGAGGACCTGGCGGCCGCGGTGGAGGCGGTGGCCGAGCTCCTGCCGCAGGGGCCGGCTGACGGGGATGACGGGGACGCGGAGTGGCGGACCGCGCTCATCGGCCGGTACGCCACCGTGCGGCCGTTCATCGAGATGCTGGCCTCGGCGATCCCGTGGGGGTGCACGGAGGCTGGCGGTCAGGTGATCGCGGCGCTGCGGGCGCTGCCGAAGCTGATGGCGGCCCGCAAGCCGGGCACCGGCCACATCCGGGGATTTGAGGACCTGATGACGGGGTCATGGCGGCGGCTGGTGCTCGCCAGCCCGAAGCTGGAGCCGCCGCTAATCGACCGGCCGGCTTACGTCTTCTGCGTGCTGGAGGCGCTCCACGGAGCGCTGCGGCGGAGGGACGTGTACGCGGTCGGCGCGGACAAGTGGGGTGACCCGCGGGCCCGGCTGATCGAGCCGCGCCTGTGGGTGCGGGAGCGGGCAACGGTGCTGACCGCGCTGGGGTTGCCGGCCGACCCGCGCCAGCACCTCACCCGCCTGGCGGAGGTGCTGGACGGCACCTTCAAGCAGGTCGAGGCGGGCCTTGCGGCCAACACCGCGGCCCGGATCAAGGACGGGAAGCTGTCGCTGGCCAGGCTGGAGGCCGCGCCGCCGCCGGAGGGCTTCCAGGCCGTCCACGACGCGGTGGCCGCGATGCTGCCCCGGATCGACTACCCGGAGTTGCTGCTGGAGGTGAACGCGCACACCGGGTTCCTGGACGCCATCCCGCACATCTCCGGGTCCGAGGCCCGCCGCGACGACCTCGACCTCTCCCTGGCCGCGCTGCTGGTGGCCCGGTCGTGCAACATCGGGCTGACGCCGGTGGCCAAGCCGGGCGTCCCGGCGCTGACCGAGAACCGGCTGACCGGGACGGAGAAGGGCTACTTCCACGGGGAGGGCATCGGTGCCGCTTCCGCCGCCCTGGTCGACTCCCAGGCCCGGATCGGCATCACCGCGGACTGGGGCGGCGGGCTGGTCGCCTCGGTCGACGGCATGCGGTTCGTGGTGCCGGTCCGGTCCCTGCACGCCCGGCCCTCACCTCTCTACTTCGGCGTCGGCAAGCGGCCCAGGGGCTCCACCTGGCTGAACACGGTCTCGGACAAGGTGATGGGGCTGGGCGGCCTGCTGGTGCCCGGCACGCTGCGGGACTCGCTGTTCATCCTGGACGCCATCCACCGCCTGGACGCGACCGAGCACCCGAGGTCATCACCACCGATCAGGGCAGCTACTCCGACATCGTGTACGGGATGTTCGCGATCTGCGGGTACCAGTTCGCGCCGCGGCACGCCGACATCACCGACACCCAGCTGTGGTGGATTGACACCGCGATGCTGGACGGCGCCCTGGCCAAGGGCAGCAAGCAGGCCAACGGGTGGGGCGACTTCAACACCCTGGGCCTGCGCCGGGTCTCCCTCCCGGCGATCTTGAACCAGTGGGACGACATGGTGCGAGTCGCCGGGTCGCTGGCCACCGGCCAGGTCCGCGCCTACGACCTGATCCGCATGATGATGACCGACGGCCGCCTCACCGGCCTCGGCAGCGCCTTCGCCCACTACGGCCGGATCTTCAAGACGCTCCACCTGCTCCAGGTCATCCACGTGGAGGAGTACCGGCGGATGATCGGGGCCCAGCTCAACATCGGCGAGTCCCGCCACAACCTGGCCCGCCGCGTGTTCTTCGGCAACCTCGGCCGCCTCATGCGCGGGTACGAGCGGGGGATGGAGGACCAGCTCGGCGCGCTCGGCCTCGGGCTGAATGCGATCACGTGGTGGAACTCGCTGTACGTCGACGCGGCGGTGGCCCGCCTGCAGGCGGGAGGGCTAGCCCGAGTTTCCGGGATAAGTTGATCTTCTGCTTGTTTGTGCTGGTCAGCTGGTGCGCCAAGCGTGGTTGGACGTATTACCCATGTCAGCGCCTGGGTGCGTAGCGGGCAAGGTTGAAGATCTC
>JALYVS010000301.1 GCA_030853115.1 Actinomycetota bacterium
GCCCAGGCCAGCGGCGAGTCGCTGGCGGTGGAGCTGTCGTCGGTGGCCGCCGCGATGGCCGTGCGGCGGGTGGCGGCGCGCACCCGGACCAGCCGGCCCAGCGTGGTGCTCGCGGCCATCTGCGCCGTGCTCGCCCGCCGCGCCAACTATCCGGAGCTGGTGTTCCCCGCGTCGTCCAGCAACCGTTTCGAGCGCCACCTGGCGAACTATGTCGGCGCCCTGGCCCTTAGCACCATGGTGACCGTCGAGATCGGCGGGAGAAGTTTCGACGAGCTGGCCGGGCACACCTGGATGAAGGTGATAGAGGCGAGCCGGCACGGCCGGTACGACGTGGTCAAACGGGACGCCATGAGCGAACTGATCGAGCACGAACGGGGCGTGCGTTTCCACTACGATACGTTGTTCAACAGCGTCGTCCCTGAGTCGTGGTCCGGACTTACCGCGGGCGTCGGGTTCCAGCCCGAGGAGATCGACGTCGCGCTCGCCCGGACCGAGCTGCGGTGGCGCCCGATGCCGGCCGACGCAACGCCGATCCGGTTCCGCCTCAAGCAGCTCGATGGCTGCCTGCGGCTGGACGTGTGGACTGGCGACGCCGGCCTGGTGCCGCGGGCCGAACTGGAGTCGGTGCTGCTGGCCGTCGAGCGGCTGCTGGTGGCCGCCGCGCACGGTGACGTGGCCTACGGCCGGATGCCCGAAATCATCGGGCTGGAACCCCTGGCCGGCACCCCGGGCCGGATCCTGGTCGACTCCTGCTGGGTCGACGTCGCCGCCGTGCAGCACCTGGTGGACGACGCCGTCGCGCCCGCGGTGGCCCGTGTCTTCGCTTCGGCCGGCGGCCGCCCGCTGGTCGCCCACCTGGCCGCCACCGCCGCCGTCCGCACGCCGGAACAGGCGCACGCCTGCTGCATGGCCATCCTGGCGCACCACCCTGCGGCTATCACCCCGCGCCATTACGCTATCTGCCGCACCGCCCCGGCCGACCCGTCCGACCCCACCGCCTGGGCCCCGCCCCTGGCCGCCGGCACCGGCCGCGCCGCAACCCGCTAACGGTGCTGGGCTAACTTTGCAGGCCTGGCGCAGCGGATTTCCTAACCCGGTCACCCGTCGTATAGCACAAGCGCCAGGTCAGCTGTTGTGACAGGCGCCCGGGCTTTGGTCCATGAAGTTGCTACCGGCTCTGCACACGGTTGTCGTGCCGCGCGGTGGGTCCGGCGAGGAACCTCCAGTCCCGGTCAGGCTCGCGGACGGCGCCGGCCAGGATCTGCCGCAGGCCGGCGGCCCAGCCCGCCACGGTGGCCTCGTCGAATTCGTCGAGGTTGTACAGGACGTCTCCGTTTAGCTCGCCGAATGGTCGCGCGGCCAGGTTCCACACCACGCCGCTGGGGATGTCGTGGACCTCTTGCCCCTCCGACATCCGATCGACTGCCCAGCGGGCGCCGTCGGCGATGGGGAAGATGAGATCGTCGCCGTGCTGGCCCTGCTGATTGGCGATGATGAACTGTGACGTCCGCAGGTCCTCGCGTGCGGTGATGAACCCGGGGAATGCCTGCTCGATCACGTTGACCGGGAGTTCGTGCGCCATGGCGTCGACGAAGGTTTCCCGGGCGGCCAGGACGATATCGCGGAAGCTCACGCAGCCGGCTAGGTCGGTGCGGAACGGCACGCAGTTCAGGAACAGCCCCATGGTGTTCTGGAATTCCAGCTCTTCCCGGCCCGCGGTAAATGCCCGGATCGTCAGGTCGGTGGTGCCGGTGAGCTCGTGAGCCAGGAGGTAGAAGGCCGAGAGCATGACCGTGAACAAGGTGCTGCGGGTAGCGGCGGCCAGAGCCGAAGCGGCGGTCATGACCTCGGGCTCGATGTCGTGGACGTGCATCGAGTAAGGCCTGGAATAGCTGGCGGGATGCCCGTGGTCGTTCGGTATCGTGAACTCCCGCGCGCCGTCCAGCTTGTGCTGCCAGTAGGCCGGCGCCCCGTCATGGGCTGTGCTGGTGGCGATGGCCCGCTGCCAGGCCGCGTATTCGCGGTACTGCCGCACCGGCGGCAGCACCGGCGCGGTCCCGGTCCGCCGGGCCGCGTAGAAGGCGCCGAGGTCACGGAGGATGACATGCACCGACCAGCCATCTGATACCGAGTGGTGCACGGTCAGGAGCAGGACGCTGTCGTGGTCATCGAACTTGCCCAGCAGCGCCTTGATCAGCGGCACCTCGCGGGCGCTGACCGAGCCCGCCTCGGCCTGCAGGATCAGTTCCCGGACGGCCGGGTCCCTGGACTTACCGGTGACCGGCGGCAGGTCCCTGACCTCCAGCGGCACCCGGCACGGCGGCAGCACCACCTGATACGGCGGGCGGGCGTCCCTGACCACTAGGGTGCGGAGCAGTTCGTGGCGGGCGACCACGTCGTCGAGTGCGCCCTGGAGGATCTCGAGGTCCACGTGGCCGGTCACCCGTACCGCGCTGACGATCATGAACCGGGGGCCGAACGTGCCGCCGTCATCGCCCTGGTCCAGGGTAAGGAACCATTCCTGGGTGAACGACAGCGGGTACCGCGCCGGTTCCTGGTCCAGCGCGAGCAAGGATTCCGTCATATCCGCCATTCCCCTCTGCCCGTTATTCCCGTGCGTCAGCCGGGCTGGCCGGCGCCGTGCGCCCGGCGCCGTGCGCCCGGCTAGCTACTGGCCGCATCATCACGCTCACATGACGCAAAGACCACCGCACCTTCCCGGTTGCGCCGCCCCGCGCTCCGGGCATCATCTGGAGCCGGCCCGAGGACCGGCTAACCCGTCGTGCGGTCGCCGGGGCCGGGTGGCAAAGTGCTGGCCGAGTTGCTGAAGCTTTGCGCGCAGCGGAGCCGCTCCGGCGTGATGCAGGTCGTCGAGGACGTCAAGGGCTTTGTGCCAGGCATGTCCTGCCCCCCGGCGCTCCCCGCTGGCCAGGCAGTTGTCGCCCAGGTGGGTGAGAACCTCGGCTTCGCCGAAACGGTCACCGGCCTCGCGGGCGAGGCCGAGAGCCTGCCGGTAACACGTCGCGGCCTCAGTCAGGTTGCCGAGGCGGTGCTCGGCGTAGCCCAGGCTGTCCCACGCGGCGGCCTCGTTATTGCGGTTACCGAGTTCGCTGTTCACCGCCACGGCACGCCGGCAGAATGCCCGGGCCTGCTCGTAGTCGCCGAGCAGGGCGTGACACCAGCCGACTGAGTTGAGGGCAGGGCCCTGCCCGGCCCGGTGCCCGATGGCCTGGAACAGGTGGAGGGCCTGCTCGGCGTGGCCGAGCGCGATGCGATGGTGGCCTTGGTGCTCGGTCACCAGGCTGAGATTCTGCTGGACGATGGCCTGGCCAACCTGGTCGCCGAGCTGCTGGTATAGCGTCAGGCAGTCCGTGAACCAGGTGTAGGCCTGACCGTAGTCGCCGGAGGCGGCGCAGGCTGAGGCCAGCAGGCGACCGGAGATGGCCTGCCCGGCGATGTCGCCGAGGCGTGTGGCGGCGGCCAGCGCGGTGCGCTGGATGATGGCCTCGCGGGCTGGCCGGCTTCGAGGAACGCGCCTCGGTTCGTACCTGGCTGTACCGGATCGCGACCAGCCGCTGCCTCAACACTCTGCGCGCCGCCAGCCGGAGGGTGACGATGGACGGTCCGCAGTCCTGGCCAGACCCGCCCCCGCCGACCCGGCTCGGCGAGGTGCCGTGGCTCGAACCGTATCCCGACCTGCTGCTCGACCAGCTGGCCGGCCGTGAGCCGGGACCGGAGGCGCGGTACGAGGCCACCGAAGCGATCTCCCTGGCGTTCATCACCGCGCTGCAGCTGCTGCCGCCCCGCCAGCGCGCCGTCCTGGTGCTGTGCGACGTGCTCGGCTTCAGCCGGGCCGAGACCGCGGGCATCCTCCAGGCCACGACCGAGTCGGTGGCCAGCGCGCTCAAGCGCGCGCGTGCGACCCTGGCGAAGCGGGCGGCGGGCGCGCCGGACCGCGAGCCGCCGCCCCCGGCGGATTCTCCGGCGGAACGCGAGCTGGTGCGGCAGCTCACCGCGGCGTACGCGGCGGGTGACGTCTCCGGCATCATCAGCCTGCTGACCGAGGACGTATGGCTGACGATGCCGCCCGTGCCGTTCGAGTACCAGGGTCGCGAGGTGGCCGGGCGCGCCTTGTCCCTGCTGTTCAGGCAGGGCCTGCGCTACCGGCTGGTGGCTACTCGCGCGAACGGCCAGCCGGCGTTCGGCATCTACGTGCACGACCCCCGCTCCGACGTCCTGCGCGCGAACGGCCTCATGGTTCTCGCCCTGGCCGGCCGCCGGATCAGCGCGATCACCCGCTTCGACAACAGCAGCCTGGCCCGCTTCGGCCTGCCCCGCACCCTCGACGCCTGAGATCCCGAGTCAGTCTCCCGCCAGGACCTGTCCCTGGGAGTCGCCGCGCCCGGACCAGCCTCCCGCCCAGCGGAACAGCATCCTGGGAACAGCAGGGACCTGATGTGGTCGGCGCGGCTCCCAACGCTACCCTCCTGCCGCTGGCGACGCCGACCTTGGCGTCGTCCGCGTCGAGGTCATCGAGCGCGCCGGGTCAAGATCGGCTGGCTGTGTCCGGATGTCCGCCGTATGCGGCGGCGAAGCCGTCACGCCAGCTGGGGTAGCGGGGTTGCCAGCCGAGTTCGCGTCTGGCTTTGGCGTTGGAAGATCCGCGAGCCTCGGTCAGCATGGCCAGACCCGGACCGGCGATCAGCCGGGCGGTCCAGGTCGGGAAGTGGCGTGGTGGCTTGGCGTTCACCGCCTGGGCGAGCACGGGCAGCCAGTCGCGCATGGGGGCGGGCTCGTCGTCGACGATGTTGTAGATCGCTGGGCCGTCGTGGTCGAGTGCGAGCACGGTAGCGGCGGCGGCATCGTCGAGATGGACGAATGACATGACGCCGTGACCGTCGCCGACGAGGGGCGTCTGACGTTTGCGCACGGCACGGGTGAGTCCCTCGTCGCCCGGGCCGTAGAAGCCGCCGTAACGCAGCGCGATCCCGCCCGCTTTGATCACCGCCCGGTCGAGATGGTTCATGGCCGCGAAAGTCTGGCGGGCCGAGGCGGGGGGCGCGGGATCAAGTGGGTCGTCCTCGGTCTTCACCCAGCCGCCCTCGCGTGCGTACCTGTACGGGGCGAAGCTCTGCGCCACGACCCGGCGCACCCCGGCTTGCCGTACCGCGGCGAGAACGTTATCGAGTCCTTCGGTCCGCAGTCGGTTGGTCGCCGCGAAGGGCCGGTCGAGGCTGCGGAGGATCCGCACCCCGGCCAGGCCGGTGGCCTGGTAGATGGCTGCCTCCGGCCGTGCCGCGGCGACCGAGGTGCGGACCGCTGCGACGTCGAGGGCGTCGAGAACGACGGGATGAGCGCCCAGGGCGCCGAGGTGCTTGGCTCGCTCCTGCGACCGTGACGTACCGATCACCTCATGGCCGGCCTCCAGAAGCTGACGGACGAGCGGAGTGCCAACCGCCCCGGTGGCTCCGATGATCATGACTCGCATAGGGCTGCTCTCCTGGGGTGGGGGTTGTCACATCCGTCGTGTCTCCGGGGTCACTCATATGACACTTCAGGACGAGAGGATGTGACCGATGGACGAGACCGCGTGGTTGTCGGAACGGTTCGAAGAGCACCGGGGCCATCTCCGCGCTGTCGCCTACCGGATGCTCGGATCCCTCGCCGACGCCGACGACGCCGTCCAGGACGCCTGGCTGCGGGTCGCCAGGTCGGACGCAGCCCAGACGGAAAATCTCAGCGGATGGTTGACGACGATCGTGGCCCGGGTCTGCTTGAACATGCTCCGGGCCCGCAACGTCCGCCGTGAGCAGCCAGTCGACTTCCACGTTCCCGACCCCGTCGTCGCCCTCCCCGCCGGTGGCCTGCAGCCGGACGACCAAGCCGTACTGGCCGACTCGGTCGGCTTGGCGCTCCTGGTCGTGCTCGACACCCTGGCTCCGGCCGAACGGCTGGCGTTCGTGCTGCACGACCTGTTCGGCATGCCCTTCCAGGAGATCGCCCCGATGGTGGAGCGAACCCCGGCCGCGGCGAGGCAGCTCGCCAGCCGGGCACGTCGCCGGGTGAGAGGCGTAGCGCCAGACGCGCCCGAGACCAACCTCACCCTCCAACGAGCGCTGGTCGATGCCTTCTTCGCTGCCGCTCGCGACGCGGATTTCGACGCGCTCGTCGCGCTACTCGATCCAGACGTCGTCCTGCGCATCGATGGCGGCGCAGCCCTTCCCGCGGCCTCGATGCTGCTCCGGGGGGCCGAGGCGGTAACCCGGCAAGCCGGCCGGGGCCTGCGGTCGTTGTTCGTTCGCCCGGGCATGCGGGTTCATCCTGCGCTCGTCAACGGCGCCGCAGGGGTGGTCGTCACCGACGGCGGGCGGCCCATGACGGTGATCGGGTTCACGATCGCCGGCGGCAAGATCGTCGAGATCGACGCCGTCGCCGATCCGCAGCGCCTCCCGATCGCCGCCCTCCGCGAAGCACTCCCAACGGCCGGCGCGGATCCGCGCCCCGCCCTCTTTATCCCCCCGGGCGATGCCGGCTTGCCGTAGCGCGGCCCGCCTTGCGGTCGGTTGGCAAGCCGCTGGGCCCGGTCGGTCAGGGGCCGAGCACCGATACCGTATTGTCGCCCATGTTCGCGGTATAGGAGATACCGCTAACGGTGTCGAAGGCGATCTGCTGCGGAGTCGTGCCGACGGCGATCCTCGCGGTTATCTGGCCGGTCTTCTCGTCGATCACGGAGACCGAGTTGCCACGAAATTGCGCGACATAAATCTCGTCGGCTCGCGGGTCGACCGCCACTCCCTGCGGTTGGTGGGCAACGGTGATCGTCGCGGTTACCTTGCTGGTCGCGCCGTTGATTACTGACACCGAGTCGCTGAAGGCGTTGGCGACGTAGACCGTGTCAGTGCGCAGGTCGACCGCGATGGCGCTGGGCCCGTTCCCGGCGCGGATCGTGGCGGTCACCTGGTTGGTAGCGGCACTGATCACGGAGACCGTATTGCTGACGTCGTTGGTCACGTAGACCTGCCCGGTCAGCGGGTCGGCCGCGACGGCCAGCGGCGCCTGGCCGACCGGGATGGTGGCCGTCACCGTGTTCGTCGCCTCGCTGATGACGGAGACGGAGTTCCCGTTGTCGTTGGTGACATAGACGGTGCCGGCCTTAGGGTCGGCCGTGACGCCGATGGGTCCGCGGCCTACCCGCACCGTCGCTATCACCTGGTCGGTCCGGCCGCTGATAACCGACACGGAGCCATGCTCGGGATTACCCTGTACGTCGTTGGCCTGCGCGTTAGCGACATAGATCATGTCAGTCCGCGGGTCGACGGCGAGCCCGTGAGGGGCGCCCTGTACCCGGACGGTGCTCCTCACCTTGTTCGTCTTGCCGCTGATGACCGACACGGTGCCGTACGTGCCCCGTGAGGAGGCCGGCCCGAAGGAGTTCGCGACATAGATCGTGGCCGTGACCGGGTCCACGGCCACCCCGAACGGGAGCTGGCCCACGGCGATGACGGCCCGTTGTCTGGTGTCGCCGGCCCGTGCGGCGCCGGTCCCGGCCGCAGGACCGGATATGGCGCGCGGCGCCGGGCCGGACCCGCCGACCCGCGGGACCACGATCCATGCGC
>JALYVS010000302.1 GCA_030853115.1 Actinomycetota bacterium
GGCCGTGACGGCCGGCCCCTCGAGCAGGGTGACCGGCTCGCCCCGGTGGTTGGTCCGCGACCACGTCTTCGCGCCGCCTGGCGGCCGCCGGGTCAAGGCGGAGTACGCCAGCCGGGCCGCGCCCGCTCCGATACCCCCGACCAGAGCCCGGCCGGCCAGGGCGGCCGGGAAGCCCGCTCGCCTCATGACTTCGCCTTCTTCTTGGCCGGCGACGTGACCGTCGCGGACACCGAGGCCGGTACCGAGGCGGACGGCGTGGGCGCGGGGGCCGGGGCGACAGCGCTAGCACCGTTGCCCGCGAACCCGAAACTGCTCGCCTTACCTCCGGCCAGCGAGATGGCCAGCGCCTGGATCACCACGCTCTGCCCGGACGCCAGGTCCGCGTCGTCGACCGTGGACACCTGGTTGGCCACGTTGTTGGACCGCAGCACCGCGATCGGGCTGCCGGCCGCCGAGCCCGCCGAGGAGCCGGCGACTGCAGTGGCCGAGCTTGCCCCGGCCAGTTCCTGCACAATCGGCGGGAGCAGCTCGGCCAGCGGATCCGCGCTGCCGTCCGCCGGCACGTTCTGCGGGGTCACGACGACGACCAGGCTCGCCTGCGTGGCGGGCTGCCCGGTGGTGTTCAGGAACCCGCCTTGGGCGTACGCCGCGAGCATCGTCTGGGCGTTGGTGGCCTGATCGGCGCTGCCTGACGGAGAGCTGCCTGACGGAGAGCTGCCTGACGGAGAGCCGCCGGACGGAGAGCCGCCGGACTGGGAGCCGCCGGACTGGGAGCCGCCGGACTGGGAGCCGCCGGACTGGCCCGCGGCCGATTTCGGTGACTTGACCAGGATCTGGCTGGCGATCACCTGGATAGCCTGCTGCTGGTAGCTACCGGTGGTAGTCAGCGTGATGCCGGCTTGCCTGGCCACATCCTGAGTGGTCGTGACCAGGCTGTCCTGCGAGGTGCCGCTGGTGTCGAAGAACGTCGGCTGCAAGGAGATCTGCCCGGTGACGCTGGCGCCAGCGTCCGCGGCCGCGCTGGTGATGCCGCTGATGACCGCGGAAGGCGCGCCCGGCTCGGTGACGATCAGGAGCCGCTGGCCGGGCAGCAGATCGCGCAGGACCGCGGGCTCGACCGCCTGCGCGTAGGCCTCGCCCTCGTTGGCTTGCGCCTGCGCGGTGGCCAGCTGGCCGCGCGTCTGGTTATATTCGCCCTGCAGCTTGGCGGTGGTGCGGTCCAGGACGTTGTACGTGGTTCCCTGCAGCTCGGTGGAGCCCAGCACGATGCCGATGGCCAGCGCGAGGAACACCGCCACGATGGAGACGAGATGATATCGAAAATCGATCACTAGAATTTTCCGGTCAGCCAGTAGGTGAATGAATGCCAGGTCGCTTCGAAGTACCTGGCCAGGATGGGACTAGCGGGCGAGAACACCACGGCGACGAACACGGTCACCGCGGCGGCGAGCACCAGGACGAGCAGGGACCAGCTCGAGATCCGGCTGTGGTAGAGCTGGTGCACGCCCCGGGCGTTGACCAGCTTGCTCGCGACCCGCAGGTGGGTGATAAACGTGCTGGACATCCCAGGCCGGCCCTTGTCCAGGAACTCCTCGAGCGTATGGTGCGTGCCCACCACCACGATCAGGCTGGCCCCCTTGGCGTCGGCGACGAGCAGCGCCACGTCCTCGCTCGTGCCGGGGGCCGGGCACGTGACGCCGACCAGGCCGAGCTCGTGCACCCGGGCCAGCCCGGGCGCGCGTCCGTCCGGGTAGGCGTGCACCACGAGTTCGGCGCCGCAGCACAGCGCTTCGTCGGATACCGAATCCATGTCGCCGAAGATGGCGTCGGGCTGGTAGCCAGCCTCCAGGAGCGCGTCCGCCCCGCCGTCCACGGCCACCATCACCGGCTTGTACTCGCGGATATAAGGCCGCAGGGCCGCGATGTCCTCGCGGTAGTGGTAGCCGCGCACCACGACCAGGACGTGCCGGCCGTTCATGTCCGTTTCCATGTCAGGCGCCGGGATGCCGTGGGTGAGCAGTTCGTGCTCCCGCCGGAGGAACTCCAGCGTGTTCGCGGCGAACGACTCGATCTGGACCGCGACCATCTTCTTGGCCTCGTCCATCGCCGCCTGCACCGACCCCTCGGTCAGCGGCGTTCCCTTGGCGACCACCGTCTCGCCGACGTACAAGGTCTCGCCATCTAGCCGGACCGTCGTGCCGTCGGCCACCCGGACCAGCACGTCCTGGCCAGCCCCGTCGACCACCGGGATGCCCGCCTCGAGCAGCAGCTTCGGGCCCAGGTTGGGATAGCGCCCGGTGATGCTGACCGAGGCGTTAACGACCGCTGAAACCTGCTTCCTGATCAGTTCCTCGGCGCTGACCCGGTCCAGATCGGAGTGGTCGATGATAGCGATCTCGCCGGGGCTAAGCCGTTTGGTGATGTTCTTCGTCCGGCGATCGACGCGAGCCACGGCGATAATGCCGGGCGGCTCCCCAGCCTTACCCCGCGCTAGCAGCGGAATCCTTACGGACAGTACCTTCATTGAGTTACATCCTGCCAGAGCCTCAGGGCCTCGACGGCCAGGTTCGCGACTACGGCGTGTCACGTCTCCAGCAACGAGCGTCACGAACTGTCGCGGGCGGTGCGCGCAAGCTACCACCTCAAACTGAAACTTCGCTGTGAACAGGAATAGGCATTACCGCACAGGGCAGAGACCGGCACGCTGACACCCGGGCGGCCGAGCCCGGGGTCCCGCCAGGACGATCGGGTAGGGTTGATTCGTGATCAAGGGGGCGCGGTTTACCGAGGCCGACGCGGAAGCGCAGGTCCACGGTATCTGCTTCAAGACGGGTCCGCCGGAGCGGGTCGGCGTTGAACTCGAATGGCTGGTTCGCGATCGCCGGGATCCCGCACTGCCGGTGCGGGCCGAACAGGTGGCGGCCACACTTAACGGCTTCGGGAGTTCCGGATCCGCCCACCCGGCGGACGATCATGTTAGCCAGAAACAAGCACCCACGGCCGTCCCGGATATCGTTTCTCAATTTCTTCCCTCTGGCGCCTCGCTCACGGTTGAGCCGGGCGGGCAGGTCGAGCTGAGCTCGGCGCCCGCCGCTACGCTCGGTGAGCTTCTTGAGGTGACCGGGCGTGACCTGACCGCCCTTCGGCACTCAGCGGCAGCCATCGGCCTCGAACTGTGCGGCTACGGCCTGGACCCGCTGCGCCCGCCGCTGCGCGTCCTGAACCTCCCGCGGTACGCCGCGATGGAGAAATTCTTCGACCGCCAGGGCCCGTGGGGCCGCCGGATGATGTGCGGCACCGCTTCTGTCCAGGTGTGCGTGGACGCGGGCGAGAACAACGAGGGTGCATCCGGATACCGCTCGCGCTGGCGGCTGCTGCACGCGATCGGACCGGTGCTGGTGGCGGCGTTCGCCAACTCACCGCTCCGCGAAGGCAAGCCCACCGGCTGGCGTTCGGCCCGGCAGCAGGTGTGGGCCAACATGGACCCGGGACGGACCCGGGCACCGGCGGTAAACGGCGATCCGCGTGACGCATGGAGCGCGTACGCCCTGGACGCCCAGCTCATGTGCGTCCCCGAACCTGATTCGCCGGACTGGACCGCGCCGCCCGGGCTGACCTTCCGCGACTGGCTGCGCGGCGGCTCCGCCGTGCCGGCCGACCTGCGGCGGCCCGAACCTGGCGACCTGGACTATCACCTGTCCACCTTGTTCCCGCCGATCCGCCCGCACGGGCACATGGAACTGCGGATGATCGACGCCCAGCCCGGGGACGGATGGATCGTGCCCGCGGCCGTGGTGTGCGCGCTGGCCGGCGACCAGCGAGCGGCCGATGCCGCGATGGCCGCCGCCGAGCCGCTGTGGGCGCAATCCGGTGATGCCCAGAACCCGTGGCTGCGCGCGGCCAGGTTCGGGCCCGCCGACCCGGCCCTGAGCCGGGCCGCCACGCAGTGCTTCGAGGCCGCCGACGCCGCGCTGAGCAGGTCCGGTACGCCCGCCCCGATCCGCCAGGCGGTCACCAACTTTACCGAGCGCTACGTGCTCAAAGACCGCTGTCCTGCCGATGACCAGCTAGAGGAGTCGGATGACCGACCTGCAGCCCGATACTGAGCGACGAGCCGATCACGGGACCGGGACCGGGACCGGCGAAGCGTTGCGCGAGCTGATCGCGAAGGAACTGACGGGCGCCCGGGAGCGGACGTTGCTGCTCACCGACTTCGAGGATGAGGCCGAGCTGGTCCGGCAGCACTCGCCGCTGATGTCGCCGCTGGTCTGGGACCTCGCGCACATTGCCAACCAGGAAGAACTCTGGCTGCTTCGCGAGGTCGGCGGCCGGGAGCCTATGCACCCCGAGATCGACCCGCTCTACGACGCGTTCGAGCACCCCAGGTCCGAGCGCCCGACCCTGCCCCTGCTGCCGCCCGAGCAGGCCCGGGCCTACGGGCACGAGGTGCGCGGGCGGGTCCTGGACCTGCTTGACCGCTCCTCGTTGCGCGGCCCTGGGTTCGGGGGAACCGAGTTCGGGGGAATTGGGGCCGGGGGAATCGGGGCCGGGAACACCGGGGCGGCGGGACGGGTCGGTGACACGTTCGCGTTCGGGATGGTCCTGCAGCATGAGGCGCAGCACGACGAAACCATGCTGATCACGCACCAGATCCGGGCCGGGGCTCCGGTGCTCACCGCGGCCCGGCCGGCCCTGGCCCCGGCCGACGCGGCCCGGCTGCCGTCCGAGGTGCTGGTGCCCGCCGGGCCGTTCACCATGGGCACCTCCACCGAACCCTGGGCCCTGGATAACGAGCGACCCGCGCACACCGTGGACGTGCCGTCTTTCTTCCTGGACACCACGCCGGTGACCTGCGGCGGGTACGCCGAGTTCATCGCGGACGGCGGATACCGCGACCCGCGCTGGTGGACGACGGCCGGCTGGCAGCACCGGCAGCAGGCCGGGCTGTCGGCGCCGCTGTACTGGAGCAGGGACGACGGCCAGTGGACGCGCCGGGTGTTCGGCCGGCCGGAGCCGGTGGTACCCGATGAGCCGGTGGTCCACGTGTGCTGGTACGAAGCGGACGCCTACGCGCGCTGGGCCGGGCGCAGGCTGCCGACCGAAGCCGAGTGGGAGAAGGCGGCCAGGTTCGATCCGGTCACCGGCCTGACCCGCAGGTATCCCTGGGGCAACGAGGAGCCGCGCCCCAGGCACGCCAACCTGGGGCAGCCCCTGCTGCGCCCGGCGCCAGCCGGCTCCTATCCGGACGGGGCGGCGCCGTGCGGTGCCCGGCAGCTCATCGGGGACGTCTGGGAGTGGACCAGCTCAGACTTCGGCCCGTATCCGGGCTTCCGGGCCTGGCCGTACCGCGAGTACTCCGAAGTGTTCTTCGGGCCGGAGTACAAGGTGCTCCGCGGCGGGTCGTTCGCGGTCAGCCCGGTGGCCTGCCGGGGCACGTTCCGCAACTGGGACTACCCGATCAGGCGGCAGATCTTCTCCGGTTTCCGCACCGCGCGCTCTGCTGACGCGGCGGACGCCGTGGCCCCGGAGACCGCCTGATGTGCAGGCACCTGGCGTACCTCGGGCCGTCCGCGACGCTGCGTTCGGTCGTCATCGAGCCGCCGCACGGCCTGTACAAGCAGTCATGGGCACCGCGCTTTCAGCGGTACGGGACGGTAAACGCCGATGGATTCGGGGTGGGCTGGTACTCCCCCGTCGACCCTGACCCGGCCAGGTACCGGCGCACGATTCCCATCTGGGGAGACGAGTCTTTCGCCGACGTGGCCAGGGTGACCAGGGCGGCCGCGATACTCGCGGCCGTGCGCTGCGCGACGCCGGGAACCGACCTGGGGCCCGCTCCGATCGCCCCGTACACCTCTGGCCGGTGGCTGTTCAGCCACAACGGCGTGATCGACGGATGGCCGGGCTCCGTCGCCGGGCTCGCCATGACACTGCCCGCTGACTTGCTGCTCGGACTTGAGGCCCGCGTCGACTCGGCGCTGCTGTGGGCGCTCGTACGGCACCGGCTCCGTCTGGGCCTGGCGGCCGCGGATGCCTTGTCGGACACCGTCGCGACGCTCGACGCGGCCGGCGTGACCGGCCGGTTCAACCTCCTGCTCACCGACGGCCGTTTGATCGCCGCCACCGCGGCGGGAGACACCCTGTACTACCGGGGGGCCGGTCAGCGGGCCGGCGTGATCGTCGCCTCGGAGCCCGGCGACGACGAGCCCGGCTGGACCGAGGTTCCCGGCAATTCCGTCCTCACCGCGTCCCCCCAGCAGATCACCGTCACGAAGCTGGACCGGCTAACGACCCAGCGCCATGAATCCACGGAGAACCCGAAGATCGTCGACGGAAGGATCCCGGCCCGATGACCTCCCTGGACCGCCGGCTGCCGGCTGGCTTCCTCACCGAAGCGCTGCGCCACGACGCGCTCGCCGGCCTGACCGCGGACCCGAAATCGCTGCCGCCCAAGTGGTTCTACGACGCGCAGGGCAGCGCGCTGTTCGACAAGATCACCGAACTGCCCGAGTACTACCCGACTCAGGCCGAACGGGAAATCCTGCGCGCTACCGCAACCGGGATCGCCGGCCAGACCCGGTCCCGGACCCTGGTGGAACTCGGCTCGGGATCCTCGGATAAAACCAGGCTGCTGCTCGACGCGCTGCGGGCGGCGGGCACGCTGCGCTGCTACGTTCCCGTCGACGTGAGCGAGCCGGCCCTGCTCGCGGCGGGCGACGCCCTGTCCGCTGAGTACCCCGGGCTGGAGGTGCGCGGCGTGGTGTCGGACTTCGAGGAGCACCTCGGGTTGCCCGCCGCCGGCCAGGCGCCCGCCCCGCGGCTGGTCGCTTTCCTCGGCAGCACCATCGGGAACCTGTTCCCTGACCAGCGGGCCTCCTTCCTGGCCCGGGTCCGCGCGGAAATGGGTCCCGGCGATTTCTTCCTGCTCGGCACCGACCTGGTCAAGGACCCGGCGACACTAGTCGCCGCGTACGACGACAGCGCCGGAATCACCGCCGAATTCAACAAGAACGTCCTCGCGGTGCTGAACGCCGAGCTCGGCGCCGACTTCGACCGGGACGCGTTCGAGCACGTGGCCGTCTGGGACCCGGCCGCCGAGTGGATCGAGATGCGGCTGCGCTCGCGGCACGCCCAGACCGTGCACCTGCCGGGCATCGGGCTCACGGTGAGCTTCGGCGAGCACGAGGAGATGCGCACCGAGGTGTCCGCCAAGTTCCGGCGGGCGCGCGTCGAAGCCGAGCTGGCGGCCGCCGGCCTGGTGATGCGGTCATGGTGGACCGATGCCGCCGGGCGGTTCGGGTTGTCACTCTCGGCCCCCGCCTGAGCCGTTCCCGCCTAAGTCAGGCGGGGCGCACCTTCCTCGTGCAGGTCCCATTCTGCCCTCGCCCGGGGTTCTGCAGGTAGACGGCTGCTCACCACAGTACTCATCGCAGCGATGGCATGAACGCAAAGGGACTTTGCTTCATGAGCTTGTCACGGTCGGACCGGCATCCTTGAGATGTGAACGCACGGTCAGTCCCCGACGGCCAGCCGCTGCCGGCGGGCACAGGCGCCAGGAAGCGCCGCCCGACGGCCCGCCAGCCGATGGCCCGCGGTGCGGCCG
>JALYVS010000038.1 GCA_030853115.1 Actinomycetota bacterium
GCCGGACGCCGCCCGTGACCGCCCGCGGCGCGGCGGCATCGGGCCGCCCGGGCCAGTCAGGGCGAGCAACCGCCTGGTCATCGCGGCCTCGGCCGGTGCGCCGGTCATGAGCGTGCGCAACTGCTGCTTCAGCGCGCGCAACCCCGCGGCTTCCACCCGGCACTGCTCGCAGCTGGCCAAATGAGCATGCGCCCGGTCACGTTCGGCGCCATCAAGCTCGCCGTCGACGAGCGCGGAGAGCCGGTCACCCAGATGACTCATGACGCACCTGCCCGCTTGAACCGCCGGCGTTGAACTAGGCCCTGGCGCTCGGGCCCGGGGGTCCCGGGGTTGACCGGGGCGCCGGAGGCCGTCGGGGCCGCGGGGCCCGCGGAAGCCTTGAGAGCTACGGAGGCCGGGGGAGCTACGGAGGCCGGGGGAGCTACGGAGGCCGGGGGAGCTACGGAGGCCGGGGAGGGGGCGGCGACGGGGTTGGGACGGCGGTGCTCAAGAGCGGAGCGGAGCTGGGCCCGGCCGCGGTGAATCCTGCTGCGGACCGTCCCTAGCTTGACCCCGAGCGTCGCGGCGATCTCCTCGTAGGAGAAGCCCTCGATGTCGCACAGCACGACGGCGGCGCGGTACTCGGGCGGAAGGGCCTTCAGCGCGGCCTGGACGTCGTCGTCGAGGTGAGTGTCGTCGAACGCCTGCGCCGGAGTGGGCTCGGAGCCCGGCAGCCGGTACGCCATCTCATCGGCCAGGCCCTCGAAGCGGATCCGCTGCTTGCGGCGCGCCGAATCCAGGAACAAGTTGGTGGTGATGCGGTGCAGCCAGCCCTCGAACGTGCCCGGGGTATAACTGGACAGCGACCTGAACACCCGGACGAACACTTCCTGGGTCAGGTCTTCCGCGTCGTGCGGGTTACCGGTCAGCCGGTACGCCAGGCGGTAGACCCGCGCGGAGTGGAGCCGGACGATGTCCTCCCACGTCGGAAGGTTCCACTCGGCCTGATCCGCCGGGGGAGGTTGGGCCGCCTCGGCGGATTCGGGTCCGGCGGCCAGGGGACGGCGCCGGCTGACCTCCTCCAACAATCTGCCCTCCGGGTCACACAGTGCCGAGACTCTCACCATCGTGCCCTGGATTCTTTCGCTTTGCCAGTTGACTTCGGATAAGCCCGTATCGGGCCTGCCACGGGTTCGCGGGCGTGCCGGTACCGTCTAAGTAACGGCCTGCGACCCCGCAGAGTTCCCGGACCTGCGCATCTGGCGCTAGGCTGCTGCGGGTGGGGCCACTTGCGTTTGCTGCCGAATACGTGCCCGAGGACGAGCCGCTGCTCGCCGCCCGGGCGAACGCGGCTGACCTGGGCGGGGCCGAGCCGGTCCTCCCGGCGGTCGGTGCCGTGCTGCGCTTCCTGGCCTGCGCGGTCGGAGCCAAGACCGTCGTCGAGATCGGTACCGGCTGTGGCAGCTCCGGCATCTGGCTGCTCCGCGGAATGCGCCCGGGTTCCACGCTGACCAGCGTGGATACCGAGCCCGAATACCAGCGCGTGGCCCGCAAGACGTTCACCCAGGCGGGCTTCGCGCAGAACCAGTGCCGTCTCATCCTGGGCCGTGCGCTCGACGTACTGCCGCGGCTGTCCGATGGCACCTACGACATGGTGTTCTGCGACGCGGATGCGCGGGACTATGCGGATTACCTGACCGCCGCGCTGCGCCTGCTGCGACCCGGCGGCATCGTCGCTTTCAATAACGCGCTGCTGGCAGGTCCGCCCGAGGACGCCGGAGAAGACCAAGAGAACGGCGATCCCCCGGTCGACCTCGCCAGCGGTGTCCGGGCGAACGACCGGCTCATACCGGTACTGCTGCCATTCGGAGAGGGCCTGCTCGCCGCGGTCAAGAGAGGCGACTAGAAAACCGCTTGGGCACGAGTCATCCCACCACCGATTTCAGGGCATCACCAAGCCTGGCTGCCTCGTCGGCTGTGAGCTCGACCACGAGTCGCCCGCCGCCTTCAAGCGGGACGCGCATCACGATACCGCGCCCCTCCTTGGTGACCTCAAGCGGACCGTCACCCGTCCGCGGCTTCATCGCCGCCATTTCTCATCCCCTTCCTCCGAACCTCACCACGGGACCCTCCCAGGCCCTGCGCACGCGACAACCCCGGCGCCTATGGTGAACCGGCCAGTCACAACCGTTTCTATCTGTCGCCCTATTATCCCGTGTTCGGAAGCAGAATGGTAATGATCGGAGATCCTTACCGCCATCAAAGCGCGTGCAACAGCCTTTTTCGCCGAACCTTCGGTGATTTGGCCGGCGCGTCGCCTCGGGCAGGAAGGACACCGGGTGGCCAAGCGCGCTGAGCAGCCGCCGCGGCCCGCGCGCCGCTTGTTCATCGACCTGACACCGCTGCGGCGATCCCGCGATTTTCGCTTTCTCATCTTCGGCGAGCTGGTGTCGGTGCTCGGCACCCAGCTGACCACGGTCGCAGTGCCCTACCAGGTATACCGGCTGACCCACTCCTCCCTCGACGTCGGGCTGGTGTCGCTGGCTCAGCTGTTTCCGCTCATTACCGGATCGCTGCTGGGCGGGTCGGTGGTCGATGCCATGGACCGGCGCCGCCTGCTGATGGCGGCGCAGGTGCTGCCGGCCTTGTGCAGCGTCGGACTGGCAGTCAACGCCGACCTGGGCACCGCGCTATGGCCGTTGTTCGTGCTGCCCGCGGCCTCCGCCGGGTTCAGCCCGCTGGATAGCGCCGGGCGCAGCGCCATTGTCCCTAACCTGGTCCGCCGGTCCGAACTGTCGACGGCCAATGCCATGTTCCAGTCCCTGTTCCAGTTCGGCCTGGTCGTGGGGCCGGCCGTGGCCGGGCTGCTGCTGGCAGGTGCCGGGGTGCGCTTCGTCTACTGGATGGACGTAGCGAGCTTCGGGGCGGCCCTGTTCGGGGCGTTCATGATGTCCCCGCAGCCGCCGACCGGGATGGCGGGCCACCGGGCGGGCCTGCGTTCGGTTATCGAGGGTCTCCGCTTCGTGCGCGGACGACAGGCCATCCAGGGCGCCTACCTGATCGACATCAACGCGATGGTCTTCGGTATGCCCCGAGCCCTGTTTCCGGCTCTGGCCAGCGGGCTATTCGGCGGCGGGGCCTCGACCCTCGGCTTGCTGTACGCCGCGCCCGGCGCGGGGGCCCTGCTCGGCGCGCTCACCACCGGCTGGGTCAGCCGGATCCAGCGCCAGGGACTAGCGGTCATCGTCGCCGTCATCGCGTGGGGCGCGGCCATCACCTGCTTCGGGCTGGTGCGCTGGCTGCCCGCTGCCCTGGGGCTGCTCGCCGTAGCGGGCGGGGCCGACGTCATCTCGGCGGTCTTCCGCAGCACGATCGTCCAGCTTGCGGTGCCCGACGCGCTGCGCGGACGGCTGTCCGGCCTGCAGATCGCCGTGGTCACCGGAGGACCCCGCATCGGGGACCTGGAATCGGGCGCGGTCGCGACGAGCTTCGGCGACACGTTCTCGGTCGTTTCTGGCGGTCTGGCCTGCATCGCGGGCGCCCTGGTGCTGGCGCGGCTGCTACCCGGCTTTCGGCACCAGCGGATCGAGGGGGCTCAGGAGGTTGCGAGAGTTGGGGGGGCCGAACCACCGCATTCCCCGGCGGAGCCAACCCAGCCTGAGCCACTCCCCTAGCTGAGCTTTGAGCTGGTCTCTTTGAGCGGGTCTTCTAGCTGGTTTCTAGCTAGTCACGGGGGTTCGGGCGGCGCCGGCGTAAAGCTGGGTGGCTCGCACCGGGTCCCGTTCGGCCAGGATCTGGGCGGCTTGACGGGTGACCTTGCATGGACGACGGTCATCCCGACGTGGCTTAATTAGTGCACACCGCAGGCACGGCGGAGGCGCACCTGGGCCACGATGTTTGGCGGGTAGCACAGTCACCTGCCCGCGAACGGGATCCTTGGCGGTTCTGGAGCCGGTCAGCTTGGGGCGCGGCGGCCGCCGGGTTGGGTTCGCTGGCTTTGTTCAGGTACTTGCTGCGATTTTCAGCAGGAGTTGTGTGGTGGGGTCTGGAGGGCGGCGGCGGAGCAGGAGAATGGCGAGGGCTGCGGCGGTGGCCTGGCACCAGCCCCAGAGCCTGTCACGGTCCAGGAACGGGACAAGCCCGGATAGCCGCTCGATCCGTTCGTGGACCTCCGCCATGCTGGTGACCCGGTCCAGGGTCCAGTCGATGGCGTCGAAAGCGGGATCGCCGACACCTGGGCGGGGGTCGATGGCGACCAGTCCCCGGGTGCGCCCGGCCCTGAGGATGTTGGCGAGGTGAAGGTCTCCGTGGAGTAGTCCCGCCGGGCCGGTGCTGGCCAGCTCGCGGGCTTTGCGGTATCCGTCGTCTAGGAGCTGCGGAGCTACGAACGGGCTCACTCCCGGGTTGCTCAGCAGCTCGCCGATGCGTGAGAACATCGGTTCCATGCCCTGGGCCAGCGGGGGCAGCTGCCCGTGATCGTACCGGGCAGCGTCCCGCAGGCCGGTCAGCAGCTCGGCGACTTCACCGGCGGGCGGGACGTGCGGTTCATCGCTGATCTTGGTACCGGGCTCGATGTTCTCCAGAAGCAATGCTCCTGCGTCCAGGTCAGCATCCAGGAGGTCCACTGCGTGCGGCGTGGCGGCCCAGGCCCGCAGCGCTATGGCTTCCTCGGTCGCAATGGCCAGGTCCGGTGTCAGTTTCAGGACCACGCCGCGGTTGCCGTGCTGCCTGCCGGTGTATACGCGGGAGGAGTTGCCCGCCAGGGCTTCCTCCAGTTCCAGATCCCAGCGCAGGCAGTACAGCTTGACCATCTCGGGCAGTGCAGTGCACCATGCCTCTGCTCCGGCGCCGAACCGGGCGACAAGCTTCTCGCGCCCGGTCTCATCCAGCACGAAGTTGAGGTCCAGCATGCGCTTATCGTGGCGGGGGAGCTCCCGGCCGCGCAACTGGGATTGACCTCGCGGTCAGATGGACAGGAACACAACCCGCTCACGACTCCGGATCAGTGCGCAGATTTGTTCATGATGACTGATAAACCCGCAGCCCAGCGTCACATGGCGAACCCGAGGACCATGATCGTGAGCCAAGCCAAGGGGGGCATTGCGTGGACGGCGGTCATCGAGTGGCATGGACCTCAGCTCTGGTCCGATGACGTTTTCCCCACGGTCAAAGTTGACCGCGAGATCGGTGTGAGTGCCGGCGCCGGGCTGGTCTCCGTGCGGGTCAGGTGGGGTAGCGGGTGGGTTCGGTGGTGTAGTGGCGGCCGGAGGGGGTGGTCCAGCGGAAGGTGCCGGGGGTGAGCTGCTCGACGTTCCACCGGGGGTGCTGTTTGAGCCGGTGCTCGTGCCTGCATTTGGGATTGTTACGGCACTCGCATATATGCCAATTGAGCTGGGAGAATGATGGTCGGTCATGCTTTGGAACGCACCTGACAGCATGGTCCCGCTTTGCGTGAAACCAGTACTCACTGACGCGGAGAACAAGTACTTAGCTATGCGGGAAACAGGTACTCTGGGTCGTGTGACAGACCGGTATGTGCCCAGGATCGTGGACGGACTGCTCGATGAGCTTCTGACGGCCTTCCCGGCCGTTTCCCTGGTAGGACCGCGCGCGGCCGGAAAGACCACGACGGCACTCCGTCGCGGCGGGACCGTGCTGCGGCTGGACCAGCCAGAGATCCGCCAGTCAGTCGCGGCATCGCCCGACGCGATGCTCGCCGGCTTGCGCCCGCCGGTTGTCATCGACGAGTGGCAAGAGGTGCCTGACGTTCTCGGAGCGGTGAAGCGCTCCGTCGACGAGGACCCGGCGCCCGGCAGGTTCATCCTTACCGGATCGGTGCGTGCGGAGCTGGAGAATCGTGTCTGGCCCGGCACCGGCCGCATCTTGCAAGTGCCCATGTACGGAATGTCAGTCAGGGAATGGCTCGGCGGAGCGGCCGCCGAGCCATTCATCGACCGGGTGATCGCAGGGGGCACCGAAGCGGTGACAGCGCCAGATGAACCGCTCAGCGTGCGGGAGTATCTCGACCTGATGCTCACCGGGAGCTTCCCCGAGCCCGCCCTGCGGATGCCGAGCGCAGCGCGCAGGCGGTGGTTCGCTGGCTATGTGGAGCAGATGATCACGCGCGACGTGCCCGCTATCGCCCCGCGACGGGATCCCGAGCTGCTGCGCCGTTACCTATCAGTCCTTGCGGTCAACACCGCCGGCATCGTCGCCGACTCGACCCTGTGGGCCGCCGCTGGGGTCAACGCCAAGACCGCGCAGGCCTACCAGGCACTGTTTCAGCGGATGTTCGTCCTAGACCTCGTCCCGGCCTGGTTCTCCAACCGGGTCAAGCGGCTCGTCAAGTCACCGAAGCGGTACCTGGTCGACCCGGCGCTCGTGGCAGCTGTCCTGGGGCTGGGAAGGGAAGCCATCCTCTACGGACCCGACATGCTGGGCCGGCTCCTCGACACCTTCGTCGCCGCGCAGCTGCGTACCGAACTCGCCGCCAGCAGCGCAGACCCCCGCATGTACCACCTACGCGAGGAGCAAGGCCGCAGGGAAGTCGACTTGCTCATCGAGACCGCAGGTGGTCAGCTGATCGGGATCGAGATCAAGGCCGCAGCTATCGCGACCGCCTCGGACGCGCGCCATCTGGCCTGGCTTCGCGATGAGACCGGTGACGCGTTCGCCGCGGGCATCGTCTTGCACACCGGCCCGCACGTCTTCCCTCTCACCGACCGCATCATCGCCGCCCCGGTCTCCTCGCTGTGGGTCCCGTAGGAACGAAAGCCCGGCAAGAGATCTGAACGACCTGTGTGGTTATGGCGTGCATGTGAGCGCAGGGCACACTCGCAGGTGATGCCTCCGTCGTCCCAGGCCAGGATGTGGTCCAGGTTGCAGCGCATGGCGGGCATGCCGCACTAGGGTTTGCTCAGATGCAGCGACAGACGCGCACCATAAGCCACCGCAAGGCAGCAGGACTCGTGACGACAACGGGTTAAGGCCCTAACCAGGGGCGCAGGTGAACGTTACCCGTGCCCCCGGACTACATTGCCGGTTCTGCGACCGCGGGCGCCTGATGATCCATGAGGGGGACCACCGGCCGTTCTGATTCAAGGGGTAGCTGGTTGGGTCGGTGGGAGAGCGTCCGTACTGCGCGATCGGTGGCACCGGCTAGCGGGCCTAGTCGTTGCGGCCCGGGGGCGGCTACGCTTCGTCCGCGGCGAAACGGCACGCTACCGATCGGTGAAGGGGGCCACCATGGGCGGGCCGCCAACGGGCAGCACATTGCTCGACCTTCTGGAACCCGGCTGGCGCCGGCATCTCGCGTCCGGTGAGCCGGCTGGGACACTCGACGTGGAACCCGAGATGCTAAATGCGGCGGCACTGGCGCTGGGAAATCTCTGCCGGTCCCAACGGCCGGAAGTACTGAATCGCCGCTGGCCGGCCTGTGTCGTGGTCGCCGTGGCGCAGATCACGGCCCACTATGACAAGAACGGGAAGGTCTGGCCGGCCTGGTTCCGGGCGACCAGATCGCGGGCGAACAAACGTGCCGCCGCTGACTGGGCCGAGGCATTTCTCGGCTCGCTCGCGGCGCTGGGCATTCCGGCCCCGGCGGGTGGCGCGGTTGCGGCGGTACTCGCCCATACGGCAGTGACCACGGCAGCACTGCCGGAGTTCCTGCGGCTGTGCGCTGCCGGAGTGCCGGAACATGAACTGTCCGAGCTCGATCCCGCGGTTGCCGCGCTGCTGCGCCTCAAGGTCGGCACCGGGTTCGTCGAACGCTGCCATGCGCTCATGGAACTGCTTACCTCCGGCGATGAATCCGGTGCCGGGGACCTGGCGGAACTGTCCCTGCCGCGCCGCGTCATCGACACTGCCCGGACGGTCGCGGCTATGCTCCCGGGACCAGGCGGAGGGCGGCCGTTGCGGCTCGATCCGTTCGGGCAGGGCGTGCTGGCCCGCGACCCGAACTCCGGCGCCGATCATGGCAGGGACCATACCGGATCGTGGATCGCCATTTCTCCGGAGGAAGTCATCGACCCCGCGGATCCGCTCCTGGCCTTCGACGCCGACGGTGAACCGATCACGGCGGCGCTGCCGCCTGAGGCTGTCTGGCTGGTCTACCCGGAGGACCGGGCGCTGCGCGCCGACAGCACGCCGCGGGTCCTGGTGGCGAGCAGGCTGCCCCTCACCTGGAACGGCTGGCGGCTGATCCAGCTGGACCTCGCCGGAATGGCCTGGCTGGAGCTAGAGCCCGCAGGCAGACGACATCCGGTCCGCGGCCGGCCGAAACCTCGGCTGGTGACGAGCACTCCCGTACCAGGGGTTCACACGCCAGGCTACCTGCCGGTCCTCGGGAAGCCCCCGCTGGTGCGACTGCCGCCGGATGAGATCCGGTGGCGGATCGAGGTGCGGCGGTCCGGTTCCGGCCCAGTCCTGGTGGCGGTCGAGGTGAGCGGAGATCGCTGGGATCCGGAGCGCCTGTGGGACCCGGTGCCCCGGCCGGTGCTCGGCGAGCTGGTGGTCACCGTGACCGCGCTTGACGCCCCGCAGGTCACCGGGCTGCGCCGGGTGGTAACCGTAGCTGAGGGCCTGGCCGTCAGCTACTCCCCGGCGCTCCGGCTGACCGCTCGGGAGGGTCTGGAGCCGGCCGAAGCGGTGCTCGCGCCGCCGCCAGGAATGACCGTCTCGCCCCGCGCGGCAATGATCCCGGCCCAGGTCACCGCCATTGAGGTGGCATGCGTCGCGGGCCCGGTCGTGCTGCCGCTATGGCTTACCCCGCCGCACTGCCGGATACGGACCGAGCCCGAACCGGGCAGTGGGGACGCACCCACTGCCTGGCACAGCCACGGGCCGCTGCCGCTGGAAACGGCGGACCTGATCCGCGGCGGAGCGCTCCGCCTGGACCTGCCTGGGGTCGCCGGTTACCCGCCGCCCATTGACGTGGTCGCCGCGGGCGGGACGGTACAGGTGCTGGAGCCATCGAAGCAGGGCCGGTATCCGCTGCGGCGGATTCTGGATACGGTGAGCGCCCACGGCGGTGCGGAACTGCGGATCACCATCGGCAGCCGGACCGCGGTGATCGCACGGGTCAGCGTGACAGCACCGGCGGGCGACCCGTGGCTATCCGGTTAGGGCGCGGCAGTTGTCCTGCTCGTGGCACTGTAGGTGCCGGACGGCATTTCCTAGCCCTGCGGGAGCGGCTTCACGTGGACGCGATCACCACCAGCACCGCGCTGAGCGCCACCTACCGGCGTTACTTGCGGTCGCTGCTGCCAGTCCGTGACCGCGGGCTCGCGGTCGCGCTTGCCGACTGCATCGCCGCCAGCCCCCTGCTGACCAAGGGACCGCTACTTGAGGCGACGCCTCCCTACCGTACCGGGGCGACTCTGCGCGACCTTATCGGCGAGGGAGTGCTGGATCCGGCGTTCGCCCGGCTGGCGGGGCCGGCGCTGCCCCTGGACCGGCCGCTTTACAGCCATCAGGAGCAGGCGCTGCGGAAGGCGACCGCCGGGCGGAATCTGGTGGTGGCCACCGGTACCGGATCCGGGAAGACGGAGAGCTTCCTGCTGCCGGTGCTGTCGGCGCTGACCGCCGAGCACGTGGCTGGCACACTCGGACCGGGGGTGCGGGCGCTGCTGCTCTATCCGATGAACGCGCTCGCCAACGACCAGCTCCGCCGGCTGCGCCAGCTGCTGGCCGACGCGCCGCAGATCACCTTCGGCCGCTACACCGGGGACACCCCGGAGCGCGCCGCCGAGGGCGCGTCACTCTACGAGTCGCTGAACCCGGGCGAACCACGGCTGCCAAACGAGCTGCTGAGCCGGCAGGAAATGCGCGACGACCCGCCAAACCTGCTGCTCACCAACTACGCGATGCTGGAGTACCTGCTGCTGCGCCCGGCGGACATGGAACTGTTCGAGGGCAAGCACGGCGGGCACTGGCGATTCGTCGTGCTGGACGAGGCACACGTCTACGACGGGGCGAAGGCCGAAGAGGTCGGCATGCTCCTGCGCCGGCTACGCGAACGCGTCGGCCGCCACCATGACGACACGACGTTCCAGGCGATCGCAACGAGCGCCACCGTCGGCGGTCATCCGCGGCAGGTGATGGACTTCGCCGCCAAGCTGTTCAACACCGCCTTCGAGTGGGCGGACGACGACCCGGCACGCCAGGACCTGATCGGCGCGCAACGGATGGACATCCCGGCGGGACCGCTATGGGGGCCGCTCGGCTCCGACGGCTACCTCGCCCTGGCCGCCTCGGCCGATCCAGGAGCGGCGCTGCTGGACCGTGCCGCGGGCGATCCGGTGGCCGCCGGCCTTGGCGGCCGCGACGCGGCGCTGCTGCTCGCGCACGAGCAGACCATGGCGCGGCTGCGCACCCTGCTGGCCCAGTCCCCCCGGCCGTTCGCCCACCTGGCCGCCGAGGTGTTCGCCGGCCTAGATGGACCCAGTGCGGAGGCGGCGCTCGCCGCACTGGTCTCGGTGGGCGCGAAGATCCGCGACCGAACCGGCAGCCCGGTGCTTTCGGCCCGCTACCACCTGTTCGCCCGGGCAACCGAGGGCGCGTTCACCTGCCTGACGCCCGGCAGCCCGCACGTGTCGCTGGCTCGCCACGAGATCTGCCCGGACTGCTCCGGCGCCGTGTTCGAGTTTGGCTGCTGCAAGCGCTGCGGGGCGGTTCACCTGGTCGGCTCGGTGGAGCGCACCTTGAGCGGTGAGTGCTTCACGTCGCGCGCCGTGCGGCCCGACCGCCGCAGGTGGCTGCTGCTCGACGCGCCGCCCGAGACGGCAGACGAGGACGATGAGATCCTCGAGCAAGCCGCGGCTGCGACCGGTGCGGCAGCGACCGGTAAGGACGCCTTGCTGTGCGGGCACTGCGGAGCCCTGCACGCGGCGGCCGCGGCGGTACCGGCAATAGCGCCGTGCGGATGTTCCGCCGCGGCGCTCCGGCCGGTGCGGCAGCTGGCCACTAGGTCCCCGAATGGGTGCCTGGCCTGCGGGGCGCGCGGCTCCGGGATGGTGCGGCTCTTCGAGAGCGGCAACGAGGCGGCCGCAGCGGTGCTAGCAACCGCTCTCTACCAGGCGCTGCCGCCGGATGAGGAACTCGCGGACCGGCCCGGTGCGGGCCGCAAGCTCCTCACGTTCAGTGACAGCCGGCAGGCTGCCGCGTTCTTCGCCCCCTATCTGGAATCCAGCCACGCACTCGTCCGGCAGCGGCGGCTGATCATGGATGGCCTGGCGCGGGCTACCGCCGGCGATGCGGATTGCACGGTTGACGACCTGATCGAGGAGACGGCGGCCGTGGCCGGCCGCGCCGGGGTGTTCTCCCGGCGGGAGTCACGACAGGGCCGCCGCCGCGAGGCCGCCCGCTGGGTGCTGCGCGAGCTGACCGCCCTCGACGAACGCCAGTCCCTGGAAGGCCTCGGGCTGCTGCGGGTCGGGCTGGGCACCGAGCCGTCCTGGCGGCCGCCCGGCCCGCTGTTCGATCTCGGCCTGTCCGCGCAGGAAAGCGCGGCGCTGCTCACCGAGCTGCTCCGCACGGTGCGGCTGCAGGGCGCGCTCACGATGCCGGAGGAGGTCGACCCGGCCGACGAGATGTTCGACCCGCGGCGCGGCCCGATCTACGTCCGCGGCGACGGTGCCGAGGCGAAGCTCAAAGTGCTGAGCTGGCTGCCCACCCGCGGCGTCAATAAGCGGCTCGACTACCTGCGCCGGCTGCTCGCCGCCATCGGGGGGCCCGCGTCCGGAGCCGATGCGCGCGACGTGCTGGCCGGCTGCTGGCGGGCACTGTCGGCGGCACGGGACGGCTGGCTGCGCGCGGCGGCGCTGCCTAGGCTCGGCCAGGTGCATCAGGTCGATCACACCTGGCTCACGCTGTCACCTGGCAGCGGTGACATATGGCAGTGTTCCCTGTGCCGGCGGGTCACCACGGCCGGGCTGCGCGGCGTGTGCCCGACACTGGGCTGCGCGGGTGAACTGGTCGCCGGCCGCGCCGACGACGACAGCCACTACCGCGCCCTGTACCAGCAGACCGCGCCGGTGCCGCTGGTTGCCCGCGAGCACACCGCGCAGTGGACCAGCCTGGAGGCATCCGATATCCAGCAGCGATTCCTCAGCGGCGAGGTCAACGTGCTGAGCTGCTCCACTACGTTCGAGCTGGGCGTCGACGTCGGAGCGCTGTCCGCGGTGCTGCTGCGGAACATGCCGCCCACCACCGCCAACTACATTCAGCGCGCCGGGCGGGCCGGCCGCCGCAGCGGCACCGCGGCGCTGGTGGTCACCTACGCCCAGCGCCGCTCGCACGATCTGTCCCGCTATCAGGCACCAGAGTCCATGCTGACCGGGAAGGTCCGCGCTCCCTACGTGCCGCTGGGAAATCCCCGCATCGACCGGCGGCACGCGCACTCGGTGGCGCTGGCCGCCTTCTTCCGCGATACCAGTGACAACGGCGGCCGGGAGTGGAAGACCGCCGGGGCTTTCTTCCTTCCCGCTGGCGGCGGTGAACCACCCTGCGACGCGGTCCGCGGCTACCTCACCCCGGTGCCCGCCGAGGTAGCCGCGGCGCTGCGCGCCGTGCTCCCCCAGGCGGCCTGGTCACAGATAGGCCTGGCCGACGGAAGCTGGGTGGAACAGCTCTGCGGGCTGCTGGAACAGGTCCGGGCCGAACTGGCCCACGATGTGGCGATGTTCGAGGAGCGGCGCACGGAGGCCTTCGAATCCCGGCGCAGCGACCTGGCGGCCCGGTTCGAGCGCAGCATCGCCACCATCACGCGGCGGCCGCTGATCGGTTACCTGGCCAACCGGAACGTCCTGCCCAAGTACGGGTTTCCGGTAGACACCGTCGAGCTGCGCACCGCCCACTGCGACAGCCAGGTTGGCGCCCGGCTTGAGCTGAACCGGGACCTGTCGCTGGCAATCCACGAATACGCGCCCGGCTCGGAGCTGATCGCGGGCGGGGTGCTATGGCGCTCGGGAGGCATCTACCGGCTCCCCGGCCGGGAGCTGATCACCCGCAGCTACACGGTATGCCGGGGATGCCAGCACTACCGGGAAGGCGGTGCCGACCTGGAACCGGCATGCTCCGCATGCGGGCGCCCCGCCGACGGCCCGGTCCGCGAGTACTGCGTGCCGGAGTTCGGTTTCGTCGCCGACCCGCGTACCGGCAAGCCAGGCACCACGCCACCGCAGCGGTCCTGGAACGGCGCCGTGCATGTGGTGTCGCTCGGTGCGGAACTCGCCGAGATCCGCTGGCAGACCGGGGCAGGCGCGCTGGCATGGTGTCACTGCGGCGCGCGGGGCAGGCTCGTGTCCCTGGCCGAGGGGCCGGGCGGCGCCGGGTTCCTGATCTGCGACTGGTGCGGCTGGGGCGCACCCAACCACGGCCGGCCCGCCACGTCGCACGTCAACCCGCTGCGTGGCAAGCCGTGCACGGGGCCGCTGCGCTGGCGCTCGCTTGCGCACAGCTATGAGACGGACATCCTGCGACTCGCCCTTGACGCTCCCGGGCTTGACGCCACGGCGCAGTGGTACTCCCTCCTGTATGCGGTGCTTGAGGGGGCGGCCGACGGACTCGAGATCAGCCGCTCCGACATCGACGGGCTGGTGCATTCGGGTGCGGACGGCCGCAGCGGCCTGGTGCTGTTCGACACCGTCCCGGGCGGGGCTGGCAGCGTGCTGCGGATCGCCGGCGCGCTCGACACTGTGATCGCCACCGCCCTGCGACGGGTGGCTTCGTGCGACTGTGGCCTGGAGACGTCCTGCTACGGCTGCCTGCGGAACCCGCGCAACGAGCGCCACCATGAGGACCTGAGCCGCGGCGCCGCGCTGACGGTCCTGGAGTCCATGCGCGGCCTGGAAAAATATACCGAACGGGCAGCGGTTTGACTGGAATGCGGCGTGTCCGTTCGCATCCGGCACGGCGATCCGGCAGGCTGATTTCCGCATAGGCCAGGCGATGCCCTCCGACGACCGAGATAATCAGGATCCGTGACCGGTAGCGACTCCGCGCTCTCAGTTGGTGTTCCCGACGCTCGTGTTCCCGACGACGGCGGCGCGTTCGGCATTGACGCGTTCACTGTTGACGACAGGCTGCGGTTGTTCCACTTCGCCGCCGCCGAGAAGCGGCACGAGTACCTGTGGCTGCTGCGCGCCTTCGACCGGGCCAGGGCCAACTACCAGGTGCTGATGCACGCGTCCGACGCCAGTGACGTACTCGGCCAGCTAGCCGCTCAGCACCCCGAGGCGACCGCCGTCGGCGACGTGCAGGTGCTGCTGGACGCTCTCGCCGAATGGCAGGTGCTGGACCGCTCCTACGACGGCACCCGCGCCGCGAACCTCGCCGAGTACCGCAACCGCCACTACGTCTACCAGTTCACCCAAGCCGGGTACCGGGCCTTCCAGGCTGTCGAAGAGGTCCTGACAGCCAGCCTGGAAGACGCCCAGCTGTCCCGCCTCGTGTTCCCGGACATCCTCGCCGACCTGCGAACGCTCGCCGAGGCGGTGCGCTCCACGGACGCCGCCGAGGTGTACCGGAAGCTGTCCCGGCTGGACGGAGTGCTCGCCGACATGGCACAGCGCGCCGCCCGCTTCTACCTGATGCTGGGCGATCTGGCCCGCACCAACGACACCCGGCCCGAAGTGTTCCTCACACACAAGGACGCACTGCTCACCCACATGCGCGAGTTTCACACCGAGCTGACCCGGTTCGCGCCGCTGCTCGCCGCCGGGGTCGCCGAGGTGGAGGCCGCCGGGACCGACCGGCTCGCCCGGTTCGCGGCGTCCGCCGACGAGTCGCTGTTCCGCGGCACCGAGGAACGGGTCGCGGACTGGCGGGCGCGGTGGGCCGGCCTGGCTCAATGGTTCGGCGCCAGTCCCCGCAGTGAGGCCGAACGCCTGCAAGACGCCACGGTCACCGCGATCGCCAACATCACGGCACTGCTGCGCCGGGTCACCGAGTCGCGTCGCGGCGGGGTGAGCCGGGAGAGCCAGCTGCGGCACCTGGCGCAATGGTTCACCGCCTGCCCGGCCGACGAGGATGCCCACGCGCTGTTCCAGGCGGTGTTCGGTCTCGGCGCGCCCCGGCACGTCTCGGCTGTGCACGAGGACCCGGAGGTTATCTCGAGCCGGCTCTCCTGGTGGGACGCCGAGCCGGTGGAACTGTCCAGGACGCTAGTGCGCAACGGCAAGGCTCAGGCGCTGCGCGGACCCAGCCGGATCCAGCGCAACGACGAGGAGCGGCAGCGGCTGCGCGCCGAGCAGTTGAAGGCGACCGCGCAGCGCCGCACCGCGGCGGCGGCGCTGGCTAGCGACGGCATCTACGGCAGGGTGCTGGACGAACCGGAGACCCAGGCGCTGCTCGGCCTGCTGGACGTGGCACTGTCCGCGCGGGTCCCGGTCAGCCGGACGGCGAGCGGATCCGCGCACGGCGTGCGCCTGGAGTTGCGGCCCGCCCCGGGATCCACGACTGTGAACACGGTCCGTGGCAGGCTGCATCTGGACGGCCTGGCACTGGACGTTACCGGATGAGGGTCGCCGCGGACGTCACCTCACTCGAGCTGGCCGAATATCAGAGGGCGGCGCGGCTGGTGCTGCGCCACCCGCTGATCACCTCGTCATATCCGGACAAGCCAACGCTTCCCCTCGTGCGCAAGTGGGTCAAGCAACTGCGCACTGACCTCGGCGAGGTGCTCGGCTACACCCTGCTGTCCAGTGGCGACACCATCCGGCTGCGCCGGGTGCAGGATACGCTGGACGGCACCCGCCCGGCGGTCACCCGCGCAGGGCGGCCGTTCGACCGCCGCCGTTACGCCTGCCTGGTGCTGACATTGTCCGCGCTGGGTCGCTCCGGTACCCAGATAGCACTCAGCGAGCTAGCCGACGCGGTCGCCGCCGACGCCGGTCGCATCGACGGCCTGGGCATGGACACCGGCCGCAAGCCCGACCGGGACGCGTTCGTTGACGCGGTGGCCTGGCTGGAAGCGCGCGGTGCCCTGCTGATGGCCGATGGCTCGGCAATCGAGTGGGTCAACGACCCCGAACGCGCCGAGGCACTTTATGACATCGACCGCGAGGTGGTCGGCGCCATCTACGCGCCGAGCCGGGTGCTGCAGCACCTGAACTCGGTCACTGAGCTACTGGACGGCCCCAGCGGCGGACCCGCTCCGGCCCAGGGCCGGGAGGCGCAGCGGCGGGTGAACGCGCGGCGTGCCCGGCGACTCGTCCTGGAGCAGCCAGTCGTCTACTACGCCGACGTCGATGGGGACCTGCTCGGCCAGCTCCGCTCGCCGAGCCTCGCCGAGGACCTTGAGCGGCTCAGCGGCCTGGCGCTGGAGCGGCGCGCCGAAGGCGTGGCGCTGGTCAGCGCCGGGCAGCGGTTCTCCGACGTGGCGTTCCCGTCGGCCGGCACGGTCGCGCAGGCGGCGCTTCTGCTGTGCGCGCGGATCGCCGGCTACCTGCGGAACCGCGGTTCCAAGATGGAACGTCTGCCCGCGGCTACCGCCGCCGAACGGTTCGCTGATGCGGCCTGGCGGATCGACGCGGCCCTGCCAGACCGGGGCCGCGTCGCCGGCTTGCTCGCCGAACAGGTCCTGTCCGCCGAACAGGCTTGGCGGCCGGAGACCGGCGATTCGGGTTCAGACTCAGATTCGGACTCGGGTTCGGACTCAGCTGAGCAAGACGATGCTACGTACCCGTTCCTCAGCGACGTGTGGCTACGCACCGAGCTGCGGAAACTGGTCGAGGACTTCGGCGCGGGCATGGCGGAGAAACAGGCCGCCGACCCGGGCCGCCTGCTAGCCGAGGCACTCGCCCTGCTTGCCTCGGTGGGCCTGGTGGCGCGAGTGGACGGCGGAGTGCTGGTGCTGCCGCTGCTGGCCCGGTACCGCAGCGTCACCGCGCAGATCAAGAACCCGCCTGCGCTCGCGAGGGAAGGCTCCGCGTGACCCGCTTCCAACCCACCCGAGCCGGAATCATCAACATGTGGGACTACCGGGACGAGGAATTCTGCTTCGCCGACGGCTGGCTGATCCTGCGCGGACCGAACGGCTCAGGGAAGACCAAGGCACTTGAGGTTCTGTTCCCGTTCGTGCTGGATGGCCGGATCGACCCTAAACGGCTGAACCCGTTCGCCGCCGAGGACCGGACCATGAAGTCCAACCTCCTGTTCCGCGGCGGCGAGAACGCTGTCGGCTATGTATGGCTGGAACTGCGGCACCGCGACACCGGCGAGGCCGTCACCATCGGGGTCGGCCTGCACGCCCAGAAGCACCGCGACACCCCGGTCCGCTGGCACTTCGTCACCAGCGGCAGGGTCGGTGACGACTTCTCGCTCATCACCGGCGACGACCGGCCCATGACTAGGAAGCAGCTCGCCGAGGAGATCGGTGAGCTGAGCCTGCACGCATCCCCTACCGACTACCGGGCCGCCATCGACCAGCGGCTGTTCGGCCTCGGCGGGGAACGCTACGAGCAGCTGCTCACCCTGATCCTGACACTCCGGCGACCACAGCTAGCCAAGAACCTGGACCCGGTGAAGCTGTCAGACACGCTCACCGACGGGCTGCGCCCGGTCGACGACGACCTGATCACTGAGGCGGCTCGCTCGTTCGACGACATGGAGGCGGTCGCACTCACGCTGGAGGGGCTAACGGCCGCCGACGAGGCTACCCGCACCTTCCTCGCCTCCTACACCACTTACCTGCGCACCCACGCCCGGTCGGCCGCCGACGCGCTCACCCGCCGGCGCAAGGCCAGCGGGCAGCGGCGCGCCGAGCTCGCGGGTGACATCACGGCCCTGGCGAGCGCCGAAACCGGGCAGGCGCAGGCGCAGGCCCGCAGGGAGGAGTCGGAGAACGCCCTCGCCGGATTGCGTGCCCGACGCGATCAGCTGAAGTCGAGCAGCGCCTACAAGGCAGTCGAGCAACTCGCCGACCTTGAACGTCTCGTCCGTACCAACGAGCAGACCGCTGCGCAGGCCTCCGAGGAACTCGCCCGGCGCGGCGCGGCGACCGCCCGCGCCGGCGCCGACACCGAACAAGCGGCGGCGGTGCTTGCCGACCGAGAGGCGGTGGTCTCGCGTACCGCAGCCGAACTTGCCGATCACGCCACGGCGGCCGGGATCGGCTGGCAGCCCGCCGACGCCGAGGCTGACGGCTTCACCGAACGGGCCGGTGCCCGGGTTACCGCCAGGCTGGCAGCCGTCCACGCGATACGGGCCGCACTGGAGTCGCACCGCAGGGCCGAGCACGCCCGCGACCTGGCGCGGCTGGCGCTCGACCGGGCGCTTGACTCGGTGACCGCAGCTGAGCAGGCCGAACAGGCTGCCGCCGATGCGGTGGCCACGTCCCGCGCCGACGCGCAGGCCGCGCTGACGCGGTGGATGGCCGCCCACGCCGATGTGCTGGACGAGACGGCGATGCGGCAGCTGACCGAGGGCCTCAGCGTGGCCATCGAGGTGTTCGGCGACGCCGACGCCGCCCCTCTCGAGTCGGTATTCGCCACCGCCACCGCCGCCACCGAGCAGGCCGTCCGTGACGAACAGGCGCGACTGCGCGCCGAGCACGCCAGCACGCAGGCCGAACGGGACCGCGTCGCGGAGGAACGAGACCGGATCGCCGCCGAACGCGACGACGCACCGCTGCCCCACCCTGGACGCACCGCCGGGCGCCAGGGGCGGGACGGCGCACCACTGTGGCGGCTGGTCCGTTTCGCCGACGACATCGGCGAACAGCAGGCCGCGACCATCGAGGCGGCGCTGGAAGCCACCGGGATGCTCGATGCCTGGATCACGCCGGATGGCTTCGAGGTCGCCGCCGGAGACGACGACGGCTACCTGGTCCCCGGGGCGCCCGTGAAAGGGGCCAGTCTCGCCAGCGTGCTAGTTGCCGAGACTCTGCCCCCCGAGGCTGGCACCCCGGTGTCCGCCGCGCGGATCGGCGCTGTGCTGGCCTCCATCGCCCTGGACGGTGAACTGTTCGCCTCAGCCGCCGTGATCGGTTCCGACGGCCGATACTCCCACGGTGTCACCGTCGGTGCGCACCACAAGGACCACGCCGAGTACATCGGAGCGACCGCCCGGGCCCGGCGCCGGGCGGCGCGCATCGCCGAGAGCGAGGCCCGGATCGGCGAGCTGGAAGAACTGCTGGCCGCTGTCAGCCGGAAAACCGCTGGGTTGGCCGAAACGCTGGCGGCCTTCGTACAGGCGCGCGCCGCGCTGCCCCGGACCACCGCGATCGCCACCGCACTGCGGGGGCACTCCCAGGCCGTCGGGGAGCTGCGCTCGGCCCGGGCGAGCGCCGACGGCGCGCAGTCCGGCTACGACGAGTCGGTTGCCGCCTGCACCGTTACCGAGCGTGCGCTGCGCCGTACCGCCATAGACCACGCTATCGATCCGGACCAGGCCGACCGGGTAGCGGACGCCACCCGGCGGTTCGAGACCGCCGCCAGGGACCTCACCGGCCGCCGCCGCGAAGAAGAGCAGCAGCGCGGCGTCACCGCCGGTGCCCGGGAACGGCTGGCACAGGCCGCCGAAGAGGAGCGCGCCTGCGCCGAGACCGAACTGGCGGCCCGGCGGCGGCACACCGAGGAGGCTGCCAAGCTCGCGGCACTGCATGGCACCGTCGGCAAGGAAGCCAGAGCGGTGATGACGCAGATCGAGGAGGCCGAACGGGGCATCATCGCCGCCCAGTCGGCCGAGCAGTCCGCCAGGAACGCTGAGGTCGGAGCCATCAGGGCCGCCAGCGCGGCGGCCGAGCGGGTCTCCAGCGGAGGGCGCGCCCTCGACGTGGCCATGGCGGAGGAGCGGGTCACCGCGCGCGGTCTCGCGCCGTTCGCCGCCCGGGAGCTGCTGGACGTGCTGAAATGCCCGCCGGGCCTGGCCTGGCCCGCGCAAGAGGCGGACTGGACCGGTGACGACCTGCCGCAGCCGGTCGTCGATGTGCACCAGGCGATCCTCGACGTCACCCGCGACCTCACGCCGACCGAGACGTCACTGAAGATGTCCACCACCCGGCTGACCCGGGCGCTGGAGGATCTGCAAACCCAACTGGCCGCGGCGGGCCAGGACTATCACCCGGAGTGGGACGGCGCCGACGGCGTCATCGTCGTCCGCATCGCCGATGAGCAGGGTCCGCTCCCGGTCGGCGCGTTCTCGGAACGTATCTCGGCCGCCCGCCGCGACCAGCAACTGCTGCTGACCGAATCGGAGCAGCGCATCCTCGAAGACGCGCTGCTGACCAGGCTCGCCCAGCAGATCCACGAGCGGACCGTGGACGCCAGGGACCTGATCGGCGCGATGAACACCGAGATGCGGTCGCGGAAGATGTCCTCGGGCAAGCGGGTCGGCGTCAGGTGGCTGCTCGCGGACGGGCTCGACGACGAACAGCGCACTGTCTGCGGGATGCTGGACGCCGATGCCTCCCGGCTCAATCCGGACTCCCTCGCCCGCGTACGCGGCCACTTTGCCGCGCAGATCAACACGGCCCGTGCGCGGCATCGTGAGCTCCCCTACCGGGAGCTGCTTTCCCAGGTACTGGACTACCGTCGCTGGCGGCAGTTCGTCTTCCAGATGATCAGCCCAGAAGGCACCGAGGAGAAGCTGACCCGGGCCCGGCACAGCCAGCTATCCGGCGGCGAGCAATCGGTCTCGCTGCACCTGCCGCTGTTTGCCGCCGCGCACGCGATGCTGAACTCGGCACTTCCGCACGCACCGCGCCTGCTCGCCCTCGACGAGGCGTTCGCCGGGGTGGATGACACCGGCCGCGGTGAGCTGATGGGTCTTGCCGCGCAGTTCGATCTGGACCTGTTCATGACGGGCTACGACCTGTGGGCGACCCAGGCCGCCGTCCGCGCCGCCGCGCATTACGACCTGGCGCACTCTCCCATCGAGCACACTGTCAGCGCACTGCTACTGGTGTGGGACGGAGCGCAGCTCCTCGCGGACGACGCGGGCGAACTGTCGGCGGCGCTCGGATCGCCCGGCACCCGGCGGACGATCACCGCTGCGGCATGAGCACACCGTGGCCTGATCTCACGGAGCTGCACGCGGAAGGCTGGAAGCGGTTGCTCGCTGCGGCCCGGCGCAGCCTCGAACAGTCGGGTGGCGCGCTGGACCACTCGATCGGGTTGAATTCACCCACCGATGCCGAACGACGAGTAGTCATCGGCATCACCGGCAGGTACCGTCCGCAAACGGTGAAACGGCTTGCCGTCGAGCTGGCGATGCTGGATGCCGCCCTGCGGCAGCGCCATGGCACCAGCTTGCATGACATCCTGACCATGCTCGGCGGCCCGCTACGCGACCTGCCCGACGAACGGGAACTGGAGCAGCGCAAGCGCGCGGAAGCCATCGCCAACGCCAGGGAGTCGGTGCTCACCGGCGAGGCATGGTTCGGCTCCTGGTGGTCGGCGCTGGAGGACGACGGGACGATCACCAGGCTGCTGCGCCGCGACAATGACCGGCTGCTCGAACATGCGGTGCGGATCCTGGAACACCTGCACAGCCGTGCGCCAGGCAACCCGATCCCGCTGCCGGTGCTCGCCGAGCAGATCACCGGCGACACCAAGGCGCTGCTCGCGGGAGGTTCGCTCGCCACCCTCGTCCTCCGGGCACTGGCCATCCGTTCGGACCTTGAGTTGATGCCGCACGACCGCGCCGGGCAGCGGGCGCTGTGGGAACTGCACGGCGCCATCGGTGACGATCTGGCCAGCCAGGTCCTGGTGCTCAATGTGGCGTGCCACGGTGGCGGCCTGGTCTCGGGCTGGCTGAACGACGCTAGCCGGTTCGGCGTCCCGTTCCGGCTCACGCTCCATCAGCAGACCAGCGGCGACGTGCTGCCCGCACCCGCTGACATCTTCGTCTGCGAGAATCCCGCCGTGCTCCAAGTCGCAGCCACCGATCTCGGGGCGGACTGCCCGCCGCTGGTGTGCACCGAAGGTATGCCGAGCGCCGCCTGCCACAAGCTGCTCGGCTCTGCCGTCGCGCAGGGCGCCCGCTTGCACTGGCGAGCGGATTTCGACTGGACCGGACTGCGTATCGTCAGTGCCGCCATCACCGCCCGCAGCGCCCAGCCGTGGAAGATGACAGCGGCTGACTATCACGATGCGCTCAAGACCGGTGAGTCCACACCACTGACCGGATCGCCAACTGCCAGCCCGTGGGATCCGGAACTCGCTGCCCTGCTGACCAGTCACGGCCGGGCGGTCATGGAAGAGCGACTCATTGCCGTACTGCTCGCCGATCTCGCGCAAAGCGGGTTCAGCCGCATACTTCACTGACCCGACATTCCCCAGCCGACCGTTCCTTGTTCGGCGCTGGTCGGCACGACACCATCGACGAGGACGCGTGGCGCACGGAGATCGGCTGGCCCGTCTTAAGCACCAAGGCAGTTGCCTAACGGCGGCCGTCACGGGTGAAGCACAGCTCGCGGACCCCGACGCACACCAGCCACTCGTCCGGACCGCACTGGCTTACTATGGAACCCACGGCCACCGCTCTCGCGGTCGTCCTGCAGGGAACCTGCCGTCGTTGTCATCCTCGTACTCGTCGTACATGACACGGCTCCTTCGCTGGAGCCGATGGGCAACCTGTGTGGTTATCGCTTGCATTTTGGGCCGGTGTTGCACAGGCAGGTCCGGCCGCCGTCGTCGAACGGAATGTTGTGCTCGAAGTCGCAGGCGGCGGAGGGCCGGCGGCAGCCCGGCCCGGTGCATGCCGCGTGCCGGATCTGGGTCAGGTGCCGGAGCTTGACGCCGGGGTCGTGGCCGCGGGCCTGGAACCGGTGGTCGCAGTCGTCCAGGGCGATGGGGTCGATCATCAGGAGCAGGTCCGGCTGCCCGGGGATCGCGGTGCTCAGCCGCCAGGCGCCGTATCCGCCGGGCGGCCCGGGCGGCCCGGCGGGGGTAAAAGCGAACCGGGGTCCGTCGCGAGCCCGCGCGGGTCCCGGTCCGGGTCCCGGTCCCGGTCCCGGTCCGGGTGGGGGTGCAGGTCCGGGTCCGGGTCCCGGTCCGGGTGGGGGTGGGGGTGGGGGTGTGCTGGGGGGTGCGGGGCGGGCGCAGCCGTGGCCGATGGCGTGGCCGTGCTGGTCGGTGACGGTCACGCACCAGGTAGTCCTGGGGTTAGCCGCGGCGGCGCGGGTCAGGTCGCGGGTCAGGGCGGGGTCGGCGGGTCCGAGGCCGCCGATCTCGCCGGGCCG
>JALYVS010000303.1 GCA_030853115.1 Actinomycetota bacterium
GGCGCCCGGCCGGGGTATCCGGCATGTCTGAGCTAGTCATCGTCACTGTCTGCTGATCCCGTCTAGCCCTCAAGTTCCACCAGTAACTGTTGCCCCTGGTGTCTCACTTGATCCTGACACAGAGGGGACGCGATCCCGAGAGCAGTAGAGCCAGTGTCCGGGCCACAGTACCGCTCTAGTACGACACGAACACTGGATCGCCCGCCTCAAACTAGCAGAGCGTCGCGGCTCTGGCCTCCTCAATCGGCTTGCCAGCAGACCGAGAAGCGCGTCGTGGGCTCGTGTTCGCAATGCCAGAAGACGTCAGCAGAAGCCTCACCGCGTGCCCTCTCGATCGAGCAATGACATCAGGTAATCCTCCAGCTTGTCGAAGCTGGACTCCTGGCCGTCGTTTTTGGTCATGTGGTCACGGCCGGCCTTGTCACGGAACGTCATCGTCACCGAAAGCCTGGTCACTCCGTCAGTCTCTTTCAGCGTGTCCGTCTCGACGGCCTCCGCGTCTGGCCAGCCTTCGAACAGCCACATCTGGACGATCCGTGTCGGTGGCTCGACCTCCAGGTAGGTCCCGCGGAACGAGCACTCTTTCCCGTCCGGCGTCACGAAAGCCATGTGGTAGTTCCCCCCGGCGCGCAGGTCGATCGAGCAGACCGTCATCTTGTCCTCGCCAGGGGCGAACCAGCAGCGCACGTGCTCCGGCTTCGTCAGCACGTCGAAGACGAGCTCGATCGGCGCGTCGAACTCTCGGGTGGTAACGATCTCAAGCTCGCCCGGGTATTCGATGACTGCGGATCCGTGGCGTTTGGGTGTCACTGCAGGTCTCCTTGCTGTTGAAGCTCTTTGAGGTAGGCATCCATCCGGTCCAGCCGCTCGTCCAGCGCCCGTTCGTACTTAGCCAGCCAGTCGCGAAACGGCCGCAGGGGCGCTGGTTCCAGCCGGTACAGCCGGTGGCGTCCCTCCGCCCGGCACCTGACGAGTCCCACCTCACTCAGCACCCGCAGGTGCTTTGACACCTGAGGCTGGGACATCGAGAGATCGCCCGCGATCGCCCCGACTGCCTTCTCGCCTTCGAGCAGCGCGTCCAGGACTTCGCGCCGATGCATATCACCGATGGCGTTAAAGACATCCGACGTCGTCGAAGCACGGGCCATTGGTCAATCATATTCCCATATCGGAATGTGTCAAGCCTCGAGATGGCGTAGACCACTGGCTGCGCCTGGAGCGCTTCACGGGTCCGGAGATCCGCTGCGGGACCGAGCAGAGAGGCGAAGGAACCATTACCTGGACTGTGCGCCGGCGCTCTGGCCCTGCCGCCGCGCTCAGAGCTAGGCGCCAGCCTTGTCCCGTGTACGTCCGAAGTGGCCCCAGAACGACGTGATCTCCCGCTGATCCTGGATGAACCCGATCGCGGGCCAGATGACCGTTCTCAGCCCGGCCAGGCCGTCAGCCTGCGGCCTGTAGTAAGCGTTACCGATCGTCTGATACGGAACGAGGCCGCTCACTCCCCGGAGGCCGAGCTGCTACGCCAGGCGGGTGTTGCGCGTAGCACGCCGGCCCGCAGCCACCGTCGTTACGACAGCCAGACTGCCGTGAGAGATAGGTTCATTGTTCGCCTCTTGACAAGGTGCAGAGAAGCCCCGGTCAGCGCCACACGCTTCAGCCACTCGACCTCCATGTTCGCGCTACCCTGACCCGAGGCCAGCTGCGGATCCGCTTAATGCAGGGGATCTGTCATGGCGGGCGGGGGAGCGTCGAGTCTGGAATCAGGGACGCGCTGGGCGATGCCCTGGTGCGGCCGACCCGCGTCGGCGAGAATCTCGGCCACCCGGCCGACCGGGATGTGGTGCTGAGCCGACAGGTACGCCGCCAGCGCGGTCACGTTCGGACCGTAGGCAGCCGGAGCCGATACCCACACGTGTGACCCTGCACCCGCGTCACCGTCCCCGCACCGGACAGGGAAATGCCGCACCCGCGCATCGAGCGCGGCGGCGGTTTGGCCAGGCCCTCGGCCGACGGCGGCGTCGAGGAGTTCTGCGAAATCCGGCCCGTCTGCCTCTTCAGCTCAGCGACCTCGGCCTGCAGTTCCTCGATCAGCTTGGCCTGGGCCGACACCAGCGCGATCAGCTCCTCGCGCGAGAACTCCTCCAGCCCGGCCAGACCAAGATCATCCCAAGGAAAAGATCACGCCGGACCAGTACGGCCAGAGCGACGTGAATAGTCACATCTGGATGGCGGAGAAGCTGATCGCATGCGGGGACCCTTGTCCTTGCCACCGCGCCCAGCGTGGGCAGACCTCGGCTAAGAAGCGTACAGGCGCGGCTGCCGTTAGGCCGTCCGCATGTGCCGGGCCGGGATTGAGCCCTGGCGCCCGTCGATCCTCGGGCCCGGGGCTGGTTGCCCGGCTTGTCTTCGGGATGGTCTTGTGGTCGTATGAACGCTCATCGTCGTACCGGCGGCGTCCTGGGGCGGTGAGCGCGGTGGCAGAGGGTGCAGCGGAGCGGGCCACCTACCGCGACGTGTTCGCAGTCGCGGAGTTCCGGGCGCTGTGGCTGGCGCAGCTGCTGTCGGTGGCCGGGGATCAGCTCGCCCGGGTCGCGCTGACGGTCCTGGTCTATGACCGGACCCATTCCGCGCTGCTCGCCGCGGTGACGTACGCGGCGACGATCATCCCGGTGTTCGCCGGCGGGATCTTGCTGTCCGGGCTGGCCGACCGGCTTCCCCGCCGCACCGTGATGATCGGCTGCGATGCGGCCCGCGCGGTCCTGGTGCTGGTAATGGTGATACCCGGCATCCCGCTGCCCGCGCTGGTAGGGCTGCTGTCCGCGGTTACGCTGTTCACCGCGCCGTTTACCTCGGCCCGCGCAGCGCTGTACCCCGACATCCTGACGGGGGACCGGTATGTGCTGGGCACCGCGGTAACCATGACCACCTTCCAGGCCGCGCAAGTGGCCGGGTTCGCAGTCGGCGGCGTCCTGACCGGTCTGCTGGGTGCCCGCCCGTGCCTGCTGGCCGACGCGGCGACCTTCGCCGCTTCCGCGTGGCTGGTCTGGTCCGGCGTCCGTCCCCGCCCGGCGCCCAGTGCCGCCTCCGGGCGGCTGTTCGCGCCGCTGGCCGACGCGGTGTCCGGGATCCGCCTGGTGTTCACCCGGCCCGCGCTGCGCACCCCGATGCTGTTCGGCTGGATCGCCGCCTTCGCCGTGGTCCCGGAGGGACTAGCCGCGCCGCTGGCCCGATGGCTGCACGGCGGGGACGTGCTGACGGGCCTGATCCTGGCGGCCACGGCGCTGGGCATCGCGGCCGGTTCGGTGGCCTTCTCCCGGCTAGTGTGCCCGGCCCGCCGGGCCGCCTGGATGGGGCCGCTGGCAGTGGCGTGCTGCCTGCTGCTGGCGGTCCTGGCGGCGCGCCCCGCTGCCGTGCCGGTGCTGCTGGTGCTGGCCGCCAGCGGCGCCTGCGGATGCTTCCAGCTGGCCGCCAACGCCGCGTTCGTCCTCGCGGCGCCGCCGCAGCAGCGCAGCCAGGCGTTCGGCCTGGCGCAGGCCGGCATTTACCTGGGACAAGGCGGCGCCGTCATCGTGGCCGGCGCCGCCGTAGCCCGCTACCCTCCCCCGCTCGTGATCGCGGCCAGCGGCGCTGCCGGCGCGGCAGCCGCGCTGGCCCTGGCGATCTACCATCATCAGATGAGCTGAATCAGCCCCAGCCGTGCTCGCGCATTCTCGCCGCCTCCCTTCGCTGCTCGAACTGCGTGACAGGCACGCGGCACCGCGATGCCGCGCCCGGGTGCGAGGCATTTGCCTGGATTATCCCCACAGCGACCCTGCCTCGCGCAATCTGGGATACCCGCGTCCGGCCTGCGGATTTGCATCTTCCTGCCGGCCTGGCCCCGCCTGACCCTTGACACCCCTGCCGGGGGCTAGGTCACAATGTGATGCGCTTTCCCCGTATCGGTTGTCGTGCCCGATAGCTGCCGGAGGGCGAGAGGATGAAACCGGAGGATTCATGGGCGCCCGGCCGGAACCGTGGCACGGTTCGCGGGCTGCCCGGATACGGGGCTGGCCGGTGTGGGGCCTGCCCCGCAGGCTGGCCGTCTTCGTTGCCGCGGTCATCACAGCCTATGCCGCCGCCCTCGGCACCGCGACCTCGCAGACTACGTTCAGCCCGCATGACCTGGCGCTGTTCGCGCTGCTGCTCGGGTTCGGGGCAGTCTCGATCGAGCTGACCCGCCGCTCCGGTGAGCCGGCCGGGCTGATCATGGATGTCTACGGGATCTGGCAGCTCCCCATCGCGCTGTTTCTGCCGCCGGCGTACGCGCTGATCGCCCCGGTGTCCAAGCTGGCGTTCACCCAGTGGCGCACCCGCCAGACCGTGCTGCACCGCAGGATCTTCACCGCGGCCGCGGTCGGGCTGGCCTACGGGGCGGCGTCCTGGGCCTTCCACGTGGCCACGGCCAGGCTGCCCGGCCTGACCCCGGGACCCGGGGACCGGTGGCTCGCCTGGATCGCTGTCGCGGGTCTGTGCGCGGTACTGCGGTGGGCCATCGAGGCCGGCCTGGTGCTGGCCGCGGTCAAGGGCTCCGATTCCTCCGCCAGCATCCGCCAGATGCAGTTCACCCGGGAGCCGGTGTACAACGACGCCGCCGAGCTGAGCATCGGCCTGGCCGGAGCCGTCCTGATCGCCGATAACTGGTTCCTGATCGCGTTGTTCCTGCCCGCCGTGACCCTGCTGCAGCGCTCCCTGCGGCACGCCCAGCTGGAAAGCGCCTCCCGGATCGACGCCAAGACCGGCCTGCTCAACGCCGTCACCTGGCAGCGCGAAGCCCAGGTCGAGATCAGCCGCGCCGCCCGCACCGGCACCCCCCTGGCGGTCGCGATGCTCGACATCGACCATTTCAAGCGGGTCAACGACACCTACGGCCACCTCGCCGGCGACGCTGTCCTGGCCGCGCTGTCAGCTACCCTGCGGGGGCTGCTGCGCGACTACGACATCACCGGCCGGTTCGGCGGCGAGGAATTCGCCATCCTCCTGCCGCACACCGACCCGGCCACCGCCGCGCAGATCGCCGAGCGGATCCGCGCCAAGCTCGCCGACATCACCGTCACCGCTGGGAACGGCAGCAGCGCGGAAGTACCGCTGCAGGTCACCGTGTCGATCGGCGTGGCCACCCTGGCAGGCTCCCACCGCGACCTCGACGAGCTCATCGCCGCCGCCGACGCCGCGCTGTACCGCGCCAAAGCCCGGGGACGCAACCAGGTCTGCCTGCTGCCCGGCGGCACAGCCTGAACAAAGACCGCCATCCCCATCTGCGCTTCCCTGATGCCCGGACTACCCGCGTATCGTGGGCCCGTGCCGCGTAGCCACCCGGGGCGCGGGGCGAGCTTGCCCGCGACATCCGTCCCCTGCTGGCGCTCGGGACGGCCTGAATGCGTCCCGGGGACCCGGTCGGCGGAACCACATCTGTGCCTACGGCGACCGCATGAAGGTCAGCTGGTCCACCGAGAGCGGGTTTTATGACCTGCGGGGTTCCAGACCTCGGCTGCTGCTGACTGGCGGTCGTCCTTGCCACAGTGCCTCTTCACTGGCTCAGCGTCTGCCACCAGGCCCTCCGTCCGGCGGCCAAGGCCGCCAGCCAGCACGCCCTTATTTGGAAAACAGGACAACGTAGTGCCGCTAATGGCGTCGGGCTCTTCATGAGCCCTTCATCGTCACACAGCATCCTGGGTGCATGAGATGCCTGCCGCGCCTGGTGGCGATGGCGATCGTAAGCCTTTCGCTGGCATCGTGCAGCACTGGTGCGCCGCCGGGCCGCATTGCGGCCCAGGGTAGCGGCCGCGCATCAACGACGGCCCCGGTGTCCGCACGGTATCCGGCCGCTGCGCGGCGTACGGTGGCGCCTGCTAGCGCCGCCTCAGGTCGCAGGTCGTCGCTGCGGGCCCCCGTCGCGCTGATGCCGTTCGGACGGTCCGCAGCCATGCGGGAGGGGACGTGGAGCCCGGCTGGGCGTCCCGTCGGCGGTGTGCGGGCGGTCTACCAGACCACCCTGATCCCTCCGGGCGGCACGCAGCCGGCCGGGATTGCGTGGATGGACACTAGCTTGCTGTCCGCCCGGCTGTACTCCGGTTCGGGGAGTCCCGGCGGCGGGCCCTACCGGTACACCGCGCCCGTGACGCCAGCCCAGGCCGGGACGCTCGTGGCCGCGTTCAATGGCGGCTTCCTGATGAATGCCGCGCGTGGTGGCTACTACACCGAGGGCCGGATGATCGACCCGTTGCGGACCGGGGTGGCCTCCTTGGTGATCTACGCGGACGGTAGCGTGGACATCGGGGCCTGGGGCAGCGACGTGAGGATGACCCCGCAGGTGGTAAGCGTCCGGCAGAACCTGCTGCCGCTCGTGGCCGGCGGGCGGCCGAGTCCGCGGGCGGCGAGCGCGAACTGGCGGACGTGGGGCTCGACGTGCGCCGCGACATCGTGCGGGCACGGGGTCCCGGGCGTCGAGCACCAGTGGCGTTCCGGGCTGGGCGTCACCGCCGACGGGGCGCTGGTCTACGCGGCCGGCCCGGCTTTGGACCCGCTGCAGCTGGCCCAGCTTCTGGTACGCGCCGGGGCGGTACGCGGCATGCAGCTGGACATCAATCCTTTCTGGCCGGTCTTCGTGACCTACGATCCCCCAGCCGGCACCCCGGCTGCCCCGGGCAACGGCAGCAAGCTGCTTCCCTCGACCGTGCAGGGTCCGTCGACTTTCTTCGAAGCCCGGTGGGCGCGCGACTTCGTCACGATGTCAGCCCGCCCCGCCCGCTGACGGGACCTCCAGCCGCCGCATGGCGACCGATGCAGCCGGATTGATGGGCTGCCGCCGGTGCGGAGCAAGGGCCGACCCGGGCCGCAAGGACCACCCGCGGGCCCAGCGTCGGGGCTGCCAACGGAAACCGCGAAAGACATGAAGGCCTGTAACACGCCGATCTGTTCGAGAAATGAATACATTCTTATTCCGAACGAGCCGTGGTTCACGCGCCGGGCCCGGGCTAATGTTCCTCACGGCCGGCGATGCACCCTTCCTCGCGGACGACCACCACCTATGGGATGCGGCGCCGGTCCGCCCGGGAAAGCCTGCGCGGGATCCTTTCCGCTGCGCGTTGGCCTGCTCATCATCTAGCCGAACGCAAGCCGTCCTCCGTGCGGTCGCTGGCCTTCACGGTGCGTTACGGCATGATAAGTCGATGTCAGCCGCCGCGGGTCAACGAAGACAGCCGGAGACGGAGGCCAGGCGGTGCGGCCGCGGTATCGCCGTCGGGCACCAGATCCACGACGCAGCCCACTGTTATTGCCGGCGCCAAGGCTGAAAATCAGTCGGCATGAATATACCGGGCCGCCCCAGCAGCCGTCGGCGCCTGCTTCATGTTTCGTTCATAAAATAGCGCTTCATGCCAGGGCCAATTCAAGATAGCTCTCCGTGACCTATGTCACGTTAGGTAGTCATGAAGTGGAGTGCCCGTGTCCTCTCGCGGCAGACCCATTCGGTGGTTTCCTTGATGGAGTTCGCGTTTTTGAGGC
>JALYVS010000039.1 GCA_030853115.1 Actinomycetota bacterium
TCACCGGCGCGGGCAGTCCCCAGGCCTGGCTGAGGCCGGCCGGCAGCCCGCGGCCGCAGCCGTAAGGCCCGGTCTGGACCAGCCGCCACGGCTGCCCCGGGGCCTGGCGGAAGATCCCGGTGCCCGCTCCGTCCTGGAATCCGGCCTGCACCCCCGGCGCGGCCGAGGCCGACGGAGTGAAATCGGCGATGGCCCAGGTCGCTCCGGCGACCGAAGCCTGGTGCAGCGAGCCCGCCCGGATCCCGGCCACCGCACCAGCCGGAAGATGCCGCGCGGACAGGTACGCCCGCACCAGCGCCCCGCTGCTCGCCGTAGCTGACGGGCTGCCGGTTGCGGCGGACGGCCTGCCCGCCGCAGGTGAAGGCCTGCCCGCGTCGGCGCCCGTGCTCGCCTTAACTGGCCCGGCGAGGAATCCCCCCAGGAACCCCGCCGCCAGCGTCGCCGCGCCCAGCGCCCGAAGCAAGCGCTTGCCTGTCCGGTTTCCCCCGAATGCCGTCACGATGCCGTCCCCCCAGCGTCTCGCGACGTACTGACGAGACGCTCATTACTTACAAATCCTGGTCGTGCGGTCGGGGGGTCACCGCCAGGTGATTCTCTCAGCTAGCCCCCGCCGGGCAAGCGCGACAGGCCGGGGCGCCGAGAAATGCGCGCCCTGCCGCGACGCGCAAAAGCCGTGGAACATCACAACAAACCCGCAGGCCGGCCCGGCCACCCTCAACCAGCGTTAAGCCCAGCGGTGAAGCCCAAGATCAGGCCGAGCGGAAAAGCCACCGGTAAACCGGGGAGCGCCGGAGTTCCCGGAGCGCTGCCGTGAGAGTCTGCCGGGCAGGAGGTGGTGCGCCGATGGGCGTCTCAGCCGTGGTCCGGACGGCAGTGCGGGTGGAGGGGATCGTCCAGGGGGTGGGTTTCCGCCCGTTCGTGTACACGCTGGCCACCGGCCTTGGCCTCAGCGGGTTCGTCGGTAACGACGCCGACGGCGTATTCGTCGAGGTCGAAGGGCCTGCGGCCACGGTCAGCGCGTTTCTGGCCGCCCTGGAGCGGGACGCCCCTCCGCTGGCCAGGATCGAGCGGGTTACCACGTCGGCTATCACCCCGGTAACCCCCGGTAAACCGGAGTCGTTCGCCATTGCCGCCAGCGGGACCGCCGGGCGGCACGGGACGCTCGTGCCGACGGACACCGCTACCTGCGCGGACTGCCTGGGCGAGCTGGCCGATCCGGCCGGGCGCCGGTTCGGGTACCCGTTCATCAACTGCACCAACTGCGGGCCCAGGTTCACGATCGTCCGTGACGTTCCCTACGACCGGCCGCTGACGACAATGGCGGCCTTCGCCATGTGCGAGCTGTGCACGGCGGAATACCGCGACCCCGCCGACCGCCGCTTCCATGCCCAGCCCACCTGCTGCCCGGCCTGCGGCCCCCGGCTGAGGCTGCTCGATCCCGCCGGGAACGCGCTGGCCGGCCCGCCGCTGGCGCGGGCCGCCGAACTGCTGCGGGCGGGCCAGGTGCTAGCTATCAAAGGGCTTGGCGGCTACCACCTCGCCGCGGATGCTGCCTGCGAGCGGGCCGTGGCGGCGCTGCGGACCCGTAAGCACCGTGAGGACAAGCCGTTCGCGGTCATGGCCGCGGACCTGGCGGCCGCCCGGCGGCTCGGCGAGGTGGACAGCGCCGCGGCTGACCTGCTGACCAGCCACGCCCGGCCGATCGTGCTGCTGACCCGGCGGCCGGCTGAGCACATCGCGGCATCGGCGGCCCCGGGTAACCGCAGTCTCGGGGTCATGCTGCCCTACACTGCACTGCACCACCTGCTGCTCCGGTCGGTCGGCCGTCCGATTGTGCTGACCAGCGGGAACGTCTCCGACGAGCCGATCCTGTTCCGCGACAGCGACGCTCTAGCCCGGCTCGGCGGGATCGCCGACGCGTTCCTGATTCATGACCGGGCCATTCACATCAGGACGGACGACTCGGTCGCCCGGGTGTTCGGCGGCCGCCCGATGCTGATCCGGCGGTCCCGGGGCTACGTTCCCGAGCCGCTGTCGGTCGGCGGCGGTTTCCCCCGCCAGGTGCTGGCCTGCGGCGCCGAGCTGAAGAACACGTTCTGCCTAGCCCGGGACCGTCATGCCTTCGTCTCGCACCATATCGGGGACCTGGAGAACGCCGAGACCCTGCGCTCGTTCATCGAGGGGATCGAGCATTTCGGCCGGCTGTTCGACATCACCCCGCAGGTCGTGGCCCACGACCTGCATCCGGAGTACCTGTCCACCAAGTACGCGCTGGAGCTGGCCGACCAGGGACTGAGCCTTCAGGGGGTCCAGCACCATCACGCGCATATCGCCTCCTGCCTGGCCGACAACGGCGCCGAGGGGCCGGTGATCGGGGTCGCCTTCGACGGGACCGGCTACGGCTCCGACGGTACGATCTGGGGCGGTGAGTTCCTGGTCGCCAGCCTGGCCGGGTTCGAGCGCGCTGGGCATCTGGCGCCGGTGCCGATGCCCGGGGGAGCGGCTGCTATCAGGCAGCCGTGGCGGATGGCCGCGGCCTACCTGGACGCGGTCACCGGCCTAGATCCCGCGGAGCACCCGGATGCCCTCGACGTCATGCGGCGCAACCAGGCGCACTGGCCCACCATCGTGGCCATGGCCCGGAAGGGCATCAACTCCCCGCTGACCTCAAGCGCCGGACGGCTGTTCGACGCCGCCGCGGCCATTCTCGGGGTCCGGGACGCGATCAACTACGAGGGCCAGGCGGCGGTGGAGCTCGAGCAGCTGGCTGATCCCGGCGAGACCGGCGCTTACCCGGCGGGCATCGAGGCAGGCTCTCCGTTCCGGGTCCGCGGCGGTGACCTGATCCTCGGGGTCGTCGATGACCTGGCCGCCGGGACTGCGCCCGAGATCGTCGCGGCTCGTTTCCACCATGGCGTGGCCGCGCTCGTCGAGGCGGGTTGCCTGCTGACCCGCGAACGGCACGGGCTGGACACGGTGGCGCTGTCCGGCGGGGTATTCCAGAATCTGCTGCTGCTACGCGTCGTGGTCAGCCGCCTGCGGGCGCGCGGATTCCGCGTCCTGGTGCACTCGCGCATCCCGTGCAACGACGGCGGGATCAGCCTCGGCCAGGCGGTCGTAGCCGGCGCGCGGGACCGGCGGTGACCGCGGAACTGCACGGCCTGACGCTGCTGCACCATGACCGTGATTCCGGCATTATCGCGCGGGTCACGGGGCAGCCCGCCCGGTGGTACGGATCGGACTGAAGATCTAGCAGATCCGGGGTAGCGGGTCGCCGACCAGCAGGTCGACGATCCTGGTACCTCCGAACGCCGTCTTCAGCTGGACGATCCCCGGCTGTTCCGCGCGCACGTGCCCGATGATCGCGGCCTGCTCGCCGAGCGGGTGCGCCCGCAGCGCGGCGATCGCGTGATCCGCCTCGGGGCCCGGGACGACCGCGACCAGGCGGCCTTCGCAGGCGACGTACATGGGATCGATGCCCAGCAGCTCGGAGGCGCCCCGGACCTCGGCGCGGACCGGGATGTTGTTTTCGCTGACCAGCACGCCGACGTTAGCCGCCTTGGCGATCTCGTTGAGGATGGTAGCCACCCCGCCCCGGGTCGCGTCGCGCATCGCCCGAACCTCGGGCACCGCAGTCAGCAACCCGGCTACCAGCCCGTTCAGCGGGGCGGTGTCGGACTCGATGTCCGCCTCGATGTCGAGCTCGCCGCGGGCGAGCATGATGGTGATGCCATGGTCGCCGATGGGGCCGGAGACGATAATGGCGTCGCCCGGCCGGGCCTGGGCCGCCCCGAGGATCCCGTCCCGTTCGATGAAGCCGACTCCCGCGGTGTTGATGTAGCAGCCGTCGGCTTTGCCCTTCTCGACCACCTTGGTATCGCCGGTGACGATGCGCACCCCGGCCGCCGCGGCCGCGTCCCGCATGGATGCGGTGATCCGGATGAGGTCGGCGACGGGGAAGCCTTCCTCGATGATGAACCCGGCCGACAGGTACAGCGGGATAGCGCCGGCCACCGACAGGTCGTTGACCGTGCCGTTGACCGCCAGGTCACCGATGTTGCCGCCGGGGAAGAACAGCGGCTTGACCACGTAGGAATCGGTGGTGAGCGCCAGCCGGGTCCCGTTGATGGTCAGCTCGGCCGCGTCCTCGAGCGGCTCGAGCAGCGGGTTGCGGAACGCGTCGAGGAAGACCGCCTCGATCAGGGTCTGGGTCGCCTTGCCGCCCGCGCCGTGCGACATCGTGATGCGTTCTTCCCTGACCCGGGGACGGCGGCGCCTGGCGCGGTCGATGCGGTCAAGAACCTGCTGCTCCGGGTCGGCCAGCGGCAGCTGCCGTCGGCTCCCGGCGTCCCGCTCGAGCTCGTCGAGCCGTTCGTGCTCGTCATGCTCGCGCAAGGCCTGGTCGACCCAGGAACGCTGATCCCGGCCGGTAGTCATGCGCCGGTCACCTGCGCCTCCGGGACCCGGTTGCGGTTCATCCGGCCGAAGTTGTAGTACGCGGCGCAGGCGCCCTCCGGGGACACCATGCAGGTCCCGATGGGGGTCTCCGGCGTGCACGCGGTGCCGAACACCTTGCACTCCCACGGCTTCAGCACGCCCTTGAGTACCTCGCCGCACTGGCAGGCCTTCGGGTCGGCTACCCGCACCCCTGGCACCTGGAACAGCAGCTCGGCGTCCATGGCCGCGTACTTCTCCCGGACCTTGAGCGCCGAATGCGAGATGAAGCCCAGGCCGCGCCACTCGAAGTAAGGCCGCAGCTCCATCGTCTCGTTGATGGCCTTCAGCGCCGCCTGGTTGCCGTCCCACGGCACCACCCGCGAGTACTGGTTCTCCACCTCGGACCGGCCTTGGGAGAGCTGCACCATCAGCATGTAGATGGACTGCAGGATGTCCAGCGGCTCGAAACCGGCCGTCACGACGGGCTTGCCGTACTCGCTAGCGATGAACTCATAAGGCCGGCAGCCGATCACCGTGGACACGTGCCCGGGGCCGATGAAGCCGTCGAGCCGCAGGTCAGGTGAGTCCAGGATGGCCTTGATGGCCGGCACGATCGTGACGTGGTTGCAGAAAACCGAGAAGTTTGTCAGGCCTTCACGCGCGGCGCGGAGCATCGTCATCGCGGTAGATGGCGCGGTCGTCTCGAACCCGATCGCCATGAACACGACTCGTTTGTCCGGGTTCTGCCGGGCGATCTTGAGCGAGTCGAGCGGCGAGTACACCATGCGGATGTTGGTTCCCTCGGCGTTGGCGTCGAAGAACGACCCCCCGCTGCCCGGGACCCGCATCATGTCGCCGAACGAGGTCATGATCACGTCTGGCTGCGAGGCCAGGTGGATGGCGTCGTCCACCCGTCCCATGGGTATCACGCACACCGGACAGCCCGGGCCGTGGACCAGCTGGAGCGACTCAGGCAGGTAATCCTCGAGGCCGTGCTTGTAGATCGTGTGGGTGTGCCCGCCGCACACCTCCATCAGCTTGTACTGACGGCCGGGCTCACACAGCGCCGCGATCTTGGCGGCGAGCGCGTGGGCTTTGTCCGCATCACGGAATTCGTCGACGAACCGCATTGTTCCCCACGCTCCTATTCGATCAGTGATGCCCGCAGCGCGGCGATCTCGTCCTCGTAGGCCTGTCCGATGCCTTCGAGGAACTCCATGGCGGCGGCCGCCTCTCTTTCGTCGATCTTCGACAACGCGAAACCGACGTGAATCAGCACCCATTCGCCGGGGACCGGCGGATCGTCGACAAGCAGGCCGATGTTGATCATCCGCCGGACGCCGCTTACGTCAACCTTGGCCAGATCGGGTTGATCCGGGTGAAGCTCGATAACCTCACCGGGGATTCCGAGGCACATGTGACACCTCTTCCTAATTGTTTAACGGCCCGGAGGGCCGAAGGGGCCGGATGCCCCTGAGGAGACCAGAGCGTCCAGGGTGAGCTCCCAGAGCACCTGGTAGACGGTGGTCTGCGCCTCCTGGATCCGGTGCACAGACTCCGACGGAGCGATGAACAGGTAGTCGATGCTGTCCAGTTCGGCCATCTTCCCGCCGTCGTAGCCCGCCAGCCCGATGGTGAGCATCCCCCGCCTGCTCGCCTCGTCAAAAGCGCGCACCAAGTTAGCGGAGTTACCGCTGGTCGACAGGCCTACCGCGATGTCGTTCCGGCCGCCGAACGCCGCGATCTGCCGGGCGAAGACCACGTCGACTCCGACGTCGTTGCACAGCGCGGTGACCACCGAGGTGTCGTTAGCCAGCCCGAAAGCGGGCAGCGGGCGAGCGCTCCCACCCGGATCGTGGGCACCCGGATCGTGGGCACCCGGGTTGAGGAACAAGGTGGCGAGCTGGGCGGCGTCGGTGGCGCTGCCTCCGTTGCCGAAGGCAAACAGCCGGCCGCCCGCCGCGAACCTGGCCGCGGCCTGCGTGGCGCACTCTGCTATCCGGGCCCCGTCCTGTGCGCCGACCATCCGGCGCAACTCCACGATCTCCTCGATCTTGGCCAGCGTAGAGACACGGACCTGTGCCAGCACGGCCGGAAGGTCCGAGGTGTCCGAGTACAGGAACGGGTAGAGGGACTCCATCGCCTCGTTGCCCGGCCGGTTCTCCTGTCGCGTCACCAGGGTCACTTCCTCACCACGGCGATGGCTTCCCGGGCGTGTACCAGGATCGAATCACCCACGTCGGCCGTCACCAGGGCCACGCTGACCGTCTCCTGTCCCGCGCCGGTGTCGACCACGGCCATTTCGTCGTCAAGCAGGCGCAGTACGGTGACCTCAACGGCCGTGTCGGAACAGGTGATGCAGACTCCGTCCCCGCATTCGGTCGCCTCCGCGCCCTTTGGCTCGCTCACGTGAGCACCCCCGGCGCGAGGACTCCCGGCTGCTCGAAGAACACATGTACCAGCTCCCAGAGCAGGTGGTAGAGCGTCACGTGCAGTTCCTTGACCACCCGCGGGTCGGAGGAAGGCGCGACCAGCAGGTGATCGACCGCCGTGCTGGCCATAATCGGGCCGCCGGTCCCGCCCGCCAGCGCGATGGTCAGCAGGCCGAGTTCTCTGGCCGCCTCCAGGCCGGCCAGGACGCTAGCGCTGTAGCTGTCGGCGGAGATGCCCAGGGCGATGTCGGCCGGGTCGGCGAGAAAGCGGATCTGGTGAGCGAAGATCGCGGCCATGCCGTCCCGCTCGGCGATCCCGGTCACGGTGGCCACGTCGGAGGTTAGCGAGATGGCGGGCAGCGCGCGCTTGCCCACGATGACGGGATGAACGAACTCGACCGCGACATGCTGCGCGTCGGTGCTCGCTCCGCCGGTGCCGAACACCACTAGCCTGCCGCCGCGGTGAAATCGCACCGCCATGGCGTGGCACGCAGCCGCGATGGCATCGGCCTGCCCGGCCAGGCCGCTGGTGGGGGCGGTCCGCTGCGTGAACAGCCGGCCCACCGCATCCTCGCCCGGAGCTGGGCGTTCGAACTCGCTCACCGGATGCGGGCCGTCTGAATCGGTGACCCTCCACATGCCCTCATGACAGCACCGTAGGGTACGGCGGTACGAGCGTCTAGTAAACAGAACGACACTTCTGGTAAATAGCTCTCCGGCCAAGACACGATTGGCCGGTGGCGCCGCCGCCCGCCGCCACGATGAACCATCGCGATCCCCGTCGCGGTGGGAGCGAACATGACCAGGTGAGAAGATCAGCCGATACGGCGTGGCGTAACCCGCCGGAAACATCCGGCATAGATCATGAATCATGGAAACGCGTGGGCTCCTGATCGGATGCGACTTTACCTATGTCGCCGCCATCAGCACGCCGGTGATCTTCCAGGTCCAGCCGATCGAAGACCCGCTGATTTCCATCACCGGCGGGCAGTGGGCGTCCAACCCGCCGATTTCGATCCGCGGTTACACCGACCTGTACAGCAACCCGTGCGTCCGCGCGGTACTCCCGGCCGGGAGGTCCAGCTTCCGGTACCAGGCGGTGGCCGTCGTCCCCGACGCGACCGAGGATGCCGACGAGGACGCCAAGGAGTGCGCGCCCGACGACCTGCCTGATGACACGCTGATCTATACCTTGCCGAGCCGGTACTGCCTGCCCGACGTGCTCGGCGACGAGGCCTGGTCCCGCTTCGGCGGCCTGGCGCCGGGCTACCGCCGGGTGCGGGCCATCTGCGACTACGTGCACCATCACCTGACCTTTCAGTACGGCAGCAGCACGGCCCTGTCGAGCGCCGCGGACGTCAACCAGACCAGGATGGGCGTCTGCCGGGATTTCACGCACCTGGCGGTCTCGTTCTGCCGGGCGCTGAACATCCCGGCCCGCTACGTCTTCGGCTACCTGCCTGACCTCGACGTCCCGCCGGATCCGGCGCCGATGGACTTCGCGGCCTGGATGGAAGTGTGGCTGGGGGACCGGTGGTGGACGTTCGATCCTCGCAACAACTACCGGCGCAAAGGACGTATCGTGATCGGCCGGGGGCGCGACGCCTCCGATGTGGCCATGGCCACCACGTTCGGCGGGCCGCTGCTCGAGTCCATGGTGGTCCAGGCGGAGGAGGCAGCCTGATGATGCTGGATCCCTCGGTGCTGCAAGCTCCGCTCCTTGATCACCGCGGGCTTGACCTGGGCGCCGCCCGGAACGTCAACTACGTCCTGCAGCAGAGCTTCCGTTACGAGTACGACGCGCCGGTGCAGTCGCTGCGCCAGCGGCTGGTCATCGTGCCGCCCGCCCGGCACGGCAACCAGTACCGGCGCGCGCACCTGCTTGAGGTCAGCGGCGCCCCGGTCAGGCGGCGGGTCAGCCGCGACGCGAACGGCAACGTGGTGGCCTGGCTGCACGCCGACCGGGTGACGCACGCGATCGAATTTCGGCTCGCGGCCGTGATCGAGCGGGTCCGCGACGACGGGCCCACCGTGCTGCCCGCCGAAGCCCTGCATAGCCCGCGGTTGCTGAAGCCCACCCCGCTGACCGCGGCCGACGAGCGGCTGCGCGACATGGCCGCGGACATCGCAGCCGAGGCCGGGGACCCGGCGGAGAAGGCCGAACGGATCTGTGACGCCGTCTCCCGGGCGATTACCTATGAGTTCGGCGTCACCTCGGTAAAAACTACGGCTGCCGAGGCGCTGGCCGCGGGGCGCGGGGTCTGCCAGGACTTCGCGCACGTGATGCTGGCACTATGCCATCTGGTCCAGTTGCCCGCCAGGTACGTGTCGGGACACCTGCTCGGCCAAGGCGGCACCCACGCCTGGGTCGAGGTAATCGTGCCGAGCGGCCAGCAGGCTGAGGCCGTCGCGTTCGACCCGTGCAACGGCCACCGCACCGACAGCGGTTACGTTACCGTCGCGACCGGCCGTGACTACTCCGACGTCGCGCCGGCCTCTGGTTCCTACGTCGGCACCTCATCTGGCCGCCTGACCACCGACCGCAAGGTGGGTGTCCTCGCCGCCGCCTGACGCGGGGGCGGCCTGCCGCTCCCCGGGCATCCAGGCATGACCGTCAGCTCACCCCTAGGGTCCGCCCGGCCGGGCATGCGCGAGGAGCTCCGGCCCTGCCCGGCAGCTTCTTCGTTCACACGCACCCGAGTTCGATGCTGCCGAGCCGGTCAGCGGTCGCGGACACCACATCGCCGGCCCGCACCGGAACGGCCGCCGTCAACCCGCCCGACAGCACGATGTCGCCCGCCCGCAGGCCCTCGTTCTCGGCGGCCAGCGAGCGCACCAGCCAGGCCACCGCCGCCGCCGGATGGCCGAGCGCCGCCGCGCCCGCGGCGGTCCCCACCACCTCGCCGTTGTGCTCGAGCACCACGCCGATCAGCCGCAGGTCAAGGCCGGCCGCCGGGACAGCCGAGCCGACCAGGTAGCGAGCCGCCGAGGTGTTGTCGGCGACGACGTCCGGCATGGTGAACTTGTAGTCGGTGTACCGGGAGTCGAGCACCTCGATGCCAACCGCGACCGAGGCGGTGGCGGCCAGCACGGCCGATGAGGTGACCGACGGGCCGGACAGGTCCGCGCCCATGATGAAGACGATTTCCGGCTCGCACCGGGGCTGGATGTGCTGGGCCACCACGAGCGCCTCGCCGAGGTCGAGCGCGTCCGCGGCGGCCAGGTGGCCGCGGACCGGATCATGCACCCCGACCTGGGCCTGCTTCGCGCGAGAGGTCACTCCGAGCTTCCAGCCGGCCAGCTTGCCGGCCTCGAGCCGCAGCAGCCGCTGCACCTCGTAGGCCGCGCCTAGCTCGAAGCCGGCCAGCTCGGCGGACAGCGAGCTGATCGGGGTCCGGTCGGCGCGGGCCTTGGTCAGCCGCGCCGCGATCTCGTCGGCAGAAGTCATGGCGTTGTGTCCTTTACTCGGCGGTGTGTCCTTTACTCGGCGGGGCGGACTACTCGGCAACACGGACGGTGAGCGGACCGAGGCGGTCGAAGTCAGCACGGAACACGTCCCCGGCCTGCATCGGCACGGCGGCGTGCAACGCCCCGGTCATGATCAGGTGCCCGGCCTCCAGCTTGACGCCCATCTCGCCCAGGGTGTTCGCGAGCCAGGCCACCACCTTGACCGGGTCGCCGAGCGCGGCCGCGCCGGCGCCGCTGTCGACCAGCTCGCCCCGCCGGGTAAGCACCATCCCGATCAGCCGCGGATCCAGGCCGTCCAGCGGCACCAGCCGGCTCGAGATCGCCACCGCGCCGTTGGACGCCAGGTCGGCGATGGTGTCGGCCAGCTTGATCCGCCAGTCGGCAAAACGGGAATCGACGATCTCCACCGCCGCGGTCATCCCGGCAATCGCGCGCCGGGCGTCCAGCACGCTTACGCCGGGCCCGGCCAGCGGCGACCCGAGCACGAAGGCGATCTCGGCTTCGATCTTCGGCTGGATGAAGCCGCTCAGCGGCACCGTGTCGCCGTCGGCGTAGACCGTCGAGGCCAGCACCGGCCCGTAGTCGGGCTGGTGGACGCCGATCATCTGCTGCATCGGCTTGGAGGTCAGCCCGACCTTGTAGCCGACAATACGGTCGCCGTCGGCTAGCAGCCCGCGGGTGAGCTCCTGCTGCACGGCGTAGCCGTCGGCCATGCCGAGGTCGGGGTCGGCGTCGGTGAACGGCTCGATCGGCTGCCGGGTACGGCGGGCCTCGTACAGGGCCCTAGCCTTGCCGGGGACGTCGGTCAGCGGCATCTCAGCCTTCCTTCTGCTGCAGGAGCCTCGAGGACCACGAGTGACCGTCACCAGGTCGGGATGGCGGCGGTGGAAGGCACCTCGCCCACGGCCGGCGTGCGGGTCACCGTGGCGCCGGCCCGCCGGGCCAGCGCCGCGAACTGGGCCGAGTTGATCACCGCGGCCCCGCCCGGGTCGTTGTTGAAGTAAACGTACACATCGGCCTCGCCCGGCCAGGTCTGACCGAGCCGGCCCGCCCAGGACCGCAGCGCCTGCCGCCCGTAGCTCGGCCACGGCCGCGCGGTGCCCCCGTGGAGCCGCAGGTAGCCCCAGCTCGCCGTGCGCCACAGCGGCGTGATCGGCCGGCCGCCCCGGTCCGCCCAGCACAACGCCGCGTCGTGCGCCGTCAGGATCTGCCGGATCTCCTCGGTCCACCAGGTTTCGTGCCGCGGCTCCACCGCGATCCGCAGCTCGCTGCGCCTCAGCGCGGCCCAAGCGGTCCGGAACTCCTTCAAGCAGGTGTCCAGTAGACCCGGGTCGGCCTTCAGCGTGGGCGGGAGCTGGAGCAGGATCGGCCCGAGCTTGGGCCCGAGGCCAGCCGCCGCGGCCAGCAGGCGGGCCACCGGCTCGGCGGGGTCACGCAGCCTGCGCACGTGGGTCAGGTACCGGCTGGCCTTGACCGTCATCACGAAATCGTCCGGGGTCCGGTCCCGCCAGGCCGAGAAGGTCTGCTCGGACGGCAGCCGGTAGAAGCTGTTGTTGTTCTCCACCGTCAGGTACGTGGTGGCGTAGTGCTCGAGCCAGCGGCGCTGCGGCACGCCGTCCGGGTACAGGCCGCCCCGCCAGTCCCGGTACTGCCAGCCGGACGTCCCGATCAGCATAGGCATGGGCGGTACCTGCCCGTGGACCCCGGTTCCACGCAGAACTACGACGAGATTCGCACCGGCGTCATTTCGTGAGCTTGTTCAGCTCAGAACCAGGTCCGACCTCATCGCGGCGCGCTGAAGTCGAGGGCCTGCGGCTCGTCAAGGAGCGGTACGACCGTGGCCGTGACCGTGACCGGAACCGCCTCGCCCACGTCCTCGAATCGCGGGCGGGCCAGGTCGATGGCCCCAGCGCCGCTCAACAGTGCGCCAAAGTGCAGGGTCGTGGCCTTCTCCGGCACGTCGAGCACGATGCTGGCCTCGGTCCAGTCGGTGCTCCCGCGAAGCGGCCGGTCCTGCATGTTGTCGATTATGAGGGTGCCATTGAGCCCATCGACCCGCAGCCAGAGCCCGGCCCAGTCGCTGACCTCGCATGCCCGCGCCAACGAGCTGAAACGCACCCGGCCCCCGCGGTAGCGGGTAGCGGTGATGCTTTGCATAACGGCGCCGAAGCCGACTGGCTCTGAGATAGCCGAACGAAACCGGAGCTGCGCCACCCGGTTCCCTTCATAGCTAATCCCGGTCAGCAACCCCATCTCGTAGTCGCGGGCCGGGCTGCCCGTGATCTGCCAGGGCGCCGGCAGCGGTTCGAGATCCACCCGGCCCAGCACGTGGGTCAGGGCCTGGGTGTAGTTCTCCCCGCTTTCGGCCATGCGCGCACGGACGAGGCGCTTGAGATCCTTGTTTTGCGGCACGGTGAACAGCCTCCGTCTCGATCGCCGCCCCAACGCCCGTTGCCGAGTCAGCCCGATGACAGACGTACATTCGCCACGCAAGCAAAAAGTCCGGGAGTGTGCCCCCCTTCGCCCCTGACATGGCCCTGTTGGGGACGGGCCGCCGGGCTTGGCGTCAGACCACGCCACTGTCACCATGTTGCACCACCTCCCGCGCCCGGGTCAACGGTCCTCGGTGTCCGCGGAACACGTATACCGCTCCGCGGGAGGGAACGCCTACGCTGCTGCTGCGAGCCGAAGTGCTGGCGGCCGGGTAGGCAGGCACGTGTTCCGCATGCATGTCACCGCCGTCATCCGCCGGCCGTGAACCCCGCCCGCAGGACGAATTTCTGCACCTTGCCAGACGGGGTGAGCGGGAACGCCGCCACGAACCGCCAGTGCCTCGGGGTCTTGTGCGCGGCCAGCCGCGCGCGGCAGTAGGCGGTAAGCTCCTCGGCCGTCGCGGCCTGACCCGGGGCAGCCTGGATGAAGGCTGCGACCTGCTCGCCCCAGTGGTCGTCGGGCACGCCGACCACGGCGACGTCCGCGACCCCCGGGTGGGCGTACAGGACCTGCTCGATCTCCCGGGGGTAGACGTTCTCGCCGCCGCGGATGATCATCTCCTTGAGGCGGCCCTGGATCCGGTAGTAGCCTCGCTCGTCGGCCGACCCGAGGTCGCCGGTGTGCAGCCAGCCCGTGGCGTCGATCGCGTCGCGGGTGGCGGCGGGGTTGTCGAAATATCCCTTCATCACGGGTAGCCGCGGGTCAGGATCTCGCCGATCACGCCGGGCGGCGCGCTCAGGCCGGTGTCCGGATCGGCGATCATGACTTCGACCTGCGGATGAGGGCGTCCCAGGGTCTCGGCACGATCGTCAGGGGAGTCGTCAAGCCGGGTCTGGGTGATGCACGGCGAGGCCTCGGTCTGCGCGAAGACGATGGACATCGGCACGCCGACCGCGGACTCGAACAGGTGCAGGACCAGCCCCGGGTCAAAACCGGGCACCAGCACCTGGGTGAACAGGCGCTGTACCGGCCCCAGCGTGAGCTGCACGCATCCCGCGGTGTGGAAGAGCGGCATCGGGTTGACCCATACCGCGGTAGGACGGCGCCAGCACGGCTCCCTGCGCACGTGACTGGCCTAGTACGTGCGTCACCTCGGCGGCCCGCAGCGCCGGGTTCACGGTCACCAGCGTCAGGCCCGCCAACGCGGCCCCGAGCTCCATCAGCAGCCATTCCGGGCAGTTCGGCGCCCATATCGCGACGCGTTCCCCGGGAGCGAACCGCCCGAGCAGCGCCTGGGCGACGCGCTCGGAGTCGGCCAGCAGGTCCGCGTAGCTCCACCGGCGCCGCTGCCGGCGGTCAGCCGTGCCCTCCACCAACGCGATGGTTCCGGCCGCGCGCTCGGCCGCGTCCCGCAAGACCCCGCCCACGGTCGTCTCGAGCACCGCACTGGACGAGTCAGCCGCGCCGGAAGCGATCTCAGCCATACCCCAAGCATCGCGTCCCGCACCCCGCCGCGCCAGCGCCCGGCTGCGGTGCCGTACTCGTGGCGGAGGATAGGAGCGTGCCCCTGCAGAACCGGGTGTTGCCAACTGGCGAGATCATCGCGGACCCGTCCCGTGGCCTGATGATGGGCAATCGTGGCTGCCTGCACGGGCAGAGCCGTGAGCTGGGGGTTAGCCGCTGGCGGTCCAAGGCATGGATCTGCTGCGTTCTGGACTGGAAGGACATAAGGCGCGATCCGATGCCGCCCGGCCGGTGGACGGCGCTGTTCTTTCTCGATGAAGCGACCGCGTTCGCCGCCGGGCACCGGCCGTGCGGCTACTGCCGGCGCCGCGATTTCCTCGGTTTCGCCGAGGCCTGGCAGTCGGCGCAGCGGCTGCCCCGCAGGCCGAGGGCCCGCGAGATGGACACGGTACTGCACCGCCAGCGGGTCGGTGCATCGCGGCGTCAGGTCACCCGCATCATGGACGCCGGCCAGTTGCCGGACGGTGTCATGGTCCGGGCTGGTGACATCGGCCCGGGCCTGCTCCTCGGCGGTCAGCTCCGGCCATGGTCGCGGGATGGTTATGGCGCCGGCGCCGGCGTGTCCGGTCCCGTTGAGGTCCTGACGCCGCCGGCCATCATCGCCGCGATCGCGGCCGGTTACCAGCCCATGGTCCACCCGACCGCGCCGCCTTGGAGGGTGCCGCCTGAGAGCCTGCCGGCCGTCCGGATGCTCCCGTAGGTAGCGCCCGTGAACCGCCGGCCAGGAACCGTACCGAGTCGTGGAATCCTTCAGGCAGCGTGCCGTGCACAGTGCTGGGCGGCCGATGAGGCGGAGCCGTCGTGGAAGGCCTGGCCGCAGTGCGGGGCGGGACAGGCCTTGAGGCGCAGCCACGTGCCGGAGACAGCGGATCCGGCGATCGCGATGGCGATGCCAGCCACGATGCCGGGGTAGCTGGCGCGTGCGGCGCTAGCCAGCTGGACTGCGCTCGCGGGATCGACGGTGAGGACGAGACGGCCGTCGGCGAGCGCCTTGGTCAGGCGGGCAGCCGCTTCGGCGTCCTCGCGGCCATCGGTGTGCGCGGCCAGGACGTCCCTGACCGAGGTGCGCAGGCGTAGCAGGGCGGCGTGTTCTGAGTTGGTCAGGCCCGCCTCGGCGGCCAGCAGCCCCGCCGAGTGCAGCCAGGAAGCCGCCTCCTGGCGGGTGCCCAGGTGGTCCGGGTCAGCGCACAGCGTGTTGGCCAAGGACTGGACCAGGCGCAGCGAGCCAGGGGCATCGTCGCTGCTGCCTGCGGACACCGCGAAAGAGTCAGGGCCGGGCACCAGGCCATCGTAACTTCGGTCACCGCCCCGTCCGCCAAGCGGGCAGCACCTGGAACCATCGCCCGGATGCGCCTGGGCCGATCCTGACGGCCGGACAGCCCGGCTTATGTAGCGGTTGCCGGGCGAAGGTGCGAAACTTGGGCGTGCGCAGCATGCTTTGGGGATCGAGTGCCAATGACCTGTGGTTCGGGCTGTCTGCACCGCCCTGCTAAGGGAGAGGCGGGCTGATGTACGCCGATCCTTCCTGGGACATCATGCCGGTGGCTAACCCGGAATTGGCGGAGGGCAAGCGCCGGCGGATAGTCCGCGACAGCCTGGCCAAGGACCCGGTCGGCGTCGCCAAGCCGCTGTATCAGGTGCGTCAGCGCGAGCAGCTCGTCGTGCCCTTCTCGCTAGACCGCACTTGTCGCCGGCTGCTGCTCCGGGCCCAGGTCGCGATTGACTCGGTTATCGATTCCGGCATCACGCAGGCGGGGCTGCCTGACGTCGTGACCGAAAGCACGCTGCGACGGCACGAATGGGAAACTGCGGTCGCCTTGCGCGACATAACCGAGTTGCGGACGGAGCACGAGTTCAACGCGGCTGACAGCAGGGGCCCGATGACGGATGCTGTCCTCCAGCCGCACCAGCGCGCTCTGCAGCTAGCGCAGGATGCGATCTCGTCCAGGGTCACGGCGCTGGAACGCTATGCGGCTCAGGTAAGCCTGGCCGAAACCGCATACCGGGACTGGCGGGACGCTCTGCGGGTCTCGCACCTCAATGACAAGTATCTTGACCTGGTGGCTCGTACCGCCGCAGATGAGCATGCGGTCGTCGAGATCTACGGCCTCACCGAGCGAGCCGCCGCGGCAGCGCAGGCATTCCGCGACACCTCGCAGCAAGTAAGCGTGGCCGCGGCGGCACTGGTGCTTCCCAAGCCGCAAGCCAGGTAGGCAAGCGCCACGTCCTGACGCGACCTCAACTCTGCCCACGCCGCGCTTCCAGCCAATGCCAGGAACTTAAGAAGCACCCTCGGCAGGGCTGTGTCGCGGGTGTCAAACCTGCGGGCCGATCTCTTGACGGGCGTATCTCGCGGATGTTAAATCAGATCATGAAAAAAGGCGTGAATTAAGACGTCCTAGTCCCCGGCCGGGGCGGCACCGCCGTGATTAGCCTTGGACGAGCGCTCTTCCGGGGCCTGCACCACAACCTGCGTTGGATGACGTATCAGCCGTCGAAGCAGGCCGACCGATGGGAGCTCGAATGAATAAAGCGCTTCGCCGCGTGCCCGGGGCATTCGCCGCCTTGCTGGTCCTGGGTTCCCTCGGATTCGGGACCTCGGCGGCCCAGGCCCAGATACGGGCGCCCGGGGCCCCAGCGTGCACGGTTCCGGCCCCGCCGGGCGAGGAACTGCACGCGAACGCCGACTCGTCCATCACCCTCACTTTGACCGCTAGCCCCGGTGCTACCAGCTACAACATATATCGCAGCACCAGCTCGGGGGGCGAGGGCACCACGCCCTATGCGACCACCACCAGCACCACTTATGTGGACAAGAATCTCAGCAGCACGCCGATCTACTTTTACGAGTTCACCGCGGTGAACTCATGCGGCGAATCCGCCCGTACCCCTGAGGACGCGTCCAAGACCCCGCCGCCCGTCGGTACCGGCGGCAACGTCCCGGGCGTGGCCTCAGGCAGCAGCCTGATCTTCTACTGCAAGGACGCGCTGCTCGGCGGCTTCGACTGGTTCCAGACGCTGACCGGCTGGTTCCCCGAGGTGCTCGGCTCCTCGGCGGCCCTGTCGCCAGGCGGCCGGGTGGTGGACATGGCCTACGCCGCTAACGGCAGCATGACATTCAATGATGTCGTTGAGCCGTCTAGCGGCCTGTACACCGTCACCTGGCGGTACGCATTCCAGGGCGGATTGTTCCCCGGCGTTAACAACCGGCAGATGGGCCTGAAGGTCAACGGCACGGTCATCACCTCCACGGAGCGCTTCCCGATCACCGGGAGTTTCGAGACTTACCAGAACTCCTCCCTCCAGGTGCACCTGAACGCTGGCGTGAACTCCATTGCCATGCTCGCTGTCAGCGACCACGGCGTCTCGCGGGTCGACGAGATGACCGTCACGCCGGCGGCCGCGTCGGTCCCGAGCGGACCGTCGAACCTGGCCGTGACGCCTGGCAATGACTCGGCCACGCTCACCTGGCAGGGCAGCACCAGCGGAAGTCCGACCTCGTACTCCATCTACCGCGGCACTATCTCCGACGGCGAGGCGGTCACGCCGGTTGGCACCGTCAGCGGCACGACCACTACGTTCACCGACACCGGACTCGCCAACGGGAAGACCTACTTCTATAACGTCGCCGCCAGCAACAGCGTGGGCGTGTCACCTGACTCGAACGAAGTCTCCGTGGTACCCGCTGCCTCCGCCACCGTCCCGCCTGCGCCGGCCGGCCTTAACGCCACCGCGGGCAACGGCTCGGTCGGACTGACCTGGGGTGCCAGCGCCGGTGCTACCAGCTACAGCGTCTACCGAGGCACCGCCCCCGGCGCGGAGGGCACCACCGCGGTCGGCACGACCACCTCGGCCAGCTTCACCGACACCGGACTCACCAACGGCACCGCGTACTACTACAAGGTCACCGCGAGCAACTCGGCGGGCGCATCGCCGAGCTCGAACGAGGCGACCGCGACGCCGGCCAGCGGATCGGGCGGGGGCGGGCTGCTGTCCCAGGGGCAGCCTGCCACCGCATCGTCGGTGCAGGGCGCCGGGTACCCGGCATCTAACGCCGTCGACGGCAACCTGTCGACTCGCTGGTCGAGCGCCTCCAGTGACCCGCAATGGCTGCAGGTCGACCTAGGAGCCACCCACACCATCAGCAAGGTCGTCCTGAACTGGGAGAACGCGTACGCCACGGCGTTCCAGATCCAGACGTCCGCTGACGGTACTAACTGGACGACCATCTACTCCACGACGACGGGCACGGGCGGCACCCAAACCCTGACCGTGACCGGATCAGGGCGGTACGTCCGGATGTACGGCACGAAGCGGGGGACCGGGTACGGCTACTCCCTCTGGGAGTTCCAGGTCTACGGCAGCTAAGCAAGCCGGGGCCGCGGGCGACCTGCGCTCGCGGCCCCGCCTGGCCGGGCGGGACGAGGCCAGATCAGGAATCTAGGGGGTACCGAAGGGATTTCAGACATGGATGCACAGGATCTGACGGGCATAGTCATGAGCCGGCGGTCGGCCCTGAAGAGGACCGCAGCCGTGGCATTCCTTATCTCGCAGGCCACGCTACTGGAGCAACTGGCCACGCCGCTCGTGCGGCCGGCTGCCGCGGCCACTGCGTTCTCCGATATCCAGTTCGCCATGGGCGGCTTCATCAACCCGGCGCAGGTTTATAACGACGGCGCCGGTAACGTGACCGCGCAGTTCCCGCCCACGTACGCACTGCTGCTCCCGGCCAAGCTGACCCGGACCCCGACCAATACCGAGAAGCACCTGCTGGGCCACGTCCTTTACACCATCGAAGACAACTACCCAGCCAGCCCAGCCGGGGTACTCATTTTCTCGGTGTCCTACGGCCTGCCCTACTTCAGCCGGCTGCCCCAGTCGCTGGTCAGCTCGCACGTTCCGCACCTGCTGTCCGACCCGAGCCGGCTCGCGCTTGAGGAGGCGGTCCCGTCCCCTACCGATGTCGTGGGCGGCTTGGTCGGCGGCCCGCACGCGCTGATCCCCGGGATCACCAAGGACCGGTTCAACGTCAACGTGGCGATCGAGAACAACGACATGCTCTTCCACTTCCGTAGCGATTCGATAGCCAACCTGACCGCCGTCAGCTTGTGGCTGCAGGGCAGCAACAATCTGAACGGCGCGAAAGTGTCCTCGCCCGACTTCAACGGGCTGATCACCTACGGGACGCCGCGCGTGCAGTTCGTGCAGGTCGGACTGCCGCGCAAGATGGCCGACCAGTCCGGCTTCGAGTTCGCGCCGAGGATGAACCCCAACTCCTCGATGGCGATGGGCTTCGTCGACCAGCAGGTCAACGCCGCCGGGCCACCTGAGATCTGCACGTTCGCCGGGAACTCATCCGCCAGGCTCACCGACGCCGACGCGGGCGATTACTTCGACAACGGCTCCATCGCCCATTTCTCGCACGTCATCGACGACCTCTATCAGTTTTACAACAGGCCCGGCCAGGATCCGCGGCGGCCCGATGGCGAGCCATTCACCGAGCGGTGTCAGTACATGTTCCGCTCCAACCAGCTCAGTACTCCCAACGGCATACCCGCCGCCGGCAACACCGACCAGTACACCAACGGCGGCGGTCCGGCCTTCGTCAACAACGTCTTCCAGGGCACCGCCGCCGCCGCGGCCGGCGCTCAGGACAGCGCCGGCCTGTTCACGCCCAGCAACGCGACGATCAACGCCACCTTCACCGGCGAACCCCGCATCGGCCACGAGGCCGCACTTCAGCAGGTCTCGCGCGCACCGGACGGCACCCCCATGCACATTCGCGCCGACGGTCCCGGGCTCGACGGCATGGACGTACCCGCCTTCACCCCCTATCCCGGCCAAACCGGGCTCCCGGCCGGCAGTAACCAGTTCAAGCTGCAATTCCTGATCTACGTGCCGACCGCCGACTTCTTCGCCCGGATGCGCAGCGCCCAGGCTGCGCAAAACCTGCAGCAGCAATTCCTGAAAGGCGCAGACGACGACAACGGCGTCGAGCGGTTCATCACCACCACCCGGCGGCAGAACTTCCTGGTCCCACCCCGCCGGAACCGGGCGTTCCCCCTGATTGAGCTCACCTAACCACGGGACCTCCTCGGTCAGCCCGGCCTCCCCGGCGCTAATGCGGCCTGCCGTTGAGGAAGCGCTCGAGGGGGAGGGTGGCGGCGCCGAGTGCGACTGCGTCCGGACCGAGGCGTCCCAACTCGATCAACGTCTCGGTGAAGGGATGTCTCAGCGAATGCTGGCGGGCCGCTGCGCGGATGGCGGGGAGCATCAGATCGCCGAGCAGAAGTCCGGCCCAGCCGCCCAGGATAATCCGCTCTGGGTTGAGCAGATTAATCAGATTCGCGATGCCGACGCCGAGGTACCGGGCCGTGTCATTCAGTACCTCCGCCGCCCTGGCCGACGTAGCGTAGCTGCTGATCAGGGCCGCGAGCGCGGACTCCTGATCATCGCCGGGCAGCGGCAGGCCGTATAGGTCGAGGATCGCCTCGGCCCCCACGTAAGCCTCAAGGCATCCCCGCGACCCGCACCTGCAGGCACGGCCGCCCACAACTACGGTGGTGTGCCCCCACTCCGCGGCACTCGAGGTGGAACCCCGGTGGGCACGCCCGTTGGTAATGATGCCGGCCCCCGCACCGGAACCGATCAGGCACACGACCGCGTGCTGAGCGCCCCCGCCTGCGCCGAACCACAGCTCCGCCTGGCTCATGGTCCTGGCGCCGTTGTCAATGTCCAGCGGCAAGCCGGTACCCGAGCGGAGCAGCCGTTCCAGCGGGATCGACTCCCAGCCGAAGGTTTGCCCGTGCACGAGCACCTCAGGTCCGTGCTCGACGATGCCGGGTACCCCGACACCGATCCCGAGGACGCGCGAGGCGTCGATGCCTCCGTCGGCCAGGACAGTGGCCAGCCCGGTGACGACCGCGCCGACGATCACGTCGACGCCGTGTTCCCTGGGAGCCAGCGGGTAGTCGGCCTTGGCGTGTTCGGTCATCATCAAGTCGAATAGCTCGACGCGGACGCGAGTCTCGCCGACGTCGACCCCGATGACGTATCCGTAGCCTGGGTTGATCTGGAGCAGGGCGCGGGGGCGGCCGCCCTCCGAATCCACCGACCCGGCCTCGACCACGATTCCTTCCTGGAGCAGCTCACGAATGACGTTACTGACCGATGCGGAACTGAGCCCGGTGGCCTCACTCAGATCCTGGCGGCTGCGTGGCTGATCGAAATACAGCGACGTCAGCAGCACAGACCGGTTATCCCGGCGCAGATCGCGCACGGTTGCCCGTTTTCGTTCTGACATGGGCCCCTCCAGCTGGTCCCACAGCGTATTTGAAGAGGGCCGCCGATGTGATCAGCGGCCCTCTTCGACTACCGGCCATAAACCACCGTTATCACCAGCCGACGGCGACCACCAGGTACTGCGGGTTGGTCACCGAGATGTCCGAGGACTGCCCGGCGTCATCGTCGTAGGGGAACCCGTACTGCCGGCCGTTGATCGCGTTCTGATGCCAGAACCAGGCATAGTAGTTCGCCGGACCAGCCTGGTAGAAGTTGGCCGGGTTGCTCTGCTGGGCGGCGGGCAGTTGCGCGACGTGCCGGTTGAGGCCCGCGCACAGCGGGGGATTGGCCGCCAGGGTGCCGCCGCAGCCGAAGATCTGAGCGGTGGAATCGCTGCTGTCGCCGTTGGCGGCCGCGTAGCTGGTGAAGTAGCTCGCGTACGCGCCGCCCGTCTGGAACGCGGGATCGTTACCGGGCGACGGGATGCCGTACGGAGCCTGATCGGTCGCCAGCTCTTTAAACTGGGCCGGCACCGCGTTCTCGAATCGCTGGAAGGTTGCGCTCCGGCTTTCTGTGAACGTGGCGTAGTTCTCGCCGACCTCCTGGTTGGACCCGTCGTGGCCGTGCAGGAGCAGGGCCAGCTTGAGGCCGAAGCGGTCCACCCTGGTGGTGTCCAGGTTGATCGACGACGCGCCCACGGTGAACTCGATGAAGTCGTAATACGGGCTGTTCGGGGAGCCGAGGTAGAAATACATCCGCCCAGCCGAGTTGGCCGGCATGTCGATGTACGGCTGCTGGGCGATCGATTCTTCTTGCCCGTTGAAGCTCCAGTAGACCTCGCTGTCCGGGTACTGGCCGTTCGTCTGGTTCACGATGGAGACTTCCAGGACGTTGTGCGCGGCGGGAATGGCGCTGGTGTTGCCCCAGAACGACGGGGGCGGGGCACCCGAACCGCCGCCTCCCGCGCTGGTCACGGCCCAGCTGAAGGTGGCGGTGCCGACCGCGCCTGTCGTGTCGGTGGCGGTCACGGTGACGCTGGAGGTGGCCGCCGTGCCCGGGGTCCCGGAGATCAGGCCGGACGAGCTGATGGACAGCCCGGCGGGAAGCCCGGTAGCGGTGTCGGTCAGGGTCTGGCCGGACGCCGAATCGGTGGCGGTGATCTGCAGGCTGACCGCGGTGCCCGCGGTCGAGGTCTGGCTACCGGGGTTAGTGACGGTAACCGTGTTGCCGCCGCCGCTCCCGGCCGGCCCGTAGACGCTGAATTCCCACAGGCTGTAGCCGTACTGGGTGGCGCGGGCGGTGCCGTACATGCGGATGTAGCGGCCGGACCCGGTGACGTTGAGGGTCTGGGTACCGCCGGTGCCGGTGGTGGTGGAGTAGATCGGGGTCCAGGTGGATCCG
>JALYVS010000304.1 GCA_030853115.1 Actinomycetota bacterium
TCATCCACAACCGGCTGCGGGACTGGGACAGCGGCAACCACCCCGGATACGCGCTCGGCCGCTGGCTGCACGGCTATAAGGAGCAGGTCTTCCTGTTCACCCGCAACTTCGCCGTGGACTGGACGAATAACGTCAGGCGATCGCGTTCATGCGGGCGTCCGGATGTTGCAAAGCACGGTCCGGATGCCAGCCTCGGCGAGGACCGCGTCGAATGCGGCGGTGAAGTTCGAGCCGCGGTCGCGGATCATGAACTTGACCTGATCCGCCTGTTCGCCGAGGTCCATGAGGAGGTTGCGGGCCTGCTGGGCTGTCCACTGCCCGGCGGGATGCAAGGTGGCCCCCAGGATGCGGATGCGCCGGGTCGCGTGCTCGACCACGGCCAGGACATAGGCCTGGGTGCCGTCGAGCAGGTCGACCGTGAAGAAGTCGCACGCCAGGATCGCCTCGGCCTGGGAGTGCGAAAATTGCGACCAGGTCGGCCCGACCCGACGCCGGGCCGGGTTGATACCGCTGGCCTTGAGGATCTCCCATACGGTCGACGCTGCGACTTTACCCCCGAGGCCGGCTAGCTCGCCGTGGATCCTTCGGTATCCCCATTCGGGATTCTCGCGGGCCAGCCGGCGGACCAGGGCCTGAATGTTCCGCCGGGTCGGCGGCCGGCCAGTCCTGCCGTGCATGGAACGCGTCGCCCAGCGGCGGCGGACGATGTCGCGGTGCCAGCGCACGATCGTGTCCGGGCTGACCAACAGGCCCAGCCTCTGGCTCCGCGTTTTCGCTATCACGCTGAGCAGGGTCGCGAGTAGGGCCCGGTCCGCCCAGTTCAGCTTCGGACGGCGCGACTGCCGCCGCTTGAGTATGGCGAGTTGGTGGCGCAGGAGCAAGATCTCCGCGGTCTTCCACCTCTCTTCACGCCGGGATAGACGCAGCCACGCGGCGACCTGCGTAATCAGGAGGAAGACGAACCGCAGGCACATGAACGGTGATCATCGCGGCCGGACGGCCGGGAGGGCCATCCTGCTGGTCAGAGCCGCGGACAAGATTCTCGGCACGCACAGGCGCTGCTCGTCCTGGACGAGCCCACCGCGCACCTGGACCCGGATAATCGCCGGGCGCTGACCGCGGATCTGCCGGGTGACCGAGCGGGGCACCCACGCTGAGCTCATCGCCACCGGCGGCGCTTACTATCGGCTATGGCAGGCGGGACACCCGGCCGACTCCGGCGGGGCGGATCCGCCGGTGGATCCACCGGCGGATTCAGAAAGGCCATCATGACCTGCACCTTGCACGCGGCCTGGGACGACCGGCTGACCGGCTACGACTTCGGTCCTGGCCACCTGCTCGCGCCGGTCCGGCTCAAGCTGACCATGGAACTGGCCCGGGCCTTCGGCTTCGGCTCCGAGGACGGGGTCAGCGTCGTGGTCCCGGCCGCGGCGACCGACGCCGAGCTCGAACTCATCCACGACCCGACCTATATTCCCTGGTCCGGCTGGCCAGCGACCCGGCCTGGCTGTCCCAGGGCGGCCGCAGCACCCCGAACATGACCGAACGTGCCCTGCTCATGCACGGGCTCGGTACCACCGACGACCCGGTGTTCGCCGGGATGCACGACGCCGCCGCGATGGTGGCCGGGCCACGCTGGCCGCGGCGCGGGCGGTCTGGACCCAGTCCGCGGAGCACGGGGTCAGCATCGCCGGCGGCCTGCACCATGCGATGGCCAGGAGCGCCATCGGGTTCTGCATCTAACAACGACCCGGCCATCGCGATCGCCTGGCTGCTGCGCCCGGGCGCCGAACGCATCGCCTACGTCGACGTGGACGTGCACCACGGCGACGGCGTGCAGGCGGCGTTCTGGAACGACCCGCGGGTGCTGACCATCAGCCTGCATGAGCATCCGGACACGCTGTTTCCCGGCACCGGGCAGCCCACCGAGATCGGCGGGCCGGACGCGCCGGGGGCGGCGGTCAACGTGGCGCTGCCCGCGGGGACCCGGGACGCCGGGTGGCTGCGGGCCTTCGGCGCAGTGGTACCGCCGCTGCTGCGGGCGTTCGCCCCGCAACTGCTGGTCAGCCAGCATGGCTGCGACACCCACTGGAGCGACCCGCTGGCCAGCCTGGGACTGACCATCGACGCGCAGCGGGCCGCGGACGCCGCGCTGCATGCGCTCGCCCATGAGGTGGCGGGCGGCCGCTGGCTGCTCACTGGCGGCGGCGGTTACGAGCACGTCAACGTGGTCCCCAGGGCCTGGACCCACCTGCTGTTCAAGGCCGCAGGCCGGCCGCTGGACCCGGCGGCGGGGACGCCCGAGTCGTGGCGCGAGTACGTGGCCGCGACCACCACCGCGACCGCGCCGGACACGATGACCGAAGGCGGCCAGGGAGATTTTGACCGCCGCACCGGCTTCGAGACGGGCTACAACCCGGCCGACCCGGTGGACCAGGCCAGCCTGGCCACCAGGAAGGCCGCCTTCCCATCGAATGGCCTGACGCCGTGACCGACTGACGCCGTGACCGCCCGCGGCCCGGATCGGTACCCGCGTCAGCTGTGCTGATCCGGCGGGACGATGAGCACCGGGCACGGTGCGTGCTCGGCGACCTGGCCGGCCACCGACCCCATCAGCAGGCGGGTGAATCCGCCTGCCCCGCGCGAGCCGACCACGATCATGTCGGCGTCGCTGCCGGCCTTGAGGATCTCCTCAACCGGGAAACCGTGCACCGCCGTGACCGTGACGGACTCCGGATGGGGTCCGTCGAGGCCGGCCAGCACCTTGTCGGTTTCGGCCTGGGCCGCCTCGCGGGCTTTCTGGGTAAGCGGCCCGTCATCGGCGTAGTTGGACACGCCGCCATAGAAGTTCGCGACGGCCTGGTGCACCGTGAGTACGGTCAGCGGCGCGTGCCGGAGCCCGGCTTCTTTGATAGCCCATTCCAGGGCGCGCTGCGAATGGCCGGAGCCGTCCAATCCGACCAGAATTCCACGCATGTCAGCCTCCTGCTGCTTATGGTTCCTTGTTGAACCTTCCCTGCTGATGCTAGGCCTGCCGCGGTTACCCAACAGGGGGAATCAGGGCCGCTTGCTAGGGTCTTTGGTCCCTTACCTTCGGACGGCGAACTGCTAGAGTGACCTGGTCCCCGGCCGTTCGGGGTTAGGCCGCGAACGTCAGGAGTCAGGGTGATACATCCGGCCAGCGGTTCTCCGTCCGGCCAGCAGACGCCGAAGCCGATCTCGGTGTTCCTGCTTGATGACCACGAGGTGGTCCGCCGGGGTCCGTGACCTGCTGGAGGCCGAGCCGGATATCCGGGTGGTAGGGGAGGCGGGGACGGAGTCGTCGGCGCTCGCGCGGATTCCGGGCTGCGGCCGGATGTGGCGGTGCTGGACGTGCGGCTGCCGGATGGGGACGGGGTGTCGGTGTGCCGGGAGATCCGGTCGAAGATGCCGGAAATGGCGTGCTTGATGCTGACGTCGTTCGGCGATGACGAGGCGTTGTTCGACGCGGTCATGGCGGGAGCGGCGGGGTATGTGCTGAAGCAGATCCGGGGCACGGATCTGGTGGGGGCGGTGCGGACGGTCGCGTCGGGGCAGTCGATGCTGGATCCGCGGGCGGGCGGGTCAGCTGATGGCGCGGTTGCGGGGTCAGTCGGCACGTAAGGATCCGCTGGCGGGGTTGTCGGGTCAGGAGCGGCGGATCCTGAAGCTGATCGGGGAGGGGCTGACGAACCGGCAGATCGGGGAGCGGATGCTCCTGGCCGAGAAGACGGTGAAGAACTACGTGTCGGCATTGTTCGCCAAGCTCGGCATGGAACGCCGCACCCAGGCCGCCGCCTACGCGGTCCGCGCCTTCGACCACCAGCACCACGACCAGCACCACGACCAGTTCGATGAGGACGGCGTCGGCCGCGGCGGCCGGGCTTCACAGCCCGGCGACTAAGGACTTTGGGGCCCTGTTTCCAGGCGGTAGTGACCCGGCATCCTCGGGAGATGTACTCCGACGGCTCGGCCCTCGAGCAACTGTCCAGGGATGAATCCCTGCAGCTGATGGCATCGGCATCCGTGGGCCGGATCATCTACACCCGGCGGGCGCTGCCGGCCGTCGGGCTGGTCAACTTCGCGCTTGACCACGGCGACATCGTGATCAGGACAGCTAGCGGTGGCCAGCTGGCCACCGCCACCCAGCATTCCATCGTCGCGTTCGAGGTTGACTGCCTGGACGCGGCGCAGCAGGCGGGCTGGACCGTTACCGCCATCGGGCCGTCGCGGCAAGTCACCGAGCCCGAGGACATCGGCTGGCTCCAGAAGATGGGCCTCAGCTCCTGGGCTCCCGGGACGCGGGATCAGTTCATCCGGATTCCCCGGAGATTCTGACCGGCCGCCGGCTCCTAGCCTCCGGCCCGCAGCCGCCGGAACCCCCGCTGCTGGCCTACCGGAAGGATTGACCTGTGCGGATCGTTTCTGCCGAGAGGCTCGCGGCCGTTCTCAGTGCGCTGCCTGGCATGCCCCGGGTCGTGGTGGGGGGCAATTCCGGTACCCCCTGGCAGGGGTGCCGTGCTCGACGCAGCCGTCGCAGAGTACAAGCTGTTCGCGCTCAACGCGCAGCCGGGTATGCCCGACCGGGACGGAGTCACGCTCGAATCTCCGTTCGTCGGCCCGGGTATGCGTGGTCGCGGCCGGCTGCGGTACTTTCCAGGCCGGCTGTCGCTGGTCCCGGTCCTGCTCGCTGGGCCGCTGGCGCCAGACGTGGTGCTCGTGCAGACTTCAGCTCCGGCCGCCGGCGGCACGGCGTCGCTGGGTGCCGGCGGCACGGTGTCGCTGGGCATCGAGGTAAACGTGCTGCCCGCCGCGATCGAGGCGGCCCGCGCCCGGGGCGGGCTGGTCATCGCGCAGATCAACCCGAACATGCCCTATACCTACGGCGACGCGGTGCTGGTCGCTGACAGCATCGACTACGCGATCGAAGCGGATATCCCGCTGCCGTCACCTCCGCCGCGGCCGGTCCTGGATGCGTGCGCATCCATCGGCGACCGGGTCGCCGCGCTCGTCACCGACGGCGCGACGCTTCAGCTCGGCATCGGCGCGGTCCCCGAGCCTGTCCTGGCCGCGCTCGCGGGAAAGCATTCCCTCAAGGTGTGGTCGGAGATGTTTGGCGACGGAGTGCTCGCGCTGGAAAAGGCGGGTGCCCTGGAACCTGGCCACCTGATCACCGCATCCTTCGCGTCCGGCCGCGCCGAACTGTACGACTGGATGGACCGCAACCCCAGCATCCGGATGATGCGCACGGAGACGATCAGCGACCCGGCGCAGATCATGCTGCGGCCGCAGATGGTGTCCGTCAACACCGCGCTGCAGGTCGACCTGTTCGCCCAGGCGAACGCGAGCCGGGTGCACGGCGTGATCTACTCCGGCTTCGGCGGGCAGCCCAATTTCGTGGTCGGCGCGCTGCACTCACCCGGCGGCCTGGCCATCATCGCGCTGCCCTCCTGGCACCCCAAGGCGGATGTCTCGACCGTGGTGCCCCGGCTAGCGTGCCCGGTGACGTCGTTCCAGCACAGCTACATCGTCAGCGACCAGGGCACCGCCGCGATCTGGGGTCAGGACGCCACCGCGCAGGCCGAACAGGTCATCGCCCAGGTCGCACCACCCTTCGGGTGCGGGACGACCTGCGCCAGGCGGCCGCGCCCTCGGCTTCGGTGTTTAACCGCGCGGGACGCGCCACTCCAGCCGGGTGCCCGGCGTGGGCCCGTGCGGGTCGGCCAGGTCGGCGGGTCCGAGCCGCAGCTCACCGCCGAGGCCCTGAGCCCGGGTGGCCAGGTTGCGCAGCCCGCTGCGCTTGATCTCGACCGGGATCCCGACCCCGTCGTCAGCGACCAGGACGGTGAGAATCCCGTCCGGATCCACGTCCACGGTCGCGTCCACCGCGCTGGCCTGTGCGTGCCTGGCCACGTTGGACAGCGCCTCGCGCAACGCGGCGAGCACCTGCTCGCTCAGTTCCGGGCGGACCGGCGCGGCCAGGCCTGCGCCCAGCCGCAGCGACGGGCGAAGCCGAGCATCGGCGTCATCTCCTCGACCAGGGTAACGATGTCGCCGCGCAGGTCCGGCTGATCGACGCCGTCGGCCGGCCTGGCCTGCAGTGAGAAGATGGTGGCGCGGATGTCCTTGATGGTGTCGTCCATCGCGTCCACGGCGTTGGTGATCCGGCTCGCCACCTCCGGCCGGGTGATCATCGGCATCGTCCCATCCAGCGACATGCCGGTGGCATAGAGCCGCTGGATGACCAGGTCGTGCAGGTCGCGGGCGATCCGGTCCCGGTCCTCGTACAGCGAGAGCCGCTCGGCTTCGGCCCGGCTGGCCGCGAGCTCGAGCGCGAGGCCGGCCTGCGCGGCGAAGGAGGCCGCCACGTCACCTGAGCCGGGGGAACACCGTGGCGCCGTGGCGGCGCCCGACGGTGAGCACGCCGCGGACGTTGCCCGGCACGCCGAGCGGGAACACCACCGCGGGCCCGATGTGGGTCATCACGCCGCGGGCGGCCTGCGAGGCCCGCTCGTCGGCGGCGAAGTCAGCGGAGATGACCCGCGCGCCGGTGGTCAGCACCCGGCCGGACAGGGAGTCGCCGACCGGCAGCACCAGGCCGCGGGTGGCTTCCGCACCGTCACCGTCGGCGTAGGTGATCGTCAGCCGGCGTCCGCTCTCGTCGGGCAGGGCCAGCACGGCCAGGTCGGCCTCGGACAGCTCCCGCGCCTGCCGGGTGACGTCGGTCAGCACCTCGCCGAGCGCGGAGCCGGACAGCAGCCGGGTGGTGACCTCGGCGATGGCCTGGATCCAGCGGTGCTGACGGCGGGCCGCCTCGTACAGCCGGGAGTTCTCCACCGCCACCGCGGCCGCGGCCGCCAGGGCGATCAGCACCGACTCGTCGTCCTCGGTGAACTCCCCGCCATCGCGCTTGTTGGTCAGGTACAGATTGCCGAACACCTCGTCCCTGATCCGCACCGGGACGCCGAGGAAGCCGTGCATCGGCGGGTGCCCGTCGGGAAACCCGGACGATTCGTGGGCGGCGATGTCGGCCAGCCGCAGCGGCCGGGGACCGTCGATCAGCAGGCCGAGCAGGCCGTGCCCTTCCGGCCAGTGGTGGATCCGCTCGATCTCGTCCTCGCTCAGTCCGACCGGGATGAACTCGGCCAGCCGCCTGCCTCGCTGACGACGCCGAGCGCCCCGTAGCTCGCGTCGACCAGCCCGACCGCGGTCTGCACGATCCGCCGCAGCGCGAACTCCAGGTCCAGGCCGGAGCCAATAGCTACGACCGCCTCGAGCAGGGCGCCCATCCGGTCCCTGGTCGTCGCCACGGCCTGCAGCCGGGTTTGCAACTCTGCCAGCAGGTCACCCAGCTGCAGTTGCGGAAGAAACCCGGGAGGATTCCTAGTAGTACTTTGTTAGGTCGCGGACAGGGCGGCTTCCAGTCCGCCGATGGTGACCGGCTGACGGCAGAGCGGGCAGGTGCCGAGGATGACGGCCAGGACGATCTGCAGTTCGCGCAGGACCTGG
>JALYVS010000305.1 GCA_030853115.1 Actinomycetota bacterium
ATGCTTGACCGCGACCAGGGCGCGCATCGGGACCGCCGCTGGGTAGAAGGCCATTTCCGCGTCGGCCTCGGTGCCGGGCGTGAGGGAGCCGTCCAGCAACTGGCCGGCCGCGGCGAAACTCAGCACCAGCGCGTACCGCCCGCTCGTCCGCCCGTGCAGCCAAGTCCGGCGGACCCGCAGCCGGTCCTGGTCCAGATCCCGCCGGGCCAGCACCTGCCATTGATCCCTGATGCGCTGGCCGCTGGCCAGCACGTCGGCCTGGCGGACCGTGAACCCGATCCGGGTCCGGACGGTGTCCCGCAGGGGCGGCGGCAGTCCGGCCTGCTTGCCGTAGGCGACGGCGAGCAGCCGCAGCAGCGCGTACTCCTCCAGCAGCCTGCCGTCCCAGCCGGGGCCTGAATGCGGAACCGTGGCGAGCGAGCGCAGGCGCTCCGCCAGGCCAGGGGCTTGCGCGTCGACCATGCGGGCGGCGATGTCGTCCCAGTGCCGGTAGCCGGCCTGCTGGCTGCCCGCCAGGCCCTGCCGCACCTGGTCGCACAGCCACCGGTCGAGCTCGGCCAGGCCCGCGGAAATTCTGGTTTCGCGCTGCTCCGCGCGGCGAAGAGCGGCGGCGGCGTCGGTCTTGGGGTCGTCTGGCTCGTTCGTCTTGGTGCGGCCGGCCCGGGCCGCGCGGGACGCGAACCAGGTTTGGGCCCAGGCGGGTGGATCGCCGGGGCTGTCGCTGACGGCGCCGTCGGCCCACCGGAGCAGGAGGGCCAGGGCGTGCTTGCACGGGAACTTCCGGCTCGGGCACGAGCAGTGGTACGCCGGGCCGGCCAGATCGACGGCGGCGCGGTAGGGCGCGGCGGCGCTGCCGCGGCACTCGCCCCACAGCTCGCCAGCCTCGCTGGCCCCGGTCAGCGGCCATGAGCCGGCCACGGCCAGCGCCTGCGCGATGCGCTGCGACGCAGCGTCGGGTGCCAGTGCGAGCACCCTCGTCCGATCCCAGCGTTCCGCCACCGTCGCACCCTAACCGGTCTCGCCGACATTCACGCGCGGTAGAACAAGCGCCCGCGGGCATACCTGGCGGTATCTCGCCGTTGACTGCACTTGGAGAACGGAGGCACGCCAGTGAAAGCAGTACGGTTCGATGAGTACGGCGAGTTGGACGTCCTGAAGGTGGTGGACGTACCGAAGCCGGAGCCAGGCCCCGGGCAGGTGCTGGTCCAGGTCAAGGCGGCCGGGATCAACCCCGGCGAGGCCAAGATCCGCGCGGGCCTGCTGCACTCCAGGTGGCCGTCCACTTTTCCTTCCGGGCAAGGCAGTGACCTGGCCGGGATCGTGGCGCAGACCGGCCAGGCCGTAACCCGCGTCTCGGCCGGCGACGAAGTGATCGGCTACACCGATAACCGGGCCAGTCAGGCTGAGTTCGTCGTGGTCGAGGAGCAGAATCTGACCGCCAAGCCGCCCGGCCTGCCGTGGGAGGTAGCCGGATCCCTGTTCGTGGCCGGCGCGACCGCTTACGCCGCCGTGCGGGCGGTCACGCTGACCAAGGGTGACACCGTGGTGGTTTCGGGAGCGGCGGGCGGAGTCGGCTCGATCGCCGTCCAGCTGGCCAGCCGGGCCGGCGCTACCGTGATCGGGCTGGCCAGTGCGGCGCAGCACGAATGGCTGACCAGTCATGGGGTGATACCCGTCGCCTACGGTGACGGAGTAGCTGACCGGATCCGGCAGGCAGCCGCCAAGGTCGACGCGTTCATCGATACCATCGGCGCGGACTACGTCGAGCTCGCCCTGGAACTCGGCGTCGAGCCTTCCCGCATCGACACGATCGTCCGGTTCGACGCGGTAGCCGAGCACGGCGTCAAGGCTGAGGGCAGCATGGCCGGGGCCAGCGCGAGCGTGCTGGCCGAGCTCGCCGGGCTGATCGCGGCAGGCAAGCTCGAGGTGCCGATCGCCGGGTCGTTCCCGCTCAGCGAGGTCCAGGACGCCTACCGCCGCCTGGGCCAGGGTCATACCCGCGGCAAGATCGTCCTGACGCTCTAGGGGCATCTGACGCTCGCGGCCGGCCGGCGCGTATGGTCGGGTTATGAGTGAGATGCTGCCCCTGTTTCCGCTCGGCGCGGTGCTCTACCCGGGTATGCTCCTGCCGCTGCATATCTTCGAGGAACGGTACCGTGAGCTCGTTCGCGACTTGCTCGACGGGCCTGACCCGCGCAGGTTCGGCGTCATCGCGATCCGCAAAGGCCGCGAGACGGGCATCGACGGTGTGCACTCGCTGTACGAGGTCGGCTGTATCGCGAGCCTGCGCCGCGTCGAGCCGCACGAGGACGGCCGGTACGACATCATCGCCGTCGGCACCCAGCGCTTCAAGCTGCTCAGCCTCGACGAGACGCGTCCTTACCTGCAAGGTGAGGTCGATCTGCTCGCCGACGACGAGACCGGGCTGAGCGCCGCGCCGCTGGTGCGCACCGTGCAGACGGCGTTCCGCGGTTACCTGGACGCCTTGACCGAATGGGGCGGCGCCACCGTCCGGATCGAGGAACTGCCGGACGAGCCCAAGCTGCTGTCGTTCGTGGTCGCCGCCGCGATGATCATTGACCTGACTGAACACCAGGGACTACTGGCTGAGCCCGACACCGTCCAGCGGCTCAGCGCCCAGCGGACCCTGCTGTCCCGGGAGACGGCCATGCTGCGCACCACAACCTCCCGGCCGGCTCCGGACCTGCGGAATACGCCGTACAACCCCAACTGAGAAACGGGGACCGGGCCGATAGGTGGGTCGGCGGTAATCACGGGTAGGGGACCGGCATGGCTGATTCAGAATCCGACATCTCGCTCCAGGCGGCCCAGGTCGCTGCCGATATCACCGAGGAAGATCGCCCGCAGGAACGGCACCGGGTCGTTCGCGCGTTCACCAAGGCCGCGAGCTCGGCGGGCCGCGGGACGCGTGCCGTGCGCAGCGGAGCCGGGTCGGGAACGCGGGCGGCCCGGCAGCAGGCAGGCGCCGGCACCGGCTACCTCGTGGCCCAGGTGATCGCGATGGCGCCGCGCCTGCGGGTACGCAACCAGGCGGCGCTACGGGCGCAGTTTCCCGGGAAGTCTCCCGACGAGATCGCTGACGCGCTCATCCAAGGCGCGGCTCGCGCGTCAGCCGCGGCCGGGGGTACCGCGGGCATGGTGTCCGTGCTGCCGGTGCTGCCCGCCTTCCCCGCGGAGATTGTCGCGGAGACCCTGGTCGTGGTCGGCATCGAGATCAAGCTCGTCGCCGAGCTTCACGAGGCGTACGGGACGCCGGCCCCGGGCAAATTCCCGGAGCGGATGAGCGCCTACCTTGCCGCGTGGGCACATCGCCGGGGGGTTTCCCCGGTTCCCGGCGGCGTGATCTTCGCGGCCGGATCCCCGCTGACCCGGCTGCTCCGCCGGCGCCTGACCGCCCGGGCAGGCCGCAGCGCGGCCTCCCTGGGCCCGCTGCTCACCGGCGCGGCCGCGGGCGCGTTCCTGAACGGCAGGGAAACCAGGAAGCTCGGCCAGTACGTACGCGACGACCTGCGCGGTCGTGCCCCCGGCGGTCCCGCGGAGCTTGACCGGGACAAGCCCCCGATCATGCCCGGCCGGTGACCGCCGCGGAGCTCATGGCCACGGCCTCGATGCCGGGCGGGTCCTCAGGTCACGGCTGATCCTGGGCCAGGGACGTGAGAAACCCCGTCAGGGCCTGGTAGTAGGGCTCGATCGTGGTGATGTCGGCATACTCGTGCGGGCCGTGCTGGCCCTCGCCGCCGACACCGAACGCGACCGCGGCGATGCCCAGCTGACCGTAGAAACGGCCGTCGCCCGCGCCGTGCTTGCGCAGGACGTCCCCCGGATAGCCCTGGGCCCGGGCCGCCTGCTGCAGCCGCAGCACATCCGGATGGTCCTGATCGGTGTGATGCGGCTGGTCGACGCGATCGACCACCACGGTGACCCCCGGCTCGCAGAAACCCGCCAGGTAGGCCCTGATCTCCTCGGCGCTGTTGCCGCTGAAGTCCGCATCGCCGGCCGGGTACCGGATATCGAGCCACGCTTCCGCGTCGGCGGGTAGTTGATTGCGGGCCTGGTTCCCGGTGCTGACGCGCGCCAGGGTGAGCGTGGTCCGCCACACCTCCTCGGTGGCGACCGGATACCTGGCCTGCAGGTTGCTCACGCTTCGCACCAGTTTGACCAGGGCATTGTCCCCCAGCCACTGATAAGCGCCGTGCGCGCTGCGGCCCGCCGACCTCAGCGTCACCGTCACGATCCCCTTGGATTCGGTGACGACACGCAAGCCGCTAGTCTCGCCGATGATGACGAACTGGCCGCGGACACCGCGCTCAAGCTGGTGCCAGGTCCCGTCACACCCGCCTACCTCCTCGTCGGTGACCAACTGCAGCGCGACCGGATAAGGCAGCTGGCCTGCCAGCTCGCGGAAAACCTGGGCCGCCAGCAGCGCTGACACCTTCATGTCCTGGGCGCCGCGAGCGAAAAGGCGGCTGCCCTCGCGGCGGGGGCGGAACTGCCCGGGCGGGGCAGGCACGACGTCCAGGTGGGCGTTGAGGATGACGCGGAAATCCGTGCGTGCCCCCGCGGCGCAGACCAGCGCACTGGGCTTGCCGCCCGACTCGAACCGCTCCACCGGGCCGGCCGGCCCGACGAAATCGAGCACGAAATCGAGGGCTCGCCGCAGCTCAGCAGGCCGGCCGGCCGTCGAAGGGATGGCCAGCAGCTCCTGCGCTCCGGCCAGAAACGACTCCATATCCATGCGCATATCGTCCCGTACGGCGGATCCCCGTTCGCGCCGGCTCGCGGGCGCCGCCGCTGTTCACGGTCGTGGCGCTGTCACACTGGCCCGTTCCGGGTCGTCAGTGCTATGACGGGACGTGACGGGGAAGGGACGATGGACGGATCACCTGACGGGCCTGACGGGGTAGCCGGGCGCTTCGAGGCCAGCCGGCCGCGCCTACGGGCGGTGGCCTACCGGATGCTCGGCTCGTCGAGCGAGGCCGACGACGCGGTCCAGGAAGCCTGGCTTCGCCTGAGCCGGTCCGATGCTGACGGCGTCCAGAATCTGGCCGGCTGGCTGACCACCGTCGTGGCCCGCATCTGCCTGGACATGCTGCGTGCGCGCGCATCGCGGCGGGAGGAGCCGCTCGATCAGCAGGCAGCCGATCCGGCCGCCGCCGATCCAGGCGACCCGGAAAGCGAGGCGGTGCTCGCCGATTCGGTCGGCCTCGCGATGCTGATCGTCCTCGACACGCTGGCACCGGCTGAGCGGGTCGCGTTCGTGCTGCACGACATGTTCGATCTGCCCTTCGACCAGATCGCCGGCATCACCGGCCGGTCCCCGGCCGCGGCCAGGCAGCTAGCCAGCCGGGCCCGCCGCCGGGTCCGGGGCACCCCTGCGGTGCCCGGTGACACGCTGTCCAGGCACAAGGAGATCGTCGAGGCCTTTCTGGCCGCCTCACGCCGCGGGGATTTCGGCGCGCTGCTCGCTCTCCTTGACCCCGATGTCGAGCTTCGGGCGGACGCGGCCGCCGTGCTCCCGGGCATCCCGCGTCACGTCACCGGGGCCGAGGTGGTGGCCCGCCAGGCCCGCGCCTTCCACTCGCGCGCCCGGTTCGCGCACCTGGCGCTGGTGGACGGGGCCGCCGGGATCGTGGTAGCCCCCGGTGGCCGGCTGTCCGTGGTCCTCACGTTCGGTGTCGTGAACGGCAAGGTTGCCACGATCGACGTGATCGCGGATCCCGGACGGCTCGGCCGGCTCGCCCTGGCCGTGCTGGAGGCTGAAGGCTAGGGCAGCGGCTTTACCGGCCGGCCACGTTCTGCAGGCGTACCTCGCCATGAGCGATGAGCCTGCCAGACTCGTCGGTGATGTTGACCTGCCACAACTGCTGGGTGCGGCCCTGGTTCAGGGCGACCGCTTCGACGCTCACCCGGCCGGCGGTCATGGCCCGCAGGAAGTGAGTGGTGTTCGTGAGCCCGACCGCCACCTGGCCCTGATCGCGGACGGCGCTGCTCGCCCCGATGCTCGCCGCGCTTTCGATCGCGGTCGTGTACACACCGCCGTGCACGATGCCCCAGGGCGTGTGGTGTTCCGCGCTCAGCTCCAGGTAACCGGCGACCCGGCGGGCGCTGATCTCCTCGACGGAGAAGCCGGCGGCCCGCAGGAAGGCACCGGGCGCGGCCAGGGAGCCCGCGTCAAGGCTCGGGGCCGTCGCGGTCCTGGCGCTCGCCGGGCTGGCGTCAGCGTCCATTGCCGTTTCCTTCCGCTCTCCGTTCCTGGTCCGCCTCGGGCGGGTTTCCCGCGGCTGGCCGCGGTTCCAGGACGAGGCACGTCGTCGTGCCGTGCGCGTACAAGGTCCCGTCCGGTCCGGTGATCTGGCCAGACGCGGTGATGACGCGCCTGCCTTGGCTGATCACCTGCGCGGTAGCTAGCACGTCCGGTGTCTTCGCGGTCAGGGTCCTGACCATGTTCACCTTCAGCTCCAGCGTGGTGTACGCCTGGCCGCGGGCCAGCGAGGAGTGCACGGCACAGCCCATGGCCGAGTCCAGAAGGGTGCAGAAGACGCCGCCGTGAACCGACCCGATCGGGTTATACAGGTGCTCGCCCACCTCGAGCCCGAAGGTGACCTGGCCCGGATCGGCCTGAACGATGCTCATCCCGAGCAGGACGGCGATCGGCGCCGGCGGGATATGCCCCGCCATGATGGCACGCAGGATCTTCCCAGGTGACCTCGCGGTGGCGTACCGGCGTCCCAGCTGATTCACCGGACCCGGCGCGGCCGGATTCTGCGGTGCCAGGCCCGGCGGGGCCGGACCCGGGCGCGGTGGTCATCCGGGTACTACCGGAAGCTGGCTAGGTTTCATCATGGAACTCAATCTAGGAGAGGTGCGTTCTATTAAGCAACCCTATAGGCTTGGCCTGTGCGACGGACCAGCTTCGAGGACATGGCCTGCTCGGTGGCCCAGTGCCTCGACGTCGTAGGGGAGTGGTGGAGCCTGCTCATCGTCCGGGACGCTTTCCTCGGCGTGACCCGCTTCGACGACTTCCAGGCCCGTCTCGGGGTCTCGCGCAACATCTTGACCCAGCGCCTGAATTACCTGGTCGAGAACGACGTCCTGAAACGCGTCGCCTACTCCGAGCACCCGCCGCGGTCGGAATACCGGCTCACCGCCAAGGGCCGTGACCTGTGGCACGTGGTGACGGCGATGCGGCAATGGGGTGATCAGTGGGCGGCGCCGGGCGGCCCGCCGGTCCAGACCAGGCATCCGGCCTGCGGGCACGTCGTCACCGCGGTGCCGGCCTGCTCGCACTGCGGTGAGCCCCTCGACGCCCGCACGGTCACCGCCGAGCCAGGCCCGGGCGCGACCGAAGCCGCCTTCGGCCGCACCCGCCTGGCCGGGCCATACGGTAGTCCCCGGCGGCGGTAGTCCCAGTAGGCGGTAATACCGTAGTTTCACGGCGTTACCGCAGGCCAGTGCACTGTACTGGG
>JALYVS010000306.1 GCA_030853115.1 Actinomycetota bacterium
CGCGGAGGCGCTGGCCGCCCCCGCCCCTGACGTCGATGTCTTCGCACGTACCGGCGCGGTGTTCGGCGGCGCGGTGTTCGGCGGTGCGGGGGGCAATGACGACGGCGTGATCGGCGCGGCGCTGACGCCGCGTGAGCCGGCCGCGCGGGCCGTCGTACCCGCGGCGTGCGTCGTCCATGACGGCAGCGACGCCGCCACCGCGCTGCCCGCGCCGAGCACGAGGATTCCTCCCGTGAGCGCTACTGCCACCAGTTTCGGCCTCATTCAGAGCTTTCCTAACGGTAGGACTGGTGGCACTGACATGCCCCTTGAGCGGCATCTTCGGCGCGCTACTGCCAGGATTCGCAGCTATTGCCCCCGCAGATTGCCAACCCGGCGAGGTTTTTTCGCGGTCATGAGCAAGTTAAATTCCGGACACTTGCTACAGCCGCTGACCTGGGCTGATGCGTCTGGTTTGGAGCAAGTGTGATGACGGTCATATTTCCCGGCCAGCCCTGCCTCGAGGATCAAGCGGCCCGGCGGCGGCCTGAGCAGACTTATAATTTCGATAGAAACGCGACAGGGTGGTGATAAGCCCAGCCGCGATATTGGCGGCATGACAACCACTCTCGACCGCCTCGCGCCTTATCATCGCGGTCGAGCTCGTCGTCGCGGCCGCGGGCCTGGTGCTGGCCACCGCGGCCGGCGGTCAGCCGGGGTCATACGCTACGGTGCCGCGGTTAACGCGACCGCTTTGCGTTGACGCTGCACAAGACGAGGTCGACCATAGCCGCGATGACGTTGTCGCTGGGTAGCCGTCCGTGCAGGAGGGCCGAGTTCACGATGGCGCCGGGCAGCATCTGGGCGGCCGCTTCCAGTTCGGGTCCGTGCAGCACCGTCGCGAGCAGCTGGCGCACGACCCGTTCGCCGTCGGTGACGAGCCTGTCCCGGACTCCGGCCATCTCCGGATCCGAGGCCGTCACCGCGGCCAGGACCGCGAGCGCGCGGTCGAGCCGGTGCCGCTCCATTTCCTGGCGGAACAAGGTCATCTCCGCGATCAGGTCGGATCGCAGGTCCCCGGCGGGGGTGTGGTGTTCCCCGTCGCTGAGGTGCGCAAAGGCGTCTCTTAGCAGGACGTTGCGCGTCGGCCAGTGCTTGTAGATGGTGGCCCGGGAGTACCCGGCGACCTCCGCGAGATGGTGGTGCGTGACCGCTTCCAGCCCCTCGTCGGTCACTAGGTGCAGGGCGGCCCGCAGTATGTCGTTGCGCGTCCGGACCACCCGTGCGTCGACGGCCGGCCCGGCGTCGTCGTCCCCGGTGGCTGCCATAAAGGCACACCCCCTCTCTGCTGGACAGAACGTCTAGTAAGATACGTTCAGTCAACTAATTGACAAACTGTCTAAAAGAATTCTCGCACGTACGTTCGGCGCTTATCGGCTCGGTTAGATTCCCGACCGTATTGGGTTCCGGGCGCCGACACCTCAACATCGCTGCAACGCGCGGCCGCACACCCGAACGGGGAACACCACGATGCCAGCTATGCTGCTCGGCTCGATCAGTACCGTCGCCGACACCTCTGAATTGCAGAGGCAGGCGTTCAACCAGGCCTTCGCCGATCACGGACTGGACTGGCGGTGGGACCGGGATCAGTATCGCGCCATGCTGGCGACCAGCGGCGGCCAGGCCCGGATCGCCGATTTCGCGGCCTCGCGCGGGCAGCGCGTCGACGCCCAGGCCGTGCATGAGACGAAGTCCAGGATTTTCCGCGAGAACCTGGCTACGGCCCGGCTGGCGCCTCGCGCAGGCGTCGTCGACACCATCAACGCCGCGAAGAGCAGCGGCTGGAAGGTCGGCCTGGTCACCACGACGTCCCGCGACAACATCTCGGCGCTGCTCGACGCGCTGAGCCCCGACCTCACGCCCCAGGACTTCGACGTCATCGTCGACGCCTCCACCGTCGGGGCGCCCAAGCCTGACCAGGCGGCCTACTCGTTCGCCCTGCGGAACCTGGACGAGGCACCGGGTGACTGCGTGGCCGTCGAAGACAACGTCGAAGGCGTCCAGGCGGCCGTAGCGGCCGGGCTGACCTGCGTCGCGTTCCCCAACGAGAACACCGCCCAGCACGATTTCGCCGCCGCCGACCGCCGCGTCGACCGATTGGACGCCGCCGACCTGCTGCATATCGCCCACGGCGAATAGGAGACGCCCATGACGGGACATGCCCAGCCGGCCTTCACGGCCACCGACACCGCGTTTCACGTCGAGGCTTACGAGAAAATCGACTACTCGCTGCTCTACGTCGAGGGGGCCTTCGCGCTCGGGAACACCGAGCTCGCCGACAGCTACCGGCCCTTCGGGCGCTGCCTGATGGTCGTCGACGAGACCGTGTACCGGCTGCACGGCGAGCAGATGCGCAGCTACTTCGAACACCACCGGGTGGCCCTGACCGCCTTCCCCGTCGCCATCGGGGAAACCGGCAAGACGCTGCGGACGGTGGAACGTATCGTCGACGCGTTCGGGGAATTCGGGCTGGTCCGCGGGGAACCGGTGCTGGTCGTGGGGGGCGGCCTGACCACCGACGTGGCCGGCTTCGCCTGCGCGGCCTTCCGCCGCTCCACGAACTACATCCGGGTCCCCACCACGCTGATCGGGCTGATCGACGCCAGCGTCTCGATCAAGGTCGCGGTTAACCACGGCAAGTCCAAGAACCGGCTGGGCGCGTACCACGCATCCCAGCAGGTGCTGCTGGACTTCTCGTTCCTGAGCACCCTGCCGGTCAAGGAAGTCCGCAACGGCATGGCGGAACTGATCAAGATCTCCGTGGTCGCCCACGGCGGGATCTTCGAGCTGCTGGAGAAGTACGGTCCCGACCTCCTGCTCACCCGCTTCGGGCACCGGGACGGGACGCCGGAGCTGCGCGAGATCGCGCACCGGGTGACCTATGACGCCATCAACACCATGCTGAGCCTTGAGGTCCCCAACCTGCACGAGGTCGACCTCGACCGGGTGATCGCCTATGGCCACACCTGGAGCCCGGTGCTCGAGCTGGCTCCTGAGGTCCCGTTCTTCCACGGTCACGCCATCAACATCGACATGGCGTTCTCGACCACTATCGCCGAGCAGCGCGGTTACATCTCGGCCAGCGACCGGGACCGCATTTTCTGGCTGATGAGCCGCCTCGGACTCGCGCTCAACAGCCCCCACCTCACTCCCGAGCTGCTGCGCCAGGCGACCGAGAAAATCATCCAGACCCGTGGCGGCCAGCTCCGCGCCGCCGTTCCCCGGCCAATCGGGTCCTGCTATTTCGTCAACGACCTGACCGCCGATGAGCTCGACCGCGCGCTTGTCATCCATCAGCAGGTATGTCGCAGCTACCCGCGCGAAGGAAACGGCGAGGAGATGTTCACGAGATGACCGTCGTCTCCCGGCCTGGCTCGCCAAGACCGGTGACTCCGGCGAGCATCCTCGCGGGCAAGCTCCAGCAGCTGCTCAGGCTCCTCGACGCCGCCGGCGGCGTCGAGGAGTCGCTGAAGTCCGAGTTGCGTGAAGCCTGCGACCTGGCCGCCGGGCTCGACCCTTACCTCAGCCGGTGGACGACGCCAGAATCTTCCGACCTGCGCAGACTTGCCCAGCGTACTCAGGCGCAGGACTGGAGCCAGCGCTCGGGCGACTCGGCGGGGTACCTGGAGCAGGAGATGCTCTCCGGGCACGTCGAGGGTCAGGCGCTGAAGATGCTGGTGCACGCGACACGCGCGAAGCGAGTGCTCGAGATCGGCATGTTCACCGGTTACTCCGCGCTCGCGATGGCCGAGGCGCTGCCCGCCGACGGCCAGGTCGTGGCGTGCGAGATCGACTCAGGGGTCGCGGCCTTCGCCGAGCGGTGCTTTCGCGAGTCCGCCAGCGGTCACAAGATCGAGGTCAAGGTGGGACCCGCGCAGCGTACCCTCGGCGAGCTGTCCGACGCCGGCCAGGCGTTCGACCTGGTGTTCATCGACGCGGACAAGGCGGGTTACGCCGGCTACCTGAGCGCTGTGCTGGATACCGGGCTGCTCGCGCCGCACGGCGTGATCTGCGTGGACAACACCTTGATGCAGGGTCAGCCGTGGACCCGCGGCGAGCCGACGGCGAACGCGGTAGCGATCGCGCAGTTCAACGAGGCGGTCGCGGCCGACCCTCGCGTCGAGCAAGTGATCATCCCGCTGCGCGATGGCCTGACCCTGATCCGCCGAGTGGAGGTCCGCTAAGCCATGCACCAGGCCGTCTTGAGCCCGGTCGGCGTGGTCGTCACCGATCTGCCGGTGGGCGACGTCAGCGCCGGCCCGGCGGCGGAGCTGCGACGCCTGCTGGCCGGCCACGGGGTGCTGGTGATGCCCGGCCAGGAGGTCGGCGACGCCGCGTTCGTCACCTTCCTGAAGCAGTTCGGCGACCTTACCTTCACCCCGGGCGAGACGCCGGTGGCGGGCTTCCCGGACCTCAACGTCATCAGCAACATCGGGCGCAGCACGCCGCCGCGCAGCGTATTCCACGTGGACACCAGCTACGTGCGCCAGCCGCCCGCCTACACGGCGCTGCGCGCGGTCACGATCCCGGCCCGGGGCGGGCAGACGCTGTTCACCAACCAGTACCGCGCGTTCGACACGCTCTCCCCCGAGGTCCGCACCAGGCTGGCCGGCCGGACGATCAGGCACGTCGTGACGGGACTGGACCTCGGCGGCGACGACGAGACCGAGGCGGAGCATCCTGTCTTCCGCCGGCACCCGATCTCCGGCCGCACCACCTTGTACCTGTCGACACCTGAACGCTGTGTCTCGGTCAGCGGCATGAGCGACGCGGAGGCCAGGGACATGATCGAGTTCCTCTACGCGCACTCGACCTCGGAGCACAACACCTACCGGCACGCCTGGTCGGCCGGCGACATCGTGATGTGGGACAACGGCTGCGTCCTGCACCGCGCCGACCACGCCGGCGTCGACGGGGACCGGGTCATGCACCGCGGCATGGTGACCTCCTATGACGGCTAGCGGGCCGCGGCTGCTGGTCGTGCCGAAAACGGCCGGCGTCCTGCTCCTGCTCCTGCTGGCGCTGCCGCTGAACCTCGCCCTGACCACCGCCGCGCTGCTGCGGTCGGTCGTCGTCAAGGCGCCCAGGCAGCGCGCCGCCCGTCCCAGGACGATTCTGGTCAGCGGCGGGAAGATGACCAAGGCGCTGCAACTGGCGCGTTCGTTCTACGCGGCCGGTCACCGGGTGATCCTGGTCGAATCGGATAAGTACTGGCTGACCGGGCACAGATTCTCCCGGGCCGTGGACCGTTTCTACACCGTGCCCAAGCCTCAGTCCCCCGACTACGCGGACGCGCTGCTCGCCGTCGTGCGCCGCGAGGGCGTCGACGTGTACGTGCCGGTCTGCAGCCCGGCGGCCAGCTACTACGACGCGCTGGCCAAACCGGTGCTGGCGCCGTACTGCGAGGTGCTGCACGAGGACGCGGACATGGTCCGCAAGCTCGACGACAAGTACGAGTTCTCCACCATGGCCGCGGCGCTGGGGCTGCCGGTCCCCGACGCCCACCGCATCTCGGCGCCCGGCCAGATCGAGGACTTCGACTTCGGCCAGACGCGGGACCCTTACATCCTCAAGAGCATCCCCTACGACCCGGTCCACCGGCTGGACCTGACCACGCTGCCGCGGCCTTCCCGGCAGGAAACGGCGGCGTTCGCGCGGTCCAAGCCGATCTCGCCAGATACGCCGTGGATCATGCAGGGCCTAGTTCGCGGCCGGGAATACTGCACGCACAGCACGGTGCGGGACGGCCAGGTCCAGGTGTACTGCTGCTGTGAGTCTTCAGCGTTCCAGATCAACTACGAAATGGTCGACAAACCCGAGATCGAAGCGTGGGTCCGGCAATTCGTCGAGCCGCTGAAGCTGACGGGCCAGGTCAGCTTTGATTTCATCCAGGCTGACGACGGGCGCGTCTACGCGATCGAGTGCAACCCCCGCACCCACTCGGCCATCACGATGTTCTACAACCACCCCGGCCTGGCCCGCGCCTACCTGGACCGTGACGTGCCCGTCGTCGAACCCGCGGCCGGCGCCCGGCCGACGTACTGGATTTATCACGAGCTGTGGCGGCTGGTGACCCAGCCGTCTCAGGCCGTTTCCCGGCTCAAGGTCATCCGCCGCGGGAAAGACGCCATCTTCGACTGGTCCGACCCGTTGCCGTTCCTGATGGTTCACCACGTCCATATCCCGTGGCTGCTGATCAAGAACCTGCTCAGGCTCAAGGACTGGATACGCATTGATTTCAACATCGGCAAGCTCGTCGAGCCGGCCGGAGACTGACTGATGACGCTGCGCGTCCTGCACCTGGCCGGCTCCGCGGTCAGCGAGTTCCTGGGTGACCTGTCCCGGCTGTACGCCCAGGATTGCCTGGAATCCACCGCGGACACCGCACGCTACGAATTCCACGTCGCTTACGTCACCCCCGACCGGCAATGGCGATTCCCGGCTGACCTGAGCCGCGACGCGATCCGGTCGGCCGCGCCGATGCCGCTGGCTGACGCGGTCCAGCACCTGACCGCGCTGAATCTGGACGTCGCCGTGCCGCAGATGTTCTGCGTTCCCGGCATGACCTCCTACCGGGCCCTGCTGGACGTGCTCGGCCTTCCCTACGTCGGCAATGCCCCGGACGTCATGGCCCTGGCGGCCAACAAGGCCCACGCGAAAGCGGTCGTCGCCGCGGCGGGCGTCCCGGTTCCGCCCGGTGAGGTGCTCCGCCGCGGGGACCAGCCGTCTCTCGCCCCTCCCGTGGTGGTCAAACCGGTGGACGGTGACAACTCGCTGGGGGTCACTTTGGTCCGCGACCGCGGCGGCTACGACGCCGCCCTGGGCGCGGCCTTCGCCCACTCCGGCGAAGCGCTCGCGGAGTCCTACGTCGAGCTCGGCCGGGAAGTCAGATGCGGCGTCCTGGTCCGCGGCGGCGAGCTCCTCTGCCTGCCGCTGGAGGAATACAACGTCAGCCGCGCCGCGAAGCCCATCCGGGGCTACGACGACAAGATAAGCCAGAACGACGCCGGTGACCTGCATCTCGTGGCCAAAGACAGCACCCGGGCGTGGATCGTGGACCCGGGCGATCCGGTCACGTCACGAGTGTGGGACCTGGCCCGACGGTGCCACCTGGCGTTGCGCTGCCGGGATTACAGCTTGTTTGACTTCCGGATCGACCCGGCCGGGCAACCCTGGTTCCTGGAGGCCGGGCTCTACTGCTCCTTCGCTCGGAACAGCGTGATTTCCGTGATGGCGGCGGCCGCCGGGATACCGTTGCCCGAGCTTTTCGGGACGGCCCTGCGGGAGAGCACGGCCCTGCGGGAGAGCACGGCCCTGCGGGAGAGCAGCGCGCGCTGAGCGCGATGAGTCCGCCGCCCGCCGGCTCGCGGCGCCGGCCTTATCCGGCCGCCACGGTGCCGGTGCGGCGTGACCGGCGCAGGCCGAACCC
>JALYVS010000040.1:0-15000 GCA_030853115.1 Actinomycetota bacterium
CCGCGGCCAGGGGCCTCGGCCGGGGCGCCCATCCTGGCTGTCGACCGGGGACCTTCGGTATCTGAGCTCGCCTCGCTCGAGGCCGCGCTGCCTGATCAGCCGCTCCGGGTCGGCGCCGTCCTCGCGGGTTCTCGTGAGCTTGACGGTTGGTGGGGTCCCGGCCGTACGGCGTCATGGGCGGACGTCATCGAGGCGGCGCGAGCGGTGGGCCGGATGTGCCGGGTCTCGCTCGACGTGCGCGCCGACCAGCACGCGCCATGGCACCCCGGCCGCTGCGCGGCCATCTATGCCCGGGTGGCCCCCGACGCCGCCGCCAGCCAGGTAGCTGGCCAGCAGCGCGAGTGGCTGGCCGGGCACGCGGGCGAGCTGCATCCTCGGGTGACCAAGGAGTTCGGGCTGCCGGACCGGACCTGCGCGATGGAGCTCGATCTGTCGGTGGTCTTTACCGCGGCCGAAGGTCATGGCGCCGTGCAGGCACCGCAGCTGTCGGGTTACCCGCTCGCGACGCAGGACGTGTCGCTGGTCGTCGACGTGGCCACCCCGGCCGCCGAGGTGGAGGCGGCGCTGGTCGCCGGTGCCCCGGCGGAACTGCTCGAGGACGTGCGGCTGTTCGACGTGTACACCGGAGCCCAGGTCGGCGAGCAGCGTAAGTCGCTGGCCTACACGCTCAGGTTCCGCGCTCCGGACCGGACGCTGACCGTGGCCGAGACCACGGCCGCCCGCGACGCGGCCGTAGCCGAGGCCGAACGCCGGGTCGGCGCGGTGCAGCGCAGCGGCTGAGCTAGATCCGTACTCCGGGCGGTAATAAGCCGTCCGTCCCGGCTGCACCGGCCACGCCTACGAGGGCATGGGCCGTTTCCCCGAGGCCATCACCTACCTGGAACATAGCCTGGCTATGTTCCGCGAGTTGCGCCTGCCGCACAAGGTCGAAGAAGCCCGGCATGCCCTAGATCGCTGCGATGCAGCCACCGTGCCGCGACAGGTCTCCGGACATGAGTCCGGCTTACGCTGTTCGGTTGCTTAACAGGGCGACTTTGGGTCAGGATGTGATCACCCAAGACTGCGGCACGCTTAGGCGGAGGCGACATCACCAGACACGCGGTGGCCCGGGGGGGTGAGTTTGAACAGGCCGCGAAAGCTACGTTCAGCGATGTGTTCGCGGTGGCCGAATACCGGGCATTGTGGCTTGCACAGCTCTTGTCGGTAGCCGGTGATCAACTGGCTAGGGTCGCGCTGACCGTGCTCGTCTACGACAGGACCCGCTCGGCGTTCCTCGCGGCGATCACCTTCGTGGTAAGCGTCGTGCCGACCTTCGTCGGCGGCGTGACGCTCGCCTGGCTAGCTGACCGCTACCCGCGTCGTCGGGTGATGATCGGATGCGACCTGGCCCGTGCGGTTCTCGTCCTGGTTATGGCCAGTCCGGGAATGCCCATAGCCGCGATGGTGGCGTTGCTCTTCGTGGTGACGTTCGTCGGGGCGCCGTTCGGCTCGGCGCGGGCAGCCCTTTACCCTGACGTGCTGACCGGTGAAAACTACGCGCTAGGCACCGCGGTGACGCTCACTACCAACCAGTTCGCGCAGGTAATCGGCTTCGCTGCCGGGGGCACCATCGTCGGCTTCTTCGGCACCCGGACATCGTTGGCCGCGGACGCCGCGACCTTCGTCGCGTCCGCGCTCATCGTCCGGGCTTGGGTACGGGTGCGTCCCGCGCCAATCACCCAGGCCCACGGAGGCAGCCAGCCGTCACGGCTGGCAGGCGTCGTAGCCGGTACCCGCCTGGTGTTCGCCAGCCGGGTCTTGCGTACCACCATGCTGTTCGGCTGGCTCGCCGCGTTCTATAACGCTCCAGAGGGAGTCGTCACCCCCCTGGCGCGGGTTCTGGGCGGCGGCGCGGCCGCCGTCGGGGTAATCCTGGCTGCACCCGCGCTGGGGGAGACTGCAGGTGCGCTTATCTTCAGCCGTTTCGTGCCCGCAGCCACCCGGCTGCGATCCATGGGCCCGCTAGCCGTCGCCTCCTCCGCCATCCTGGCGTTGTTTTTCTGGCAGCCCGACCTGTATGTCTCGCTGCTGATCTTGTTTGCGTCGGGCTTGTGCGCTTCGTACCAGATCGCCGCCAACTCCGCCTTCGTCAGCGCAGTGCCGCAAGCACAGCGCGGTCAAGCCTTCGGCCTAGCCCAAGGTGGTATGAGCCTGGGCCAGGGAGTTGTCATGGTCCTGGCGGGAGCCGCTGCAGACCATCATTCTCCAGCCCTGGTTATCGGGGTAAGTGGCGCTGTCGGTGCCGTAGTAGCGGTGGTGATCGCGTTCAGCTGGGCCCGCGATCACGTCCGCCATCAGCGCGCTTAGGTTAGGTCCACTGTTCGCCGCGCATGGGTTTCCTTTCGGTGCGTGGGGGTGGGTGGGGGCTGGGGTTCAGGACCACTGTTCGCCGCGCATGGTGTTCCTTTCGCTAGGTGTTTGAGTGAATCTCGAGGTAACCCGGGGAGGCAGGGCTCAGCCTGGCGTTCGCATCATGCTGCGATCCTTGAAGGTTCTCCGTCCATTGTCGGACGTCACAGCTACCCATTGTAGCCTCCGGCCGCATTAAAAGAGTTCTTTGTGCCGATTGTCAGAAATGATTACCACTAATGCGTTACAGGGCGTGACTCTTGATGATGCGATGGAGGCCTGTGGTTAGCGAGCAGGCAAAGGAGGTATTGTTACTGGGAGTACCACGGGTTCACGTTTGCGCCTGCTGGATTGGCGACCCGGGACATCGGGGACCTCACCACCGTATGGGCGACGGGAACGGTCTGTATGAGGAGGATGCTGATGGAGCTGATCCGGCGCCTCCTGCGTCAGATGAGCGCCGTCAGAGACTGGGCTCTGTGGTCACTGCCCCGCTGGCTCGTGGTATTCGTACTGGCGGTAGTGGCCGTAGATTCCGCCGCCATCGGTGTCGCGACGCGGTTCACCACCTTCCGCGAACATGACCTTGTCTTGTTTGGCGCACTGCTGGTGTGCACGGCGATCGCCGTCGAGTTGAGCAGGAAGACGGGAGAGCAGGGCGGAATGCCCAAGGACGTCCAAGGGGTCTGGGAATTTCCTATGGTCATCCTGTTGCCTCCGGTGTTTGCACTGATAGCTCCCATCTCCCGGGTGGCGCTGACGCAGCTGCGTGTTCGCCACGCCCCCCCGCACCGACGAATTTTGAGTTGTGCCTCGATCAGCCTTTCCTATGGGGCCGCGTCACTGACATTCCACGGTATGTCTCGGGTGCTGACCAGGACAGCAGGCGGGACATATAGCCATGCGCTGGTGTGGACACTGCTCGTGACGCTTAGCGCCCTGGTGATGTCAGCCGTTAACAAGACGATCATCATGGCGGCGGTGAAGGGCACCGACCCTACGGCGCGTATCCGTACGCGAGTCTTCAGCGGCGAGCCGCTCTACAACGATATTGCCGAGATCTGCATCGGCGTCCTGCTGACTTACGGAGTGGCCGGAAACCTGTTTCTCGCGTTTGCCGCCTTGCCTGTGGTCACCTTGTTGCAGCGGTCGCTCCGGCATGCTCAGCTCGTCACTGACTCGCGAGCTGACTCAAAAACGGGTTTGCTAAACGCTGCCACCTGGGAGTACGAGTCGTCGGCGGAGTTGAGCCGCGCGGTGCGAACCAAATCGCCTCTTGCGGTGGTGCTGCTGGATATCGACAGGTTCAAGGGAGTCAACGACACTTACGGTCATATGGTCGGCGATCGAGTCATCAAGGAGATCGCGCGCACGCTCAGTAGCCTTCTGCGTGACTATGACCTTGCTGGGCGGTTCGGCGGGGAGGAGTTCTCGCTTCTCCTGCCCCAGACCCGAGCCGTGGACGCCTTCCGTATCGCGGAGCGTGTGCGCGCTAATATCGCTGGGCTAAGCATCATTGTTCCGGGGGCGACTGGGGGCGAGCGAGTGCAGGTGACGGTGTCGATTGGGGTGGCGGCACTGGACAGTGGCAGTAAGCGCGAGTACGCCGAGCTGATGGCGGCGGCGGATGCGGCGCTGTACCGGGCCAAGGCCGGCGGCCGGGATCAGGTGCAGATGATCAGCACCACCAGGGGCCTGAGCGCGATCAGCGGCGGGCGCAGCACCGGCGGCACCTACGGCAGCCGCTCAGACATTCCGAGCGCATTTCGGCGCGCTTAGAGCTCATAACGGTCGAACGCGTCCTGGCGATAACTCTGCGCTTCGCGCGCAGTAGTCAGCTGACGGCAGGGTCGCGGCTACCCAGGCGGCCAGCAGGTCGAGGTGGTAATGATCGGCTGACCCCGAGCTGGTACCCAGGGCGACGATCAGACCGCACACAAGCTTGTTAGTTCCAGCTGAGGGTGCGCATGCCGGCCTCCGTGTCTAGGTGGGGTGGGTGGGGGTGGTGTTAGTTCCAGCTGAGGGTGCGCATGCCGGGGCTCCTTCTCGGCGTGAGCGAGCATAGCTACTGGTAGGTCAAGCCGTGAGGCATAGCCGGTGAAAATAACCACAGGCTGGCAATAACGAGATATCGGGCATAACGGATGTTGCTCTGGGGCTTGCGAACGTAGAGTAACGGGTCGTACTCATCTTGCTACGAAGACAGGGCGCGTCATGCCGGTGAGTAGCTGAATTTTGACGTTTGGCAGTCCTTATTGCGACAATCCGGGACACTAAGTACTACGTGCTGCCCTCGACTCAGGTTCAGCACTCGCGGCTGCCAGGGAGACACCTTTGTATGCCATCCGATGGATACGACAGCGGAGTATGAGCCCGCGGGCGTGGCCGATCCGGGAACTCCCGGGTTGGGTGGCTGGCTTCGTGGTCATCGTCGTGCTGGTCGATGCCACGTTTTTCGGGGTCGAGACAAGCAGAGTAAACCTCCACATCCATGATCTTGAGCTGTTCGCTGGACTGCTGATATGCAGCGCCGCCACCGTCGAGCTGACCAAACGTATGGGCGAGAACCTCGGGCCCGTCAGGGACGTGTATGCGGTCTGGGAACTGCCTGTCGCGATGTTGCTGCCGCTGGCCTACGCGCCAGTTCTTCCTGTTGTCCGTTTCACGCTGGCCCAGTGGCGGATTCTCCAGGTCCCTGTATACAGGCGGGTGTTCAGCGCGGCTGCTATCGGACTGAGCTACGTCGCCGCCGCATTCGTCTTTCATGGCCTCATCCGCCTGATGTCTGGTGCGGTTTCGAATCCTGCCAGCCACGCCCTGACCTGGATGTTGATCGTGGCTGTTGGCACGGTGGTGCAGTGGGCCACGAACCAGGTCCTGGTCTGGACTGCAATCAAGGGCTCGAACCCAGCCGTCAAGCTTCGCAAGGAGCAGTTTGCCAGGGAACCGATGTACAACGATGTGACTGAGCTCTGCGTAGCGGTGCTAGTCACATTTTGCCTGGCCAACAGCATTCTTGCTCTCGTCTTTGCGTTTCCGTTTATATCTTTGCTGCAACGGTCTTTCCGGCACACCCAGTTGCTCAAGGACGCGCGGGCCGATTCCAAGACGGGCTTGCTGAACGCGGCAACCTGGGAGCGCGAGTCGGCTGCGGAGGTCGCGCGGGCGGTCCGGACTAGGTCTTCGCTGGCGGTGGCGCTTCTGGACATCGACAGGTTCAAGAGGATCAATGACACTTACGGTCACCTGGTGGGTGATCAGGTGATCAAGGAGATAGCCCGCACGCTGGACAACGCGCTGCGCGACTACGACCTGGCGGGGCGGTTCGGCGGCGAGGAGTTCTCGTTGCTGCTGCCGCAGACCCGGGCCGTCGATGCCCTCCGCATCGCGGAGCGGGTGCGCGCGACGATCGCCGGGCTGTGCATTATCGCTCCTGGCGCGTCAGGGGGCGAGAGGGTGCAGGTCACGGTTTCCATCGGGGTGGCCGCGTTGGATAGCGGGAGCACGCGCGAGTTTCCTGACCTGATGGCCGCGGCTGACGCGGCGTTGTACCGGGCCAAAGCCGGCGGCCGGGACCAGGTCCAGATGATCAGCACCACCCGAGGCCTGAGCGCGGTCAGCAGCATCCCGCACGCCAGCAACGCCGCAGGCGAGCCCGGCGCGGAAGAGTTCAGCGTGTTCCGCCGCCCGGTGAGCCGCGCCGTCAGTTCGTGACAACGCCCCGTTAGGCAGCGGAGGTCTCGGGAGCGGGCCCGGGGAGGACCGCGAGGATCGTGGCATTGCTGGTGTGGCACTGCGACGCGTTGCCGGTGCTCAGCACCTCAGGGGTGTTGTACCCCTGGCAGGTCCAGCCGCTCACCGTGACCGGCGCGCCGCCACCGTTGCCCAGCACCTGCCCGGCCTTGATCTTGGCCGCGTACTGGTTCTCCACGTGCATCGCCGTGCCGCAGTTCACGCGGCCCTTGGCGATCTTGATGATGACCGGCACGTTTGCTGCGGTACGCGTCGTGCCGCAGGTCGCCCCGGCGTCTGATGTCGCCTTCGCGGACGAGCAACCCGTCGTGAGCAGGAGGCCGCAGCACGCCAGCACCATGGCGCAGCCAGCCGCCGTCAGCACCGTGCGGCGGCCGCTCCGGAACCCCAGCCGGGCCTGCCGTCGCACGCCATCACGCTCCACACCGCTCAGCCTATGCCGCCCCCTAGTTTGCATATTAATGCGGCATGACGAATAATCTTCCAAGAAAGCGAAGACGCGAGGGACAGGGCCAGGCAAATGGGTGCGAGGGTAGCAGTAGCGGGGGCCAGCGGCTACGCCGGAGGCGAACTACTGCGGCTGCTGGCCGGCCATCCGGACTTTGAGATCGGCCCGCTGGCCGCGGCCAGCAGTGCCGGGACCCCGGTGACCACGGTGCATCCGCAGCTGACCGGCCACCCCGGCCTCGACGACAGCGTGTTCACGAGCACCGATCCGGACATCCTCGCTGACGCCGACCTGCTTTTTATGGCCCTGCCACACGGCGAGTCCGCGCAGCTAACCGCCAGGCTCCCGCCTCAGCTGAAAATCATCGACCTGAGCGCCGACTTCCGGCTTGGCGACCCGGCGGCCTGGACGCGGTACTACCCGACGCCGTACGCGGGCCAGTGGACCTACGGTCTTCCTGAGCTTCCCGGGGCTCGCGAGGCGATCAAGGCTTCGACCAGGGTGGCCGCACCTGGCTGCTATGCCACCGCTTCGATCCTTGCCCTCGCCCCGCTGCTGGCGGCGGACCTAGCCGACCCCGCCGACATCGTGATCGTCGCCGCGTCGGGGACGTCGGGCGCGGGCCGTTCCCCCCGGGCTGAGCTGCTCGGCAGCGAGGTCATGGGGTCGATGTCCGCCTATCAGGCCGGGGGTACCCACCGGCACATACCCGAAATAGAGCAAGCCCTCCTGTCCGAACGGACCCGCCTTTCTCACTCCAGCCCGGTGACTGTCTCGTTTACGCCGACGCTAGCGCCGATGTCACGCGGCATCCTGGCTACCTGCACCGCGCGGCTGGCGCCTGGGGTCACGGCCGGCCAGGTGCGGGCCACGCTCGCGGCGGCTTACACGGGGGAGAGGTTCGTCCACCTGCTGCCCGAGGGCCGGTGGCCCGCCACGGCGGCGGTCTTCGGGTCTAACGCGGCCCATCTGCAAGCGGCGGCCGACACCCACGCCGGCCGTGTCATTGTCGTCTGCGCCCTGGACAACCTGGTTAAGGGTGCGGCCGGCCAGGCAATACAGATCGCCAACCTCATACTCGGCCTGCCGGAAACCGCCGGCCTGACCAAACCCGGAGTAGCGCCATGAGCGTGACCGCCCCACAGGGTTTCCGCGCCGCCGGAGTGATGGCCGGATTGAAGAAGTCTGGCGACCCGGACGTCGCCGTCGTTCTTAACGACGGGCCTTCGCGGTCCGCCGCCGCCGTGTTTACCTCCAACCGGGTGCAGGCAGCGCCGGTAATCTGGACCCGTGAAGTCATCCGGGGCGGCCGGGTCAGGGCAGTGGTGCTCAACTCCGGCGGCGCCAACGCCTGCACCGGTCCGCTGGGTTTCCAGGACACCCATGCCACCGCCGAGCACCTAGCCGCGGCCCTCGGCGGGGAAGACGCGGGCGCGGGGGAGATCGCCGTCTGCTCGACCGGCCTGATCGGCGAGCGGCTGCCCATGGACAAGATCCTGCCCGGCGTCGACGCCGCGGTCGCGGAAGCCTCCCGGGCCGGCGGCCTGGCCGCTGCCGACGCGATCAGGACGACTGACACGGTGGTGAAGATCGCCTTCCGGCGCGGCGACGGCGGCTACACCATCGGTGGGATGGCCAAGGGCGCCGGGATGCTCGCACCGGCGCTGGCCACCATGTTGTGCGTGCTCACTACCGACGCCGACCTTCCGCCCGCCGAGCTGGACTCCGCGTTGCGGTCGGCGTGCGCGGTGACCTTCGACCGGCTCGACACCGACGGCTGCATGTCCACCAACGACACGGTGCTGTTGCTGGCCAGCGGAGCGGCGGGCGTCACCCCGGATCGCGCCGACTTCGTCGTGACCCTCACCGAGGTGTGCGCGGACCTGGCCAGGCAACTCCAGTTGGATGCCGAGGGGGCCGGGAAGATGATCACGATCGAGGTGGTCGGGGCTGCGTCGGAGTCTGACGCGGTCACCGCCGGGCGGGCCGTCGCGCGGAACGACCTGCTGAAGTGCGCTATCGGCGGTGAGGATCCCAACTGGGGCCGGGTGCTGAGCGCGGTGGGGACTACCGACGCGGTCTTTGAGCCCGACCGGCTGAACGTGGCCATCAATGGCATCTGGGTCTGCCGCCACGGTGCGGCGGGTGACGAGCGCTCGAAGGTAGACCTGAAGCCGAAGGACGTCACGATCACGGTGGACCTGTCCGCCGGACCGCATTCCGCCATCATTTTGACCACTGACCTGACCGCCGCCTACGTGCACGAGAACGCGGCGTACTCGACATGACGCTGAACGGTGACGGGCACCGGGCCGCGTCCGCTAAGGCGGCGACGCTGATCGAGGCGTTGCCGTGGCTGGAGCAGTTTCACGGCCGGACCGTGGTGATTAAGTACGGCGGCCACGCCATGACGGACGAGTCGCTACGCCTGGCCTTCGCCCAGGACCTGGTCTTCCTCCGCTACGCCGGGCTGCGCCCGGTCGTGGTGCACGGCGGCGGCCCGCAGATCACCGAAGAGCTCGGCCGGCTCGGCGTGGAGTCCACGTTCACCGCCGGGCTCCGGGTGACCACGCCGGAAACCATGGATGTCGTCCGGATGGTCCTGTCCGGCAGGGTGAACAAGGATCTCGTGGGCCTGATCAACCGGCACGGCCCGTTCGCCGTCGGCATGTCGGGGGAGGACGCCAGCACCTTGACGGCGACCCGTAAGGCGGCGATCGTCGACGGCGAGCTGGTCGACATCGGGCTGGTCGGCGAGATCGTGGCCACCGACTGCGGCGCTATCGAGACGCTGCTGGCCGACGGCCGGATCCCGGTCGTGTCCAGCGTGGCCGGGGGACGCGGCGGCGAGGTCTACAACGTGAACGCGGACACCGCGGCGGCCGCGCTCGCGGTGGCTCTCGGCGCGGCCAAGCTCGTGGTGCTCACCGACGTGGCCGGCCTGTACCGAGACTGGCCCTCGTCGGCCGAGGTGATCAGCCAGCTCACTGCGCCGGAGCTCGAGCGGTTGCTGCCCGGCCTCTCGGCCGGGATGATCCCCAAGATGGAAGCGTGCCTGACCGCCGTGCGCGGCGGCGTTCCGCGGGCTCATGTCCTTGATGGCCGCCTTAGCCACGCCGTGCTGCTCGAGATCTTTACCGATTCCGGCATCGGCACCATGGTCGTGCCGGAAGACTCCTCCGCAGCGATGACCGAGAAAGGTAGCCCGGCGTGACCGAGACCGAGTCGCTGCAGAAGCGTTTCACGGCGGCGATCATGCCCAATTACGGCGTGCCCCCGGTGGCGATCAGCCGCGGTCAGGGCTGCCTGGTATGGGACCCGGACGGGCGTGAGTACCTGGACCTGATCGCCGGGATCGCGGTCAGCTCGCTCGGGCACGCCCACCCGGCCATCGTCGAGGCGGTCTGCCGCCAGGTCGCCGACGTAGCCCACACCTCCAACCTGTTCCTGCACGCGCGCGAGATCGAGCTCGCCGAACGCCTGCTGTTTCTCCTCGGGGGGGACGACCCCCCCCAGACCCCCCCCGCTCATGGGGGGGCTGCCCGCCCCCCCATACCCCCCGGGCCCCCCGCTCATGGGGGGGCTGCCCGCCCCCCCATACCCCCCGGGCCCCCCGCCCATGGGGGGGCTGCCCGGCCACCCGGGCCCCCTGGGGGGCGGGTGTTCTTCGCGAACTCGGGCACTGAAGCCAACGAGGCGGCGATCAAGCTCGTGCGGCGCTGCCAGGGACCCGGGCGGCCGGTGATCGTGGCGGCCAAGGAGGGCTTCCATGGCCGGACGATGGGGGCGCTCGCGCTGACCGGCAAGGAATCCATCCGCGCGCCGTTCGGTCCGTTCGGCCTGACTGTACGTTTCGTCCCGTTCGGCGACGCCGCCGCGCTAAGTGCCGCCGTCGGTGCCGACGTGGCGGCGGTCTTCCTCGAGCCCTGCCTGGGCGAGAGCGGCGTGGTGCCCGCCCCGGCCGGCTACCTGCGCGCCGCGCGCGAGGTCTGCGACCAGGCCGGCGCGCTGCTGGTACTCGACGAGATCCAGAGCGCTATCGGCAGGACCGGAATCTGGTTCGCGCACCAGGCCGAAGGCGTGCGGCCCGACGTGCTGACCCTGGCCAAGGGGCTGGGCGGCGGGCTTCCGATCGGAGCCTGCGTGGGCCTCGGCGTCTGCGGCACCGGCTTTGCCAAGGGCGACCATGGTTCCACCTTCGGTGGCAACCCAGTCGCCTGCGCCGCGGCCCTGGCGGTGCTCGAGGTGATCGAGCGCGACGGCCTACTGGCCCACGTGACCGACGTCGGCGCCCAGCTGGCGGCCGGCCTCGAGGCGATCAGGCACCCGCTGCTGGCGAGCGTGCGGGGCACCGGGCTCTGGCTCGCCGCCGTGCTGACCGCCGAGGTGGCCCCGAAGGTAGAGGCGGCCGCCCGGCAGGCCGGCTTCCTGGTGAACGCGGTCCAGCCGAACGCGATCAGGCTCGCCCCGCCGCTGATCCTGTCCGCCGCCCAAGCCGGCCAGTTTACTAGCGCGCTGCCTGGCATACTCGACGCGGCTCAGGAGGCAGGCTGATGCTGAGGCACTTCCTGCGGGACGACGATCTCACGTCCGATGAGCAGGCCGAGGTACTCGACCTGGCGGTAGCGATGAAAAAGGACCGGTTCGGGTGGAAGCCGCTGGCCGGACCGCGCGCGGTGGCGGTGCTGTTCGATAAGCCGTCGCTGCGGACCAGGGTGTCCTTCACCGTCGGCATTGCCGAGCTTGGCGGCCACCCGCTGGTCATCGACACCCAGACGACGCATATCGGCCGCGGCGAGACGATCGAGGACGTCTCCCGGGTGCTGACCCGGCAGGTCGCCGCGATTGTCTGGCGCACCTCCGGCCAGGAACGGATCGATGCGCTGGCCTCGGTCGCGACAGTGCCGGTGGTCAACGCGCTCACCGATCAGTTCCATCCCTGCCAGATTCTGGCCGACCTGCAGACGATCCGGGCGCACTACGGCTCGCTGGCCGGCCGTACGCTCGCCTTCCTCGGCGACGGCGCGAGCAACATGGCGCACTCCTACTTGCTGGGCGGGGCGACCGCCGGGATGCGTGTGCGGATCGGCTCACCGGAAGCCTTCCGCCCGGCCCATGCGGTCATGGCCGCGGCCGTGCAGATCGCCGGCCAGACCGGCGGGGAGGTTGGGTGCTACACCGATCCCCGGGCGGCATGCCATGACGCCGATGTGATCGCCACTGACGTGTGGACCTCGATGGGCACCGAAAGCGAGCGCGCCGAACGGCTTACCGCCTTTGGCTCTTACGGAACCGGCGACTCCTACCAGCTCGACGGCCCGAAGCTGGCGCAGGCCCGGCCCGGCTGCCTGGTGCTGCACTGCCTGCCGGCGCACCGCGGCGAAGAGGTCAGCGCCGCGGTGCTCGACGGGCCAGCCAGCGTGGTCTGGGAACAGGCGGAAAACCGGCTGCACGCCCAGAAGGCGCTGCTGACTTGGCTGCTGGAGCGAGCGTGACCCCGGTGACCAAGACGGCTAGGCAGGCGCGGATCGCAGCCATCCTCGCCCGCGAACAGGTCCGATCCCAAGAGGAGCTCGCCGACCTGCTCGAACGGTACGCCAGCGTGCATGTGACCCAGGCGACCCTGTCCCGTGATCTGGACGAGCTCGGTGTGGTGCGGCTACGCGCTACCGGTGGCGCGCTTGTCTACGCTCTGCCCGAAGAGCCCGGCGGCCCCGGCTCGCGCCCCGGTGGTGCCATCGGCCGGATCATTCCCCGAAATCCCCAGGACTCCCTGGACCACCACGACTCCGGGAACCTTCAGACTTCTCACAACGCGCTGACCTCTCACGACGCGCTGACCTCCCAAGACGCGCTGACTTCCCAAGACGCGCTGACCTCTCAAGACGCGCTGACCTCTCAAGACGCGCTGACTTCTCAGGGCGCGCTGACCTCCCAGAGCGCTCGCGGCCCGCAGGCGCCTCAGTCTTCCCAGGATGCGCAGGGCAGGTCAGCCCAGCGCGGGCCCCACAGGCAGCGCGAACACACCGCGGAGTCGGCTCGGGATGCCCGGCTGGCGCGGTACCTGGGTGAGCTGATGAGCTCAGCTGAGGCGAGCGCGAACCTCGTCGTGCTCAGGACTCCGGCCGGGGCCGCGCAGTTCCTCGCCTCGGTCATCGATCACGCGGCCCTGGCGTCTATCCTCGGCACAGTGGCCGGCGACGACACCGTCCTGGTCATCGCGCGCGACCCGGCGGGCGGCAACGCCCTGGCGGCGAACCTCCTGCGCCGAGCCGAACGCCGTCGGTGATTGTTCGTCAGTTTCGGTTGAAGCCGGGTGCGCTAAAACTAAAGGCATTAGTGCAAGAGAAAGAAGGACTGTGGAAGCACCGGGACATGCGGCCGGGGATGCGGGCGACTCCGGCCAGGACGGGGCCACCCGGCTGTGGGGCGGACGGTTCACTGCCGGACCGGCCGACGCGCTGGCCCGGCTGTCGCTCAGCGTGCAGTTCGACTGGCGGCTAGCGCGGTACGACCTGCGCGCTTCCCGCGCGCACGCACGCGTGCTGCACCGGGCCGGGCTGCTGACCGACGATGAGCTCACCGCCATGCTCCGGGCCCTTGATGACCTGGACCAGGCGTGCGCGAACGGGTCGTTCCGGCCGACGGTCGCCGATGAAGACGTGCATACCGCGCTGGAGCGGGGGCTGCTTGAACGGCTGGGCGCGCTCGGCGGCAAGCTGCGGGCCGGCCGCAGCCGCAACGATCAGGTGGCGACCGACCTGCGGCTGTATCTGCGGGACAACGCCCGGCTGGTCGCGAGCAGGCTGGCCGAGCTCGAAACCGCGCTGATTGACCAGGCGGCGGCCAGCGGCGATGTGCCCGCGCCGGGCATGACCCACCTGCAGCACGCGCAGCCAGTTCTGTTCGGCCATCAGCTGCTCGCGCACGTCCAGGCTTTCGTCCGTGACGTCTGGCGGCTGCGCGACTGGGACAAGCGCGCGGCGATCAGCCCGCTCGGGGCTGGTGCGCTAGCGGGGTCGTCGCTGCCGGTGGATCCGCAGATGCTCGCGGCGGAGCTCGGTTTCGATGCGGCGGCGCCGAACTCCATGGATGCCGTCAGCGACCGGGACTTCGCCGCCGAATTCTGCTTCGCCGCGGCGATGATCGGGGTGCACTTGTCCCGGCTCGGCGAGGAGATCGTGCTGTGGTCTTCCCAGGAGTTCGGCTGGATCGAGATCGACGACGCCTACGCGACCGGCTCATCGATCATGCCGCAGAAGAAGAACCCCGACGTGGCCGAGCTGGCTCGCGGCAAAGCGGGCCGCCTGATCGGCGGACTGACCGGCCTGCTCGCCACGCTGAAGGGCCTGCCGCTGACTTATAACCGGGATCTGCAGGAGGATAAGGAGCCGGTCTTCGACGCAGTGGACACCTTGCTGCTGGTGCTGCCTGCTATGGCCGGCCTGATCGCGACGCTGCGAGTCAATCCTGATCGGCTGCGCCGTGGTTCTTCAGTCGGGTTCACGCTGGCTACCGATCTGGCCGAATACCTGGTGCGCCGGGGCGTCCCGTTCCGGGAGGCGCACGAGGTCGTCGGCCATCTCGTGGTGTGGTGTCAGGTGCACGACTGCGACCTGGACGAGGTGAGCGACACCGATCTGGCTAAGGTCTCTGAGTACCTGACGCCCGACGTTAGACAGGTACTAACCGTCGAAGGCGCCCTGGCGGCACGCCAGGGCTACGGCGGAACGGCGCCTGAGCGGGTGGCCGAGCAGATCATCGCGCTGCGCGGGACGGTCGACGGCCACGCCGCCTGGGCAGCGCAGGACGTGGGGTAGCGCCAGACCGTGACGATCTCGCGCGGCTTCTTTGCCCGCCCGGCGGTCGAGGTCGCGCCCGAGCTGCTCGGCTGCGTCCTGGAGCACGAGACTGCGGCCGGCCTAGTCGCGGTGGAACTCACCGAGGTCGAGGCGTACGCGGGACTCGATGATCCGGCCTCCCACGCCTACCGCGGCAAGACCAAGCGAAACGCGCCGATGTTCGGACCCCCCGGGCACGCGTACGTGTATTTCACCTATGGCATGCATTTCTGCGTGAACCTGGTTTGCTTGCTGGAGGAGGGCAGCGCGTCGGCAGTCCTGCTCCGGGCCGGCACGATCATCGCCGGGGAAGACCTAGCCCGTTCGCGGCGCACCAGGCGCAAGCCCGGTGCGGATCGGCCCTCGCTCGCCTCCCGTGACCTGGCCCGCGGGCCAGCCCGGCTCTGCCAGGCGCTCGACATCGACAGGTCACTGGACGGCGCCGACGTCTGCGTCTCCGGTTCGCCGCTCCGCCTCCGGTGGCGTATCGCAGATCCTGCCGCAGGTACCGCCGCCCGTTCGGGACCAATAGTCTGCGGACCCCGGGTCGGTGTGAGCAGCGCCGCCGAG
>JALYVS010000040.1:20000-22921 GCA_030853115.1 Actinomycetota bacterium
ACTCCGAATGCCGGTAAGTTAGAGCGTGGCAGTGAGACTGCGGGCGATAAGGTTCGTAGTCGAGAGGGAAACAACCCAGATCACCAGCTAAGGCCCCTAAGCGTGTGCTAAGTGGGAAAGGATGTGGAGTTGCAGAGACAACCAGGAGGTTGGCTTAGAAGCAGCCACCCTTGAAAGAGTGCGTAATAGCTCACTGGTCAAGTGATTCTGCGCCGACAATTTAGCGGGGCTCAAGCACACCGCCGAAGCTGTGACACTCGCGCGTTATCCCGGCCCTTTACGGTTAAGGTGGATGGCAGTTTTAGTCTTTGTGACTTCGGTTGCGGACACTAGGGCTGCGGCCACCGGCTCCTTTTGGGTCCAGGTGCGCGGGTGGGTAGGGGAGCGTCGTGTGGCAAGGGAAGCAGCGGAGTGATCCAGCTGTGGATGCTACACGAGTGAGAATGCAGGCATGAGTAGCGAAAGAGGAGTGAGAAACTCCTCCGCCGAATGACCAAGGGTTCCTGGGGCAGGCTAATCCGCCCAGGGTAAGTCGGGACCTAAGGCGAGGCCGACAGGCGTAGTCGATGGACAACGGGTTGATATTCCCGTACCCGCGTAAGGGCGCCAATGCCGAGGCTGGCGATGCTAAGCAAGCGACGCTAGTGAGTCCTTCGGGACGATCTAGCTGAACATGCGGCCCAGACTAGTAGTAGGCAAGCTGAAGGGGTGACGCAGGAGGGTAGCTCTACCGGGCGATGGTAGTCCCGGAGTAAGGGTGTAGGGCGGTGTGTAGGCAAATCCGCACACCACATAGCCTGAGACCTGACGCCGAGCCAATTATGGCGAAGTGAGTAATCCCATGCTGCCAAGAAAAACCTCGCAGCGAGCACTTAAGCGGCCCGTACCCTAAACCGACTCAGGTGGTCAGGTAGAGAATACCAAGGCGATCGGGTGAACTGTGGTTAAGGAACTAGGCAAATTATCCCCGTAACTTTGGGAGAAGGGGAGCCGTGTCCGGTGATGAGGCTTGCCCTCTGAGCTGGGTGCGGTCGCAGATACCAGGGAGAAGCGACTGTTTACTAAAAACACAGGTCCGTGCAAAGTCGCAAGACGACGTATACGGACTGACGCCTGCCCGGTGCCGGAACGTTAAGGGGACGGGTTAGTGACCTTCGGGTCGCGAAGCTCAGAACTTAAGCGCCGGTAAACGGCGGTGGTAACTATAACCATCCTAAGGTAGCGAAATTCCTTGTCGGGTAAGTTCCGACCTGCACGAATGGCGTAACGACTTCTCCACTGTCTCAACCACAGACCCGGCGAAATTGCACTACGAGTAAAGATGCTCGTTACGCGCAGCAGGACGGAAAGACCCCGGGACCTTCACTGCAGCTTGACATTGGTGTTTGGGACGTCTTGTGTAGGATAGGTGGGAGACTATGAAGCAGGGACGCTAGTTCTTGTGGAGTCATCGGTGAAATACCACTCTGGTCGTTCTGGATGTCTAACCTAGGTCCGTTATCCGGATCAGGGACAGTGTCTGGTGGGTAGTTTAACTGGGGCGGTTGCCTCCTAAAGAGTAACGGAGGCGCCCAAAGGTACCCTCAGCCTGGTCGGCAACCAGGTGTCGAGTGTAAGTGCACAAGGGTGCTTGACTGTGAGACAGACATGTCGAGCAGGAGCGAAAGCTGGGACTAGTGATCCGGCGGTGGCATGTGGAAGCGCCGTCGCTTAACGGCTAAAAGGTACCCCGGGGATAACAGGCTGATCTTCCCCAAGAGTCCATATCGACGGGATGGTTTGGCACCTCGATGTCGGCTCGTCGCATCCTGGGGCTGGAGCAGGTCCCAAGGGTTGGGCTGTTCGCCCATTAAAGCGGTACGCGAGCTGGGTTTAGAACGTCGTGAGACAGTTCGGTCCCTATCCGCTGCGCGCGTAAGAGACTTGAGAGGGGCTGTCCCTAGTACGAGAGGACCGGGACGGACGAACCTCTGGTGTGCCAGTTGTTCTGCCAAGAGCACGGCTGGTTGGCTACGTTCGGAAGGGATAACCGCTGAAAGCATCTAAGCGGGAAGCTCGCCTCAAGATGAGGTCTCTCTCTGGGTTAACCAGGTAAGGCCCCCAGTAGACGACTGGGTTGATAGGCCGGAGGTGGAAGCACGGCAACGTGTGCAGCTGACCGGTACTAATAGGCCGAGCGGCTTGGCTTCTACTCCATATTCTTGCTTTGCGTCCACTATGCGGTTCCCGAGATGCGGTCGCCCCTTCGGGGGCCCGGGAGTGTCTCCCGGGCGAACACAGCAGGCCCCTCGGGGCTGGTGACATCTCAATAGAGTTTCGGCGGTTATAGCGTAGGGGAAACACCCGGTCCCATTCCGAACCCGGAAGTTAAGCCCTTCAGCGCCGATGGTACTGCGCGGGGGACCGCGTGGGAGAGTAGGACGCCGCCGGACATTTTTGAAGAGGGTCGCTCCCGTAACGGTTGAGCGGCCCTCTTCTTTTGTCTGGGTATCGTGAACGTCGGAGGTTGGTAGACATGGCTGAGAGACCCGGAGCGCCGAGGGGCCGGTCGTCGGACAACGGTGGTCGTTCAGGCGCTAGGAAGCCGGACCAGGGAGGGGCAAGAACATCAGCCCCCAAGACGGCCCGGACCGGGGGAACGAGCGGTTCGGCCGGTTACGGACGAGGTAAGCCAGCTTCCGGTGGTCAAGATGGCTGGCCGAGCCGCAATCCTAGTCCCAGAGCCGGGGGCACCCGCAGTGCCGGTGAGGGCCGCAGCACTACGGGCGACCAGAGCCGACGTGGCGCCGCTGCCCGCGGCGCCGAAGGAGCGGCCCGGACGGGCGGCAGGCCTTCATCTTCTGATGCTCCGCGGCGGACTGCTGCGGGTGGCCAGTTCCGCAGTAACGACGACGACTCACGCAAGACGGGCAGGCCTGCTG
>JALYVS010000307.1 GCA_030853115.1 Actinomycetota bacterium
AGCGATGGCAGACCCTCCAGCACGTCACCGCCAGCCCGGGCAGAATCGGCCTCATCGCCAGGGCAGCATTTGTCCTGGTGCTATTCGAGCACAAGATGATCAAGTAAAACTTGTTGAGAAAACCTCATCGACATTCTCAGTAATACATGCTGCGGGCATGCACGCGCTGCCTCGGCTCATCGCCGGCATCTCACGCGAATGTCGCCAGGCCGTGCCTACCACGCTCCACATCAGAAGTTCCACGCATAGACGCTGGCCTGGGCCTTCGGCTTTTAGTGGCGCCGCCCGGCGGAAGCTTTCACCGCTGATCCGCAATCCTCAGTATGCGGAAGGAGGCCAGCAGATGCGATCGTCGACAGGAAGTCTCGTTGCAGTGCTGCTTTTGGGAGGAAATGATGTTGAAGACCGATGCTCCGGCGCGAGAGCAGCTAGTCCAGCGCGCGTCCGGAATCGTGCCGCTGCTACAGAAGCACGCGGCCTGGTCGGAAGAGAACCGGCGTCTTCATGAGGAGACGATCGAGGCGCTGGCCGACGCCGGCGTCTTTCGTATGCGGGTACCTGCGCGCTACGGCGGATACGAGTCCGACACGCGGACCCTGGTCGACGTGGCCACAGAGCTCGGCCGCGGCGACGGTGCCACCGCGTGGACGGCGTCGGTGTACTGGATTCCGACGTGGATGACGTGCATGTTCCCCGACCAGGTTCAGGACGAGGTGTTCTCGACCCCGGACGTCAGGGTGTGCGGGACGCTCAGCCCAAGCGCGATGGCCATCCCGACCGACGGGGGAATCGTCGTCAACGGCAAATGGGGATTCGTCAGCGGGGCGCTGCACAGCCACTGGCAGGAGATCGTCGCGATCCTCGTGGGCGGCGAGGGTGAGCCGATGCCGGTCGTCGCGCTGGTGCCGATATCGGATCTGCAGATCATCGACGACTGGTACACCTCGGGTATGAAGGGCAGCGGCAGCATCAGCACGGTCGCGACGAACCTGTTCGTCCCGCAGGAACGCGTGCTGCCGATCGGTGCGATCCTGCAGGGGCAGTCCGCCTCGCCGCAAAACGCCGACACGCCGATTTACCGAATCCCCATGCTCCCGGTCGCCTCCGCGTCCTCGGTGGGCGGCGTCCTCGGACTGGCGAAGGCCGCGAAGGAGACATTCTTCGCGCGGCTGCCCGACCGCAAGATCACTTATACGGGCTACGAGAAGCAGGCCCAAGCGCCGCTGACCCATCTGCAGGTCACGGCGGCAGTTATGAAGATCGACGAGGCGGAGTTCCACGCCCACCGCCTGGCCACGCTGGTCGACACCAAGGGGGAGGAGAACGCCCAGTGGACCATTGAGGAGCGGGTCAGGGCACGCGCCGACCTCGGCGCGGTGTGCCGGCTCGGCAAGGAAGCCGTGGACATCCTGGCGACGGCAAGCGGCGGTTCGTCCATCTACAGTGACCAGCCGATACAGCGGATCGCCCGCGACATAAACGCGGTCACCATGCACGCCCTGATGCATCCGGACACCAACGCCGAACTCTACGGGCGGATCCTGTGCGGGCTCGAGCCCGACACGTTCTACATCTGAGGCGCCGATTGACCTGATCGCCATCAAGATGGTCCCTTGCCGCGGCCGCACCTGGTCCTGGTGCGGCCGCGGGGAGTGGGCGGGCGGTACCGAAGGACGCTGCCCGTGCCGGGATGCTCACCGTTCTCGGCATGGCAGGTAGACCGAGAGGCCCAGGCCTGTACGCAGGCCTGGGCCGTACGGTGTCACGCGCTTGCAGCTCGGCACGATCGCCCCGGTCGCAGGCGGCCTCGTGGTCACCTCAGGCGGGAGTCTTCCAGGCGCCGGGGCTCAACCCCCCGGCCTGGTGGTCATCCAGCCGGTCACCGTGAGCGCGGCAGGTCAAGGACGCGGACCTGAGCTTGCCCGGGGCCGGCCGCCAGGCTGACCCGTCCTGCCACCCGCCCCGGCGCATGCCCGGTTCTTGGCCTCCGGAGCTCCGCGTGAGCCGGCCGGCGCAGGTGCGCCGGCCGGCTGTCACGTCCTCACCGGCCGCAGTCGCGGCCGCCGGTCACTATCGCAGGGAGCGGGCGAATGCTCGCACGTCGCCTACGAAGAGCTTCGGTTGCTCCATCGCGGCGAAGTGACCGCCCTGGTCGAATTCGGTCCAGTGGGTCAAGGTGGGCAGGATCTTCTCGGCCCACCGGCGGATCGGTCGCGCCGCGTCCTTGGGGAAGAACGCCACCCCGGCCGGCATCGCCAGCGGCCACGGCCCGCCCCAGGTGCGGAAGAAGTCGGCGTCGAGGTGCTCGGATTCGTAGTACAGCTGCGCACTTGACCCCGCGGTCGCGGTCAGCCAGTACAGCGACGCGTTGGTCAGCATGTGATCGCGGCTCACCGCGTCCTCAGGCCTGTCAGTCGAGTCCGTCCATTCCTTGAATTTCTCCACGATCCAGGCCAGCTGGCCGACGGGTGAGTCGGTCAGGCCGTAGGCGAGTGTCTGCGGGCGGCTGGCCTGGATCTTCATCCACCCAAAGCCGTCCTGGAAGAAGTAACCGGCGAATTGCAGCCGCTCCATGTCCGATTCCGTCATCTCGGGCATGAGCTGAGCCATGGCGGCGGGGTCGGGCGGCGGGAGCGTCACGAGCATGTTGACGTGCACGCCGGCGACGTGCTCAGGATCGGCGAGGCCGAGCCGCAGCGAGATCGGAGAGCCCCAGTCGCCGCCCTGCGCGATGTAACGGTCGTACCCGAGAGTACGCATCAGCTCCTTCCAGGCGCCCGCTACCCGCTCGGTGTCCCAGCCGACCTGGTGGGTCGGGCCGGAAAAGCCGTAGCCGGGAATCGAGGGGACGACCACATGGAACGCGTCATCCGGGCCCGCGCCGTGCGCAGTCGGGTTGATCAGCGGGTCGATGACGTCGAGGAACTCAACGAAAGATCCCGGCCAGCCGTGAGTGAGGATCAGCGGCGTCGCGTTCGGATGTGGCGAGCGGGCGTGCAGGAAATGCACCTGCACGCCGTCGATCTGGGTGAGGAACTGAGGGAACTCGTTCATCCGCGCCTCGACGGCGCGCCAGTCGAAGCTGGTACGCCAGTACTCGGCCAGCTCCTTGATGTAGTCCAGCGGAGCCCCGCGGCTCCAGCCGACGCCGGGCATCTCATCGGGCCAGCGGGTGGCCGCGAGTCTTTGCTTCAGGTCATCGAGCTGCGACTGCGGGATGTCGATCTTGAACTGACGCATCGTGCACCTCTCTGGCGAAACTCCGGCCGTCGTCGATCTCTGGCCGTGGTCAATCACGGGCTGGGGTGAGCGACGCCGTGGCGGGCGGCGCGCTGGCCGGCTGGCGCCCGGCCTGCTGCAGCACCCGCCCCACCCGCACGGCGATGTCCGGGTGCATCAGCGACATCGGGTCCGCGACCAGCCCGGCTACCCGGAGAAAGGCGCCGGTGACGACCGGGTCGTGCGCCGCAGCGGCCAGGACCGCCGGGATGTACTGGTTGACCAGGCGGACCTCGTTGCTCCGGTCGCCTTCCACGCCCGGGTAGCCGAGGTCGGCGATGGCGGAGAACTGCCACGGGCCGGCGATCTGCCCCGCTATCTCGCCGAAGAACGCCGCCGCGTTCAGGCCGGCCGGGTTCTGCAAGTGGTTACGCAGCGTCAGCGCCTCCATCCCGGCCACGGTCATGCCCTGGGCGTAGACCGGGTTGAAGCTGCACACGGCGTCGCCCATCACCAGCAGGCCGTCCGGGAAGCGGGTCACCTGCTCGTAGTGACGCCAGACGCTGGCCGGGAACTTGAACCGCACCGGGTCGTCGACCGGCTCGGCGTCGCGGACGTACTCGTAGTGGTTGGGGAGCGGCAGCGACTTGATGTACTCGGTGAAGCCCTCGGGGTCGGTGGGCGCATGGTCCCCGAGCACCCCGGTGAGGGACAGCTCGGTCGTCTCGCCGTCAGGCAGCAGGTAGCAGAACACGCCGCGGGGAAACGCGGGCGTCGCGGCCTGGTTGATCGCGATATCCGTGGTGAACGGGTTGGTCTTGAACTTGTAATGCCGCGTGGTGTAAGCCAGGTCGACCTTGATCTTGTCTTCCGGGGGTTCCTGGTAGCCGAGCTCGCCAAGCCAGGCCGGCATCCGCGAGCCGCGGCCGGTGATGTCGACCACCAGATCGGCGAGCAGCACCTCGGGCTGGCTGCCGGGCTCGCTGCGCTGGATCCGCGCCCCGGTGACCCGCTGCTTATCTGGCGTCGTCTCCAGGCCCACAATGTCGTGCCGCTCGAGGAAGCGCACGTTGGCAATGGCCTGGACGTGCTGCCGGACGTGCTCCTCGAGAATCGGGCGCCCGGACGATACGCAGATCAGGTCCGAGTCGGACGCCGCCAGCTTCTGGCCGTTAAAGTGCCACTGGATCTGGCCGTTGAAGTCGCCGAGCGTCACCCCGCCCTCGGCCATATCCTTGGTGAGCCCGGGGAGGAGCTCCTCAAAGATCTGCTGGCCCTTGGCGACCAGGCAATGCGCGTGGCGACCGTGCGGTACGCCTTTGCGGGGGCCTGCCACTCCGGTCAGCTCATCGCGGTCTACGACGACGACATCGGTGTACACGTCCGAGAGAACCCGGGCGGCGAGCAGGCCGGCTATGCCGCCGCCCAGCACCACCGCCCGTTCCTTAGACTGGTCTAGCATCGCGGTTGCCTTCTCTTTCTTCGCTGAGCACTCGGTGTCCTGACCATGAGCGGGCGCCATGCAGGTGCGCAGGAACTCGCTGCGGCCATTCATGATGAGCGTGTGCTGCGCGCACGGCCTTTCCTGCCGGCTATCGCTGTCCTGTATTCCCGACGGTGACATCTGGCCCCAGGCGGTGCATCTCCCGCATTGCGCCGCGCAAATGCCGGGCGCAATCCGGGAGATGCTGCTGATGGCGAATCGCTGTCATCTTCGCTGTAGACGTACGTGGTGCGGGTTGGATCGGATCCGCGGAGCTTGAGCTGCGCGGCGGCTGTCACGAATAGGCGGATCGGCGCAACATGATGGATTCCAATTCCGTTCAGGAGCGCTTTGCCCAGGTCGTGGCGCGGACGCCGGACGCGATCGCGGTGTCGTCATCCGCCGAGGCACTGACCTACGCCGAGCTCGATGAGCGGGCCGATCGCATTGCCCGCCGCCTGCTCGGCCTGGGCGTCCGGCCAGAAGACCCGGTCATGGTGCTGCAGGAGCGATCCGTGGAGATGGTTGCCTCGATCCTGGGCATCGTGAAGGCCGGTGCCATGTACCTCCCTCTGCACAGCGCCTATCCGCTGCAGCGGCTGCAGTGGATCGCCGACCGCCTGAGCAGGCCTGTACTGCTGGCGGACGCGACCATGCGCGAGCGCGGCCTGCCTGAGGTCCCCACGGTCGTCTTCGTCGACTCGGACGTGAAGCAGCGCTCGCTGCCCGGCACCGACCCGGACGTGCGGACCGGGCTTGATCACCTGGTGCACATGATTTACACCTCGGGCTCGACCGGTGACCCGATGGGGGTCGCCGTCACTCATCGCGGCGTGCTCGGGCTGGCGCTCGACTCCTGCTGGAACGGCGGAGGCCAGGAGCGGGTCTTGATGCTGGCGCCGTACGCGTTCTCCGTGTCCACTTACGAGTTGTGGGTGCCGTTGCTGCGCGGCGGCCACCTGGTCCTCGCGCCGCCAGGCCGCCTGGACGTCGGCACCTTGCGCCGGCTGATCACCGAGCACCAGATTTCCGCCGTGCACGTGACGGCCGGCCTGTTCCGGGTGGTGGCCGACGAGGCGCCGGAATGCTTCGCTGGCGTGCGCGAGGTGCTGACCGGCGGGGACGTGATCTCGGCGAAGGCGGTGCAGCAGGTGCTCCAGGCGTGCCCGGATACGGTGGTGCGCGCGACGTACGGCGCGACCGAGATGTCGCTGTTCATCACCCACTCGCCGATGCGGGCGCCCTACTCCATGGGCCCGACCGTGCCGGTCGGCCGCGGCTTGGACAATACCCGGCTGTACGTGCTTGACGAGCAGCTCAAGGCGCTGCCAGCGGGCGAGGTCGGCGACCTGTACGTCGCCGGGGACCGGCTCGCGCGCGGCTACTACGGGCGCCCTGGCGTCACGGCCGAGCGGTTCGTCGCCGATCCGTTCGCCCGCGCCGGTCAGCGCGTGTATCGCACGGGGGACCAGGTCCGGATGCGGCCGGACGGCCTGATCGAATTCGTCGGTCGCTCAGGTGACCAAGTCAAGATCCGCGGCTACCGGGTTGAGCTCGCTGAGGTCGAGAGCGTGCTCGCGAGATACCACGGGCTGGCGCACGCGGTCGTGGTCGCCCGCGAGGTCGAGAACGGCGAGAAGCGCTTGATCGCTTACGTCGTCGGCGAGGTCGGCACTGAGCAGGTCGACCTGGGCGGGCTGCGGGCGCACGCGGCGGAGCTGCTGCCCGAGTACATGGTGCCGTCGGCGTTCGTCATGCTCGATTCGCTGCCGCTGACCCCGAACGGGAAGGTAGATCGCCAGGCACTGCCCGAGCCTGTCATGGCAGGCTCGTCGCCCTACCGGGCCCCGCAGACCGCGCGGCAGCAGACCCTGTGCTCGCTGTTCGCCGAGGTCCTGCGGGTGCCCAGGGTCGGGGTGGACGACAGCTTCTTCGACCTGCACGGAGAGTCGCTCAGTGCGATGCGGCTCGTCAGCTCAATCCAGGACTGCCTGGGTGTGGAGCTGCTGATCTCTGACATCTTCGACGCCCCCACCGTGGCCGAGCTTGACCTGCAGCTCGAAAGGGCCCTGCCATCCCAGGCTTGAGGCCGGAAAACGGAGCGAGTTGACATCCTCCTTCGCCTGAAGGCGGGGGATTCCAGCTACTACGCCGACGGGAGCAGCAGATGAGGTTCGCGGTGCACTGGCCGGGCTACCCCGTCGCCTCCCCGGTTCAGCCCCGCTTCCTGCCGGACATTGCGGCCCGGGTTCTCCCGGGTGCCTTTCGCGGACCGGGCCGGTCATGACCACCGTGCCGCAGGCCGGCTGGACGCTGGTGCGGACGGACAGGATCGACCTCCCGGCCGGCGAAGTCATCGTCGAGCTGGAATGAAGCCGTCTATGGCGAAGCTCGCGACCACGGTGGGACAGGCCCTTGCCGCCGAAGGTGTCAGGGTCGCCTTCGGCGTGGTCGGAAACGGGAATTTCCTCGCCGTGGCCGGGCTCATGGCGGGGGGCGCCAGGTACGTCGCCGCCAGGCATGAGGGCGGGGCCATCGCGATGGCGGATGCCTACTACCGGGTGACCGGGGACGTCGCGGTGTGCACGACCACGTACGGTCCTGGCCTGACCAACACTGCGACCGGGCTGGCCGAGGCGGTCAAGCACCGTAGTGGCGTCCTGCTGCTCTGCGGCGACCAGCCGACGGGCGGACCACGGCCGATCGACATCGACCAGGGCGCGTTTGCCGCGGCGCTGGGCGCCGCGACCGTCCGGGTC
>JALYVS010000041.1 GCA_030853115.1 Actinomycetota bacterium
CAGGCCGCTGAGAATGGGCAGGACGAGGAGGAGGCCTGCGGCGATCCCGATGGCCGCGGCGGTGTGGCGTAGCAGCGCGCCGAGGCCAAGGCCGAGCAGCGCCACCACGGTCAGGTAGAGGGCGGCGCCGAGCACGGCGCGGAGCACGCCGGGATCAGACAGTGAGGTTTGCAGGTGCTTGCCTGACAGGATGGCCTGGCCGCTGAGGAAGGCGGCCACGGCGGCGGCGGCCATCAGCACGAGGGTGACCGCGGTGAGTACCACGCCCTTCGCCCACAGCACCGGCAGCCTCGCGGGTACCGCGGCGAGGGTGGAACGGATGGAGCCGGTGGAGTACTCGCCGCTGATGAGCAGGACTCCCAGGACCGCGATGACCAGCTGGGCGAGGTAGACCCCGCCCAGGCTGGCCGTGGCCGGATCGAGCGCGCCTGAGGGACCGCTGCGGCTGGGGCTGGCGGTCTGCGCGGCGGCGGCGAAGATCAGCCCGAAACCGGTCATCACCACCGCTGACGTGAGCAGCGTGTACACGGAGGACCGCAGTGACCACAGCTTGGTCCATTCTGACCGGAGCACACGTGGCCACGTCAGCTTCAGCGGCGTGGCGGCAGGCCGGGATGCTGTCGCGGCGCTCATGACTGGCTGCCCATGCCGGCCAGGTCGCCAGCGTGGTACTCGACATGGTCGTGAGTCACTTCCATGAACGCGTCCTCCAGCGACGCGTGCTGCGGTGCCAGCTCATACAGCGTCACTCCGGCGGATCCGGCCGTCATGCCGATCTGGTCACTGGTCAGGCCGGTCACTTCGAGCACGCTGTCACCGGCCGGGCGGATGGTCACCCCGGGGCGGGCCAGCAGCTCGCGGAGGCGGCTCCCGTCGGCCGTGCGGACCCGGACCAGCTCCCCGGACGCGCGGGCGGTGAAGTCCGCCACGCTGGTATCCGCGATCAGGCGGCCGCGGCCGATGACCACGAGGTGCTGGGCGGTCAGCGCCATCTCACCCATCAGGTGACTGGAGATGAACACGGTGCGGCCTTCGGCGGCCAGCCCGGTGAGCAGGGAGCGGACCCATCTCACTCCCTCCGGGTCTAGCCCGTTGACCGGCTCGTCTAGCATGACGACTTCCGGATCGCCCAGCAGCGCCGCGGCGATGCCGAGGCGCTGGCCCATGCCGAGTGAGAAATCGCCGACGCGTTTGCCTGCCACCTCGCTCAGCCCGGCCAGGCCGATGACATCCTCCACCCGCCGGCGGGTGATCCCGTGGGTGCGGGCCAGCGCCAGCAGGTGCTTGTAGGCGGTCCGCCCGGGGTGCACCGCGCGGGCCTCCAGCAGGGCCCCCACCTCGTGCAGGGGAGCTGGGTAGCCGCGGTAGCGGCGCCCGCCCACCCGCACGTCACCGGAGCTCGGGGCGTCCAGCCCGATGATGACCCGCATGGTGGTGGACTTGCCCGCGCCGTTGGGTCCCAGGAACCCGGTGACGATCCCGGGCTGCACGGTGACTGACAAACGGTCGACCGCGGTCTTTGTCCCGTAGCGTTTGGTCAGCTCCCGGATCTCGATCATGCTGGCGTCCTTTCTCGTGGTTGGCTTGGTAGCTTTCTGCTGCCCGGCCGGTCAGCCCTTGGAGGTGGGGTCAGGGCCGGCGGATGCCCGCGCGGGCCGCGGCGAAACCGGCGGCGGCGAGGGCCAGGACGAGGCCGACGGCGACGGCCGGGGAGCTGCCGGCGGCGTGGCCGAGGGCCAGGTCGCGGGCGGCGCCGATCGCGTAGGTCATCGGGTTGGCGTGCGCGACGGCCTGCAGCCAGCCGGGCAGCGCGGCGACGGGGACGAAGGCGCTGGAGGCGAACATGAGCGGGAACATGACCAGGAAGCCGATGTTCTGCATCAGCTCGGCGTTGCGGAGCCAGGTCGCCACGGCGAGGAAGACCCAGCCCAGGCCCCAGCTGACGGCCAGGGCGAGCGCCAGGGCCCCGAGCACGCCCAGGACCCCGCCTGCCGGGGAGAAGCCGAACAGCACCACGGCCAGGATGATCATGAGGGTGAGCTGCACCAGCGCGCGGGTCAGGTCAGTGAGGCTCCGCGCGGTCAGGACCGAGCCCATCGAGATGGGCATGGCGCGGAACCTGGACACGACGCCGTTAGTCAGGTCAGTGGTCAGCCCGACGCCGGACAGCAGCGCTGATTGCATGGCCGTATTGACCAGGATGGCTGGCACCAGGTAGTCGATGTAACTGACGCCAGCGGGGAAACTGGCGGTGCCGGCCAGGCTCTTGAACACCTGGCTGAACAGCACCAGCAGGATCACCGGCTGCAGCAGGGCGAGCAGGATACTGCGCGGGTCGGTCGCCAGCGCCCGCAGCGAGCGGGCGGTCAGGAGCCTGATCTGCGCCGCCAGGCTGCTGCCCTGCCAGTTCCGCGGCACGGCAGGCTCGATGACAGTGACGGCGGCGGTGGGCTGAGGATCGGTGATGGTCATCGTATTCTCCGTAAGTCAGGCGGCGTCATGCTGCCGGGCGGGCTGCTGCGGCTAGGTGAGCGGGGCGCCCGGCGTCGGCGACAGCCAGGTAGACATCGTCGAGGGTGGGCTCGGTGATGCGCAGTTCGGTGGCTTCGAGTCCGGCCCGGTCGATGGCCAGGATGATCGTGGTCACGTCATGCGCGCCGCCCGCGGGGGTGATGACCGACCCGCTTCCGGGATCGGGCACCGGGTCCAGTCCGGCAGCGGCGAGGGCCGCCGCGGCCGTGGCGACCGCGGCGGCCGGGTCGCTGGCCGTGGTGAAGGTCGTGGTCACGGTGCGCCGTCCCACTTTGGCCTTGAGTTCCGCCGTGGTCCCGGAGGCGACCACCTGGCCGGCCGACAGGACGGTGATGGTGTCTGCGAGCCGGTCGGCTTCGTCGAGGTATTGCGTGGTGAGCAGCACGGTGGTGCCTTCCCGGGTGAGCTCGGTGATGTTGTCCCAGACGGCGAGCCGGGCCTGCGGGTCCAGCCCGGTGGTCGGCTCGTCGAGGAACAGGACCTCGGGGCTGCCGACCAGGCTGGCCGCCAGGTCCAGGCGGCGGCGCATGCCGCCGGAGTAGGTGCGGGCCCGGCGGACGGCGGCGCCGGACAGGTCGAAGGCCTCCAGCAGCTCATCAGCCCGGGCTCGTGCTTCCTTCCGTCCGGCGCCCAGCAGGCCGGCGATGAGGCGGAGGTTGTCTCGGCCGGAAAGCTGCTCGTCGACCGCGGCGTACTGGCCGGTCAGGCCGATCCTGCGGCGGACCTCCCGCGGCTGCCGGACAACATCGAAGCCGCCCACCCGCGCTGTGCCGCTGTCCGGGACAACCAGGGTGGCCAGGATGTTCACCAGGGTGGTCTTCCCGGCGCCGTTATGGCCCAGCAGCCCGAGCACGCTGCCGCGGGCAGCCGCGATGCTGACGCTCTGCAGAGCGGTGACGGAACCGAAGCTGATGCTGAGGCGGTCTGCGTCGATCATCAGGTCACTCACGTGATCCTCCATTTGCTATGAGAGCCGCCCTGTCACGGCGCGGCCATGACTACGCCGGCGGCGCTCAGCCGGCCCGGCGTACGGCGAGGAGCTCGAGGCCGAGCGATTCGATCTGGGCCAGCACGCCGTGCAGCGCGGCCTGGTCGGGGAGGTAACCCGACAGCACGGTGACCCCGTCGTATGCTCCCGCGCTCAGCGCGGGGAACGCGGTCAGCAGCGTCGGTCCCAGTACCCCTTGCACCCGGATCTCGTAAAACTGCGCGGCAGTTGCCTGGTTCATGTCACCGAGTGTTGCGCCCCCCCGGATGATTGCGCGTCGCACGAATCGGGTGACAGGCGCCTCAATCGTGGCGGGCCGAATGGCCGGTAAGCCCGAGCGTGCGGGCCCGCTGGACGGCCTGGATCCTGTTGTGGGCGCCGAGCTTGGCGTAGATGCGGCGCATGTGCGTCTTGACGGTGTTGACCGAGACGTGCATCTCCCCGGCGATGCTGGCCGCGGGAAGGTTGGTCGGCAGGTAGCGCAGGACACGCAGCTCGGCGCCGCTCAGTTCCTCAAGAAGGGGAGCAGCCGGCCCGTGCTCCGGGGCGGGCGAGTGTCCGGAGAGCGCATCGAGGATCTCGGCGATGAACGCGCCATGGGCCGTGCGGTGGCGCGGGTGGCGCTCCAGCAGCTCGCGGCTCGGGGTGTGCAGGAACGGGAGAATCAGCGTGTCCTGCTCGGCCAGGTCGAGCGCCCGCTCCACAGCGGCCTGCGCGGCCTGCGTTTCGCCGAGCGCCTCTCGGGCCAGGGCCTCGACCACGAGCGAGCGGACCAGGACGACCATGCTGTGAACTTGGGCGCTCCCGCTGAGGGTCGGCGCCAGCACGTCGGCGGCGGTTGCGGGGTCGCCTTCGGCGAGCGCGAGCCTGGCCCGCACCTCGCGGAGCGCCCCCGTGTCGCGTTCGGGCTGGCTGAGTTCAGCGAGCGCGTCCTGCGCGGCGGTGACCTGACCCAGGTCGAGCATGGCATGCAGCATCGAGGAGCGCAGCTGCAGGCGCAGCGGCGACCCGGCGGCGAGGATGAGCTCCAGCCGTCCGGCAGCGCGGAAGCTCGCGATCGCTTCCGCGCTCCGGCCCCGGGCCAGGTGCACACCGCCATGCGCCAGATGCAGCAAGAACCCCGTGGCCGGTTCCAGATCGAAGCGGACCGTCCGGTCGGCGCGGGCCAGGAACTGGCCGGCCTCGCCGAGCCGCCCGGCCTGCATCAGCGACGTACCCCACGCCACGAGGGCCGGCCCGATCACCGGGTCGGCGCCCCAGCCGTGAAGCTCGGCCAGCGCGACCGCCTCCTGGCATGCTTCGCGTCCGCGCGTGAACGAGGTCCAGGAAGTTGCGCTGGCCCAGTGCGCCTGGCAGCCCACCTGGAGGTAGGGGCGCCCGATCCGCTCGGCGAGCGCGCCTGCGTCCTCCAGGTGCCGTGCTCCCTCGGCCGCGCGCCCGGACCACACCTCGACGATGCCCAGGTTCATCAGCATCAGCGCCCGGACGTCGTTGTGCATCGAGATGTCGTAATCGCTGCGCGGCTCCATGAGGATGCCGATGCGCTGCACCGCGCCGGTGACCGACCGGAAGTCGCCGAGGCGCCGGGCGAGCGACAGCCGGGTGACGAGCAGCGCCATGTCGAACCGGTGCCTCCGGTCCCCGGGCACCATCCCGGCGTGCCGCTCGGCCAGCGCGAGATACGCGGCCGCCTGATCCAGCGACCCCTCAGCGAGCTGATCACTGGCCATGACGGTAGCAATCTCCGGGGAGATAGCGGCTGAGTCATGATCCCAGGCCCCGAGCAGCGAATGTGCCGTGGCCTGGCGGCCGTCGAGCGTCAGGCTGAAGTAATGCTCGATGAGCAGCCCCGCGGCCTGCTCGCGGTCACCGGCCGCCTGGGCGTGCCCGATAGCCTCGATGACGTGGCCGTGCTCGGCATGCCACCGCGCCGCGGCCAGATGCAGGCGGGGAATCTCGCCGGGCTCAGTGTGACGCAGTTCCATGGCGAGCAGGTCGGCGAACAGGTGGTGGAAGCGGAACCACGTCCTGGCCGGATCGACCGGGACGACGAACCCGCCGGCGTCGGCGAGCGCCTGCAGGTGACGCTCCGCGCCGCGGCTGCCGGTGAGCAGGTCACCGAGGGGACCGTTGACCCGCTGGAGCAACGAGGCGCGCACCAGCAGGCGCCGCACCTCGGGGGGCTGGCTGTCCAGCACCTCAGCCAGCAGATACTCAGCCACGGTGCGCTCGCTGCCGGAAAACTCGGCCACGAAACGTTCCGGATCAGGGTGCCCTGCCAGCGCGACCACCGCCAGGCGGAGCCCCGCCGCCCAGCCTTCCGTGCGGTCCTGCAACCGCCCGAGGCCCTCGTCCGACAAGACCACCCCGGAGGCAGACAGCATCTGCCGCGTCTCCTGGACAGTGAACAGCAGCTGCCCGCGGCGGATCTCGGTCAGGCCCCCGTCCAGCCTCCGCCGGTGCAGGCCAAGCTGCAGATCACGGCGGGTGATCAGGACGGCATGGACCGCGCCCGGAAGATGGTCCAGGAGGTACGCGAGCCCGCCCGTGATTTCAGTGCTGGCGATCTCATGCACATCGTCGATCACAAGGACGAGACGGCGCTCCAGCGCCGTGAGCTCTGACACCAGCCGCCTGACCACCGCTTCGCCGTCGAACGCCGGAGTCGGCACCAGCGCCTGGATGGTCCCATCCGCCGGCGCGGCCGCACGCAACTCGCTGACAAGCGTGCCCCAGAAACGCTGCGCGTCGCGCTCACCCCGCTCCACAGAGACCCAGGCCGCCCGCTGCGCCGGCCCGCGACTGTCCAGCCAGGACCGCACGAGAATAGTCTTGCCGCTGCCCGCCGGGGCAGCGACGACCGTCACGGGACCGGCCGCACCGGCCTCCAGCCGCTCCAGCAGAGCGGGACGCGGGACAAGCCCGTACGCTCCCGCCCTGGAGGCCGGCATTGGGGACGAGGGCGTCATGCCACACTCAGCAACCCGCGGTCCGGAGGCGACGGACCGGGATCGGCCACCGGCGAGCCGCACCGGTCACCGGGCATACGATGGCGCCGCCCCGCAGGCGGCAGACCGAAATCATACCCCGCCTGGCCGGAATTGCCATGACCATCTGGCCTTCGATCCGTCTGCCCGGGATCCCCGCAACTGGCTAACCCGTTTACGCTAACGGTTTCCGCCGGGCAAATCAACGGATGCGCAGCATGCCCGCGCACCCGGGCAGGCGGCCTCGCACAGCCGGATGCAGCGGCCCTGGCCTCCGGGCGGAAGCGGTCAGCGTCCGCGGTCGCTGACCCGGAAGCTCCAGTTACCTGGCGCATGGAGGCTAATCACGTGATTCGTGTGATGGCACCTCACCCGCTGCGGCGGGAGCCTGGCACCAAGGCACCCCGGCAAGGGGCTGTCCCCGTAGGACCAGCAGACGACACCCAGGAGAACATCACGATGAGCACCACCAAAGACCCCAGCATCCCCGCCGGCGGGACCCCGTCGGTGACCGACACCGACGGGTTCGACCAGGGCACCGGGACCGGCGAGCCGGCCGGCCCGGTCGCCCACAACCTGCGGCTGATGAAGAGGGCCGACGACGGTTACAACGCCCGCGACTGGCCCGTGTTCCTCTACCAGCTGCACGACCCCGACGTCGCCGTGCATTACATCGGCGCCCCGGAGACCCACGGGCACGCTCCGCACCTCGCAGACATGGAGGTGTTCATCAACGCGTTCCCTGACGTGCGCGTGCACAACAACCCGTATGACGTCCAGTTCGGCCAGGGCGAGTGGACCGTGGCGCTCGGCAAGCTCAGCGGCACCTTCACCCAGCCGCTGACCATGCCCGACAAGACCGTCATCCCGCCCACCGGCAAGTCGTTTACTACGTTCTTCACTACCATCGCCCGCTGGCAGAACGACCAGATGGTCGACGAGTACGTCCTGTTCGACCAGATGGACATCATGAAGCAGATCGGAGTGGGCCAGTAGAGAATCACCCATGAGCTCAGCGTCCCAGCCCGGCGGGCCGGACTTCCGGCCCCCGGCCGGGACCGAACCGGTCCTTCGCTGGCTCCGGCCATCGTTGATGCCGTGCTGCCCGCGGCGCTGCGGATGTCTATGTGCTCGCCCAGGCGGCGCTGACAATCTTCATTTTCTTAACCGGCCAGCAGGCGGACTGCGATGTGCTGTGCAAGGACGGTACGGTGATCGCGACGGCGAGCCAGACCATAATAATGGTCCCGTTCGCGGTCGGCTCTATCGCGGCGATCCCGCTCTATCACCCTTTCGCCGGTCGCGAGACAGGAGGCTAGTGCCCTTACGCCCTGCTCGGCACCGCGCTTAGCGACACCGCGTTCCGGTGCTGGTGGGAGTGGATGCGCACGCCCGTCTCAGATGGCGGGAGTTGATGCATTGAACGCTTCCGGCGTGCCGGGACGAACATCTCGGCCGCGACCTCTGGGAGCGCAGTACCGAACTGGTCGGACGCGTGAACGTCGCCGGCTGAACGGCGATGACGGACGCGGGGACAGATCGAGGTAGTGTTCCCCGGTGGCCAGGACCCCTGCTGATCCACTGGCGACCGCGAAGAGCCGGCGCAGACGTGCCGATCTTCTGGCCGCGGCTCGGCAGGCGTTCGAGGAGCAGGGGTACGCGGACACCAGCGTGTCCGGCATCGTGCGGGTCGCCGGCGGTTCTCGCGCTTCGTTCTATTCGTACTTTACGTCGAAGGACGCCGCCCTGAGCGAGCTCGTGAACGACCTGACGGACGACCTGTACGCCGCCGCGACCCTGCCGGTCGATCTCGGTGCGACGACGTTCGGAAACCTCGCGGCCTCGATACGCCAGTTCATGCACGTCTACCGCGACCGGGCGCCTCTCCTGCTGGTACTCGATCAGGCGACGACGGTGAACCCCGCGTTCCTGGAGATCCGCCTGGCGATCCGCGCTCGCTTTGCCGATCCGCTCGAAGCCGCTCTGACGCAGCGGAGCCGGCGACGAGCGGACCCGGACGGTCTCGTTCCTCGGCTCACCGCCATGGCACTCGGGGGGATGGTCGAGGACCTGGCGCGGGGCCTGTACCTGTTCCGGCAGGACATCGACGGCGAGGAGGCCGTGCACACCCTCGCGGTCCTGTGGGCAAGGAGCCTCGGTGTGAGCACGCAGAAGGCTGGCCCGCCTTAAGGTTGACACCATGTCATCTTTTCGCGAGTGTGGTGCGTAGTAGGCAGATCCGGTCGCGTGAGGAGATGCATGGACATCACGGCAGGACGTCCTGGCCCCTCGGTCCAAGAGGTGCTGGCTGCGGACACCAATCCCGCTCCGAAGGTCATGCTGAGCGAGTCGCCGACGGCGGACGAGTCCGACGCGGACCTGCCGGTCGAGCGCTACTTCTCGCGCGAGTGGCACCAACGCGAGGTCGAGAACATCTGGCGCAGGTGCTGGCAGCTGGCGTGCCGGGTGGAAGAGATCCCGAACGTTGGCGACCACGTCGTCTACGACATCGTGCACGACTCACTCGTAGTTATGCGGACCGGGCCGGACGAAATCCGCGCCTTCGTCAACTCCTGCTTGCACCGCGGCACGATGCTGCGAACCGAAGGAGGCTGCGTTCAGCGGCTTCGCTGCCCGTTCCACGGCTGGACCTGGAAGCTGGACGGGACGCTGCTGCGCATACCTCAGCAGTGGGATCTCCCCCACGTCGATCCGGCCGCGATGTCGCTGCCCGAAGCCCGCGTCGGCATGTGGGGCGGCTACGTGTTCGTCAACTTCGACCCCGGCTGCGAGCCCCTGACCAGCTACCTGGAGAACCTCCCCGAGCACTTCGCCTCGTTTGACCTGGAGAACCGGTATAAGGCAGCCCACGTAGCTAAGGTCATGCCGTGCAACTGGAAGCTGGCGCTGGAGGCCTTTATTGAGGCCTACCACGTTCCCATTGCTCACCCGCAGGTCCTCGGCTACTACGGCGATTCGAACACGCAGTACGACGTCTGGCCTGGTGTCCGCCACGTGAGCCGGATGATCAGCGTCCAGGGAGTTCCGAGCCCGTCGAGGAAGAACATCCCGCCGGAACGGACCATCGAGGAGATGCGACGCGACGTCCCGTTCTTCGGCGGCGAGCCGATCGAGGTCGGTGCAGGTGAGACGGCGCGCGCCAAGCTCGCGGAGCGCGCCCGCGAGAAGATCTCGAGGTCCACCCAGCTCGACATGTCGGAGCTGTCCGATACCGAATCCCTGGATCTCATCGAGTACCTGCTGTTCCCCAACATGGTCCCGTGGGGCGGCCAGGCGCTGCCGATCACGTACCGGTTCCGGCCGAACGGCGACGACCCGGAGAGCTCGATCATGGAGATCATGTTCCTGTTCTCCAAGTCCCCTGACGGCAGCCATCCACCGCCTGCGACGATGACCTTGCTGCGCGCCGACCAGAAGTGGGCCGACGCCCCGGAGCTCGGCTCGGCTGCGATGGTCGCCGACCAGGACACCGACAACCTCATGCGCATCCAACGGGGTCTGCGGGCGTCCCGCAAACCCGGCGTCACCCTGGCCCGCTACCAGGAGAGCCGCATCAGGCACTTTCACGCGACCTTGGACGCGTACATGAACGTCAACGAGGCTTGAGCTGTGACGAGATGAGCGCTGCCACCGACTTCGCCGTTGAACGGCTGGCGCGCACCACCGGATCGCCGGCGGCCGGAGACCGCATCGCCGTCGTCGACGGCGCACGCCGGGTCACCTTCGACGACGTCGACCGGGCCACCGACCAGGTTGCCAACGGCCTGCGGCACCTGGGGCTACAACCGGGAGACCGCGTCGCGTTCGTCGGCCGCAACTGTCTCGCGTGCGTCGAGCTGATGCTCGGCGCCGCCCGCGCCGGCGCGGTGACGGCCATCGTCAACTGGCGGCTTCATCCGCTGGAGCTCGCGTATATGGTGAGCGACATCAGGCCCGCCCTGATAGTCACGACCGCGGAGTTCGCCGGCACCGTCGGTGAGCTCCCGGAGGTCGCGGGGGCGGCTGTCCTGGTGGCCGGCGGTGGCGGTCCGAACGACTGGGACACCTGGCGAGCGGCGCAGTCGGATGACCCGTCCGAAGAGGTACAGCACGCCGACCACGAGGTGATGCTCCACCTCTACACGTCCGGTACGACGGGCAAGCCGAAGGGCGCGATGCTCACCCGCCGGTCGCTGGCGGCGTGCATTCCCGACACGGTGGCGGTGTGGCAGCTCGATTCCTCGTCGGTCGTCCTTGCCGTGCTGCCCATGTTCCACATCGCTGGGGCCGGCACCGTCGTCGGCGCCCTCTGGGCGCGGGCCTGTCTCGTGATCGACAACGACCCGAGCCCGGGCCATATGGCGCAGGTGATCGCATCTGAGCGCGTCACGAACCTGATCCTGGTGTCTGTGATGCTGCAGGGACTGGTCGAGTCGGCCGCGTCGGCGACGGCGGATCTCTCCTCGATCCGGACGATCTCCTATGGCGCGGCCCCCATCGCCGCCGAGGTGCTTGCGATCGCGCGAGAGGTGCTGGGATGCCGGCTCGTTCAGGCGTATGGGCTGACGGAGACAGCCGGCGTCCTGTGCATCCTGAGCGCCGAGGATCACGCCTTCGACAGCAGATCGGACGCGGTTGCCCTCAGCCGGCTGCGCTCATGCGGCCGGGCCCGCCCCGGAGTCGAGCTGCGCATCGCCGACATCCGGACCGGGGACGTGCTCGGCCCAGGCCAGCTCGGCGAGGTCCAGGCCCGCTCGGGACGGCTCATGCAGGGATACTGGCAGGAGCCGCAGGCAACCGCGGACGTGCTGATCGCCGGCAGCTGGTTTCGTACCGGTGACGTCGGAGAGCTCGACGCTGACGGCTACCTGTTCCTGCGCGACCGGTTGAAGGACACGATCATCTCGGGCGGCGAGAACATCTACCCGGCCGAGGTCGAGAACGCTCTGCAAGGGCACCCCGACGTCGTCGAGGTCGCGGTCATCGGCGTCCCCGACGAGCGCTGGGGCGAGACGCCGAGTGCCGTCGTCGTGCGCGCCGCGGGCTCTGTGCTGAGCGCCGATGACTTGATCGGTTTCGCGCGTGGCCGGCTCGCCCGCTACAAGTGCCCGACATCGATCACGTTCGTTGACGTACTCCCCCGCAACGCCACCGGAAAGGTCCTGCGCCGGGAGCTGCGCGAGCCCCACTGGGCCGGCCGGGAACGGCAGATCAACTAGGTGGCGACCGTACCGGCCACGGGCGCGTACGACGCCATCCTCTCCGCGATCCAGCTCGGCCGCGTCGAGGTCCCGAACCGTGTCGTCCGGGCCTCCCACCTCACGCAGTACACCCGCAGTGGCCAGGTGACGGAGCAGTTCGTCGCCTACCACGAAGCCCGCGCCCGCGGCGGCGTCGGCCTGTCGATCATGGAGAGCGGCACGATCGATCGCGCGGTCAGTCCTGCCCCGCTCGACGCCTCGACCGACCGGGTGATCGACGGCTGGTGGAGGGTCGCCGACGCCGTCCACCGGCACGGCATGCGGGTCTTCGCGCAGCTGTTCCACGGCGGCAACCAGTTCGATCCCCTGGACGGGTCGGCGCCGTGGTCGGCGTCGACGATCCCGGGATGGACGCTTGGCGTACCCGCGCAGGCCATGACACCCGCGATGATTGACCATGTCGTCTGGTCCTTCGCAGCGGCAGCCCGGCGCGCCGAGGCCGCGGGCCTGGACGGCGTGGAGGTGCACGCCGCACACGGATATCTCATCGCCCAGTTCCTCTCCCCGTTGACCAACAAGCGGCAGGACGAGTACGGCGGCCCGCTCGAGTACCGACTGCGGATGGCGCTCGAGGTCCTGCGCGCCGTACGCAACCAGGTGACCCCCGGCTTCCCGGTCGGGATCCGCCTGTCGGGGAACGAGCGCCTCGATGGCGGCCTCGGAAGCGACGAGTGCATCGCGATCGCGGCGGCCATCTCCGACTCGGGGCTCGTCGACTTCATCGACCTCTCGGCCGGCGTCTACCAGTCGATGAACAAGATGGTCGGCCCGATGAACGAGCCGCGCGGCTACGAGCTGCCCGACTCAGTCGCCGTCGCTCGCGCCGTGCCCACGCCCTGCATCGTGACCGGCCGGATCCTGACGCTGAGGGAAGCCGAAGACATCGTCGCCCGCGGCGACGCGGCGATGGTCTCGATGGTGCGGGCGACCATCGCGGACCCCAACCTCGTCCGTCGCGCGGTCGCAGGTTCGCACCCCCGCCCCTGCATCGGGTGCCTCCACGGATGCTTTGGAGGTCTGTACGTTCGGGACCTGGGCTGCACGGTCAACGCCACGGTCGGCCGCGAAGCCACGCTGGACGACGACGACCCCGGGCTAGCGCCGGTCAGCCGCCGGGTGCTGGTCGTCGGGGCCGGGCCGGCCGGCCTGGAAGCAGCGCGCGTCGCCGCCTCCCGAGGTCACGACGTCGTGCTCTACGAACGCGCCGACGTGCTCGGCGGACAGCTCACGCTGGCTCGGCGGACTCCCGGCCGGGGTGACATCGGACTCATCGTGGACTGGCTGGCCGAGGAGATCGAGCGCCTCGGTGTCGACGTGCGCTTCCGCCAGGAGATAGTTCTTGATTGCCTCCCGGCCATCGGGCCTGTCGACGCCGCGGTGGTCGCGACCGGGCTGGCCCCGAGGCCGCTGCTCCAGCTCGGGCGGCCGTCGCTCGCTCTGACGGCAACCACGTCGACGCCTGTCGTGAGCTCGTGGGAGCTGCTCCGCGGACCGGTGCCGGCGTCGTGGCGACAGGTGGTCCTGGTCGACGACGTGGGACACATGGAGGCGATGGGCGTGGCGCAGCACATCGCCGCCGGCGGCTGCGATCTCACGGTCGTGTCCCGCTTCGCCGAGATGGCGAGCCAAATCCAGCCGGCGTGGGCCACTTGGTCGGGCAAGGAGCATCTCGCCCGGGCCGGCGTCCGGCTCCTTCCCCGGACGTTTATCAGCGCCATCGGGGACGGGGGCGTCTGCATCTCGTCGCTGGACGGCGGGAGCGATGTCGAGATGGAGTCCGATGTCGTCGTCCACGTTTCGTTCCATCAGCCTAACCTGCTCCTCGCCGACGCTCTCGGTAAGATAGCGGCCGACGTCCACGTGATCGGCGAGGCGCGTACGCAACGGTTCCTGACCGCGGCGATCCGTGACGGCTACGAGATCGGCCGAACGCTGTGACCATGGATCTTGCGGTGCTTGTGGCCCGGGCGGAGATCACCAATGTCCTCACGGCGTACGTCCACGGCGCCGACCGCAACGACTGGAACCTCGTCCGCCGGTGCTACCACCCGGACGCGGTCGACGAGCACGGGCTCTACTCGGGAGATGTCGACGGGCTCGTGGCGTTCCTGGCCGGCCTTGCCGCCTCTCTGCTTGCGACCAGCCACCAGCTTGGGCCACCGCACATCGAGGTCGACGCAGACACCGCTCGAGCCGAGACGTACTGCCTCGGCCACTACGAGCGCCGCGGGCGCTCCGGGCGAATCTGGGTCATCGACCAGGGGATCCGCTACCTGGACGTCTTCGAGCGCCGCGACGACCGATGGGCGATCTCCCGACGGGCTGTCGTGCTCGACTGGGAGCGGGTGGCGGACGTGAGTGAGCCGTCGGCGCCGGCGACGTCATGGCAACGCGGCGGCCGTGGCGCCGCCGATCCGTCGTTCGGCTTCTTCGGGAGCCGTATGACCACGACCTGACAGACGCTATCCGTACGAAGGAGACATCTATGCCGTCAAAGATGACTGAGACGGAGCGCGTCGAGTTCATGATGCGACCGCACCTCGGCTACCTCGGAATCGGCCGCGTCGACAAGGGGCCGCTGCTGGCACCGATCTGGTACTCCTATGACCCGGAGACCGGCATCCACATCAACATTGGCGCAACGTCGGCGAAGGCCAAACGCCTGCGCGCCGAAGGGCGAGCGAGCATGCTCGTCGTCGAAGCCGCCGATGGCATGTATCGCTCGGTGCTCGTGGAAGGCCCCACCTCTCTGAGTCCGCTCAAAGAACAGACCGAAGCAGCGATGCTCGCCATGTCGTCGCGCTATCTGGGTCCGGTAGGCGGACAGCGGTACACCGACGACTTCATGCGCAAGCTCGCCACCAACGACTTTCCGGACGGCCACGGTGACAGCGAGCTCGTGGTCACGGTCACCCCTGTCAGCTGGCGGACCGAAGTTCTTCCGTGAGGCGCCCACCGTCATCGCAGCGGGTGTGCGAATGCTGTCCGGCCGAAAGCGCAGGCCCCCGCCGGGGATTCCCACAGGCAGTGTTGCATTGCTCGATCGACGCACTGACGGAGCGCGCTCACCAGAATGACCGGCCGACCAGATAGCGGCCGCTAGCTGGTCGAAGGCTGCGCGGAGCCGTTGGCGGGCGGGGACATCGACGGCGAGCTCGTAGTGACCACGGCGCAGGTTCTGGACGAAGGCGTGTCCGGCAGCCGGGGTCCGGACCGACCGGTGGCGTTTCAGCCCGCGCATCGGCCGCAGCCACGCTTTCAGCTGACCGTGATCGGATTCGACGGCGTTGCTCGCATGCTGCGCGGTGACGTGCAGTGCCGAAGGAACAAGCTCGTCGCAGACCCGCGGGTAGGCCGGTGCCCGGTCGGTCGTGATCTCTGCCGGGACCGGCCCGGCGCGTAGGGCCGCGGGCGAAGAACCGGCGGGCGGCTGTCAGGTCGTGCCGCCCCGATAGCAGCGCGTCGACGACTTGGCCGTGCTGATCAACCGTCCGATAGAGATAAGCCCACTGCCGGCCTGTGCCGTGCCAAAACCCGCGCACGGACCTGGCCTGCTGCTCTACGCTTTGCCCGGCCAGAACCGGACTGGGCGGACCGTGCCGTCATCGCGGCCCTGGTGCGGCTGCTGCCCGGGCACGCGCGGCTGCACCGGATCGTGACTCCGGGCACGCTGCTGGCCTGGCGCCGGCGCCTGGTCAAGGGCAAATGGACTTGCCCGAACGCACCGGGACGCCCGCCCATCCCGGATGAGGTCCGTGAACTCGTCCGGCAGCTGGCACGGCAGAGCCCGCGCTGGGGCCACCGCCGGATCCAGGGCGAGCTGGCCGGGCTCGGGTACCGGGTCGGCGCGGGAACGATCCGCCGCATCCTGGCCGCCGCCGGGCTCGGACCCGCACCGCGACGGGTATCGCCGGCCTGGCGGCAGTTCCTGGCCCCTCAGGCGTCCGGCATCCTGGCGTGCGACTTCCTGCATGCCGGTACCATCTTGCTCCGGCGCGTGTACGTGCTGTTCGTACTGGAGATCCAGACCCGGACCGTCCACATCCTCGGCGTCACTGCGCACCCGGCAGGTCCGTGGACGACCCAGCAGGCTCGTAATCTGCTGATGGACCTCGGCGAGCGCGCGAGCCGCTTCAAGTTCTTGCTCCGCGACCACGACAGCAAGTTCACCGCGGTATTCGACGAGGTCTTCGCCGGGAACGGCACGCGGGTAATCAAGACTCCGATCCGGTCGCCACGAGCGAATTCATTTGCGGAAAGGTTCGTGGGAACGCTCCGCCGCGAGTGCCTGGATCACGTGCTGATCCTCGGCGAGCAGCATCTCCGGACGGTGCTGGCCGAGTATGCGCAGCACTATAATCGCCACGTCCGCACCAGGCGCTAGACCAAAGACCCCCGCAGGACGAACCAGGCCACACGATCGATATGACCGCCCGGATCGAGCGCAGGCAGGTCATCGGCGGCCTGATCAGCGAGTACCGCAGAGCTGCTTGACGAACGCGAGAAACCAGTTCAGCGACGGTGAGCGAGTTTTGGCACGGCACACCCGGTGGCTCGTCTTCCACTGGGACGCAGGGACACGACCTTTTACCGGGCCCGCTCACGATGGTTCCGCAAACGTGCCAGACTCGCCCGCGACGCCAGGATTGCCCTGGTCAGCGAGTGAAATGGCGGCTGCCATACCACGTGATCAAACGTTCAAGTTCGGTCATAATCGCGGAGGCCCCGTGTCGGTCGCCGGGGATGGCACTCAGGTTGCCGTCAGAGTTTCGGCAGCGGTATTTCAGTCCAGGCCGATCCCTCATCGACAGTCCTCAGGATCACTCCAGTCGTCTGTTCGAACTGGCCAACAGCGATGCAGTCCGGAGTGCCGGCGGCGCAGGAGACCCCATACAGACTGCTTGCTTCCGGCTGCCGGAACCCGGTCCACGTGCGGCCGCCGTCGAAACTCCGCTCTACCGCACCCCAGGAGATGTACCCAAAGCCCGGTGCGGCGGCCGCGACGCGGGTCCAGCCGTTGCCGACCGACAGGCAGGTCGCCGGGGCTGGGCACGACAGGCTGCTGAGGTCGCCCACCCTGCCGCCCACCTTGGCGACCCGCAGGTCCCAACTTTGCCCGCCCTCATCAGAGGTGGCGATCTCGGTCGAGTCGATCTCGGGGTCCGCCGAGGTGACATCACCCTCGGCCACGCATCGGCTCAGCGACGGGCAGGCAACCGCGTTTAGCTCCACAGCAGCCCCGGGAGAGCGTTTGGTCCAGGTGGCGCCCCCGTTGCCGGTGGTCAGCGCGCCGATCCCGACGATGACGCAGTGCGCCGGACCGGGGCAGGAGATACCGTAGCTCACTCCCATGCTGACGGCAATCGAGGATCGGTCTTGCACGACCCATGACCGGCCGAAGTCCGTGGTGGCCATCACGACGTCGCCGTTGGCCGGGAACCCGGTCCCGACCAGCCAGCAGTCCTGGTCGTTCGCGCAATCCAGCGCCTGCAGTTCGCTGAGGCTTTTCGGGAGCGCATGCTCGGCCCAGGTCTTGCCTCCATTTGTGGTCGACACCAGCAGCGGTGGCTCAAGGCTGACCACCCTGTTGCCGGCGGCCAGGCAGTGCGTGGTCGAGGGGCAGTCGAACGGGCCGATCCCATCCACCCCTGGGATGGTCTTCTGGACCGTCCAGGCGGCCCCGCCGTTCACCGAGCCGAGGATGACGCCGTCGTTGGCCTTGGTGCCGGCTTCGGCCCCGGCCCAGCAGTGCCTCGCGTCGGCGCAGGAGACGCTGAAGACCGACGACAGGTTCCCGGCGCCCGTCGACGCCGGCGTCGAAGTGGCCGATGCTACCGATGGCGACGAGTGCTGTCCGGCGGCTGCGCTGATGGCTGGGGCGGTCTGCGCCGGCCGGCGTGGGGGCGCCGTCTTCGTGGCCGTAGCGCAGCCGGCCAGGACAACCAGGGCCGACAGAACAGCCGCACACGCGCATCTGGTCACACCATGTAGACGCCGCACCCTTGGCCCTGGTTGCTGAGCGGGCCACATTGTCTGTCCCACGGTGACACCACGGGCCGACTCCCTTCGCGGCCCAGCCAGGCAAGGCAGATAGCAGTTCGCCGGGCTCGAGCGGCTGGACGTGTGCGGACCTTGCCGAGCGGTACGGCAGCCGCCATTTCACTCGCTGACCAGGGCAATCCCGGCGCCGCGGGCGAGTCTGGCACGTTTGCGGAACCATCGTGAGCGGGCCTGGTGACGGGTCATGGCCCGCTGGTCCTCGGCCTAGCATGTCTCGCAACGGACCAACAGGTGGCCCATCCCGCCGTGAACCTGGGCGGCCCGCTCGCGGGCCGGGCCGCAGATACAGGGCGTCCACCCAATTTTCTGCGGCTTGCCGCGGGCCAGCGAGCGGCCGTACGGGCAACGTTCCAGTTTGTTCGCGAACAGAGGTACAGACATCCGTTTATTATTCCTGGCCAGTCAATATCTAAGCTTTAACCGGAGCTGTTTGTTTCCCAGCCCGGTGCGACGCGTCAGCGCGAAAACTCCGGGCACCGGGGGAAGGAGAATAGGTGTCCGGGGTTTCCGCTGTGCGGCTTGATCAGCATGAAGCCGGCCGCGCTCTGCGGCATCCAGCCTCGTCACACGGAATCGAGCTGTTCAGACGGCCGATCACGCTGGGCAGGTAGCGGTCATGCCAGACCAGGGTGGCCGCCAGGTCCCTGTTTTTCGGGGTCCGCGTAGATCCTTGACCACTCGGCCCGCACCGTCGACAGCTCGCATGCGGACTCTGGGTGGTTCGGCCAGCATCGCGTGAGCCGCGCCAGAGGGGCCAGGGGTAGTGCGGGCGCAGGGAAACCCTCAACTCAGCTGTACAGGTCCGCTAGCTGCGCGGCACCAGCCGCGGTTGAGGCCGGGATTGAGCCAGCGTGGCAGTCAGGCGCGGGCAGGGACCACGCAGCGCCGGAGCCCGAACCGGCACCGCAGGCCGAGGCCGACATCGAGGCCAAGATCTAAAGGGGCGGGCGGCGGCGGATCACCTTGCTCTGAGTCGTCACATCCTGGCGCGGTGACAGCTATCAAGGATCTTCGGGCGTCACCCGCCTATGGTTCACGGGAGAGTGAGGTAAGGGCTGGGCGACGAACTCACCCCGTCAACGGTGATAACGAAGAAATACGTTCCGGATAGATGGTTGAAATAGGTGTAGTAGTGCCAGGTGCCGCTGCTCTGGCAAGGGTAATTGACCGATACCATAAGCTGCCCGGTATCGCGGTATGCGCTCAGGTTGATGGTGCAGGCGGGATGACCCGCATAGAGCGTCACGTACCCGTCCGGCACGGCGTGGCCGTAGCTCGGCGCCGAGATGCACGCACTGTGGTATCCCCACCTCCAAGACGTGGTTGAGCCACAGCCGCCCCGCTCGCCGCGCTGGCCGGCAACGCGGCCGCCGCGACAAATCCCGCCAGCACCAGCGGGAGTAGCAGCATCAAAACCGCCCGGCGCCAGATATTCCGTCGGCGGGCATTACGATGAAGATCGAACATGGCATTTTCCCTCAATTCCGCTCGCGCCGGGCACTGGCATAAGTTGATTAAGTTGACCACGCTGCCCGCATGGTGTCCAGCGCCACCGCCACCCGGCCGTGCACAGCCGGACCTCAAAAGATACCGTCATAATCATCGTGAGACGGGTCACACGCATTGCACTGCTCGCCCGGATGATTTACGCGAGAAGGACCTGTTCGGCGCGCCGGGACTGTACTTTCAACGGCTCTGGCGCGCTTTCAATGGTGTAACTCCGAGACGGAGGGAGACACCACATGACTGATGTGACGAAGGACCGCGAACAGGCTCTGGCGGAGCTTGGACATGCCGAAAAATTTGTCCACGTCATGCGACCAGGCGATATTCGTTGATCAGGCCACCGATGCGAGCCTTGTGTGTGCCGAGAATCCCATCCACGGCTCTGACCGGCAGAATTGATCTCCCAGCCGTCCGGCCGCCATTATCGCCGACCATGTGGCGTGGCAGACCGCAGAGATCTTGATCCTGCGCCACCAGCTGGACGCTTGGCGTGCTGCTCACCCTAGGCGGCCTGGCCGTTACCCCGCTCTACATCAACGCCTACCTGATGATGGACGCCGAGATTCCCGGGACGATGATCCATGAAGCCAACACCTGGGTCCCGGTTGGCAATAACGTCGGCCACGTGTCGGAATCACATCGCCGCCAGCGTACTCGGCCGCCACAACATCAGCGCGGCACTGATCGTAATCACCATCTTCGCTGCGATCCTGGTCATCTACTCCCTCACCCAGCTCGCCGCGGCCCGCCGCGCTCCGCGCACCGCCGCCGAACTCCAATCCGCCGCCACGGTATGAGTACGACGCCCCTGGAAATAAGCGGCACCGACGCGCGCCGGCTCGTCGTGGCTGCGGCGCTCGGCCCGCAGGCCCATGGCGGCAGCGGCCGCGTACTGCGCCAGCTCGGCCTGCTTCAGCTTGATCCGCTCGCGCGCGTAGACAAAGCCCACCGCCCTACCTGCCTTGCCCGGATGCAGCCGGACGCCGCGGCAGGCGACATCGATGGCGGCCCGAGCTGACGGAGGAAGCTTCGGTTGTCGGTCCTTACGAACTCCTCGCCGAGCCGTCCGCGGTCATCGAACCTGAACATGTTCATGAGGTCCCAGACGACTCGTGCTCCGTTCGGCTCGAGCTCCCCTACGGGCGAGTGGGTGAACGGGCCCGTGAAGGTGCCTTCAATCCAGGTCTGACAGGCGATTAGATCGCCCTCGGCGACGATGATTCCCGCCGGATGGTCCGGTCCTCAAAGGCGGCGCGGATCGACTGAAAGTACCCGGTGAGTCCCGCGTAGTCGCTGTCGAATCCGTCGGGTCCGTGGAACGCGAAGTTCTCGGTGTCGAAGTACGAGTCAGCCTCCTCCTGACTCTCGCCGGAGATCTCTAGTTCCCCGGCCCGCACCAAGCGCGCCACCAGCTCGTCTCGGGTGCTCGCGTAGGTCATGTCGTCTCCCTTTTCCTGTGTTCCCTTTCCTTCATCTTGGTAGGAGCAGAGGTATCGCACAAGCGACTGATAGTGAGGTTAGCCATGCGAAATGCTCATACCTTGAGTAGACTGGCCCGGTGACGGACCTGACGCTGACGGGTCTGCGCGTCGTCCTTGAAGTGGCGCGCACTGGTTCCTTCAGCGCGACCGCCGAGCGGCTCGGCTACACCCAGTCCGCCGTGTCACGCCAGGTCGCTGTGACCGAGAGGGCCGTGGGTACGCCGCTCTTCGAGCGGTACGCACGAGGAACTCGCCCGACACCGGCCGGCGAGGCGCTGGCCCGTCACGCCGGTAAGGTGCTGGACGAAATCGCGGCCGCCACTCAGGAACTGGCGGGCATGCGCGATCGTCTCGCCGGCCGCCTGGTTGTCTCGGGCTTCCCGACGGCCACCGCGGTGCTGCTCCCGCGCGCTATAGCCAGGCTGACGGCCGTGCATCCCGGGCTCAAGGTGCAGCTCATCGAGGCCGCCACGCCGGCGCAGCTGGCGGCGATGCGCCGCGGGCGAGTAGAAGTCGCCGTCGTCGCGACCGGCGACGGACTGCCGGAGTACGACCTCGAGGACCTGCGCCTTGCCGCGCTGCGCAGCGCCCGCGGCGCCGGAGTCGCGGTCGCGGAATCACACCCCTTCGCTATCCGGGAACGGATCGAACCCGAAGAGCTCGCAGACCAGGGGTGGGTCGTCGGGTCCCGTTCCGGCGACGCCCCCGAGTTCGGCGCATGGCCCGGCATCGCCAAGCCGAGGATCAGCTTCACAGCCCGCGACTGGACTACCCGACTCGGGCTCGTCGCCGCCGGTCTCGGGATCGCCCTGGTGCCCGGCATCGCCGCCCAGGCGATGCCGCGCGGCGTGCGCTGGATCCCGGTCCACGACGACGCCGGTGGCCTCCGGCGGGCCCTCTGGGCGGCGACCAATGACAATCCGAGCACAGCCGCGACCGCCATGGTCCGCGCCCTGGAAGAGGAGGCCAGTTCCTAGGCGCACGCAGCGCGCAGCAAGGCCCTCACTGGCAACGACACCGTGAGGGCCTGGCCAGCCGACGAGTGCGGCTCCGAAACCGACGTCCCGTCGATCCTCGGCCGTGCGGCCCGCTCCTAACAGCAGTTTGCCGACGACTACGCCCGCATTTTCCTAGCCCGGTAGGGAGAAAGACCCGGCAACGACATGACCGACCTTAAGGCAAGACAGCCCTTAGCACCGGGCCGCGAATACATAGTCGTGGACATCTGCCACCGGTAACCGTCGCTCACAGCCTCCCTCTTATCTCTTGCGGTAGGAGCTGAGATCGCAGGTGTGGACAGCAGCCGGGTCCGGCAGGAGCCGGTAATTGTAGGAGGCGCAGTCACCGAAGGTGGCCACGCTGACCTTGCTGGTCGACCTTTCCAGCACGCCCTTGGACGGGCCGTCTGAGCCGATTGCGGCGCGGTGGATCATCCATTCGATGTCCATGGCGTCGCCGGCGAGGTATTGCATGACGGCTTCGTTGTCCTCGTGCTGCCCGGAGTACCCGCGGGCAACGGTGTGCCTGATCGTCCACAGCGGGGGCGGCAGCTTGTGGTCCGGCGCTGCGCTGAGCGCGCCTGCCTGATACAGGAACCGGGTGACGCCGTGGCGTCGCATGGCCGGGACCAGCTCGCGGACGAACGCCGTGTTGATTTTCCGCGTTTTCTGCATCTGCGCGTCACCGAGCAGGGACACCACAGCGTCCACGCCGTCGACGAGCCCGTCTAGGTCGGGCCCCTCGGTGATGGATCCCTGACGAACCTCGAGGTTCGGGCTGTCGACGGCGAGCTTGCCGGGGTTTCGCACCAGGGCCCTGACCCGGTGGCCGTCCTGCAGGGCCAGCGAGGTGAAGTGCTTCCCGGTCTGCCCGGTCGCGCCGAACACGAGGAACGTCTTCTGAGGTTCCCCTGTTTTCTCGCGTGGGTCAGGTACTGGCTGATCGCGGCGGGTACGCATGGACGTCGGACTCCTAATAAGTGTTGTCGGGTCGGCCATACGGCAGACTCGGAGTGTGGTGGCCGCCGGCAGGTGAGCACTTGTCTCTCCCGGGCTTCGAGCCCTGAGCAAAGACCGTGCCCCTGCCGGTGACCGGG
>JALYVS010000308.1 GCA_030853115.1 Actinomycetota bacterium
TCCACAGGCCCTGAGCCGAACGTCGGCCAGGAACATCCGAGCGAACCTGGCGATGACCGGCATCGACGGCATCGCCTCGAGGACCCGCTGCCCGGCCTCCCGGTCGGCGGCGAAATTCCCTCTTCCTGGCTTTATGCCCGGTTCTTCCTGGCCTCCGCCACCCGGGTAACGAGCCTAGTCGATCTGTCCGAAGGGCTCGCTGCGGCGCAGCGGGAGCGTCATGGCTACGGTAGCCCTGAGGGTCTCGTCGGGGACGTGCCGTTCTGCGCCACCACGACGGGCCTGGCCATGTGAGGCTAGCGAAAGGGCAGGCTGTGACGAATCAGCCGTGGTGGCACGGTGCCGTCCTGTACCAGCTGTACGTAAGGTCCTGGCGCGACACCGATGACGACGGGTATGGCGACCTGCGGGGCATCATCGAGCGCCTGGATCACCTTTCCTGGCTCGGGGTGGACGGCATCTGGCTGTCACCCACCATGCCCTCGCCGGACATGGACTGGGGTTATGACGTCAGTGACTACACCGGCGTCAACTCCGAGCTGGGCACGCTGGCCGACCTGGACGAGCTGATCGCCCAGGCCGGCCAGCGGGGCATGCGCGTACTGCTGGACCTGGTGCCCAACCACACCAGCTCGGCGCACCCGTGGTTCATCGACGCCACCTCGGGCCCGGACGCGCGGCACCGCGACTACTACGTGTGGGCCGATCCGGGGCCGGACGGCGGCCCCCCGAACAACTGGCTCGACTTCACCGGTGCCCCGGCTTGGCAGTGGCATGAGAGCGGCCAGTACTACCTGCACAACTTCCTGGTGAGCCAGCCGGACCTGAACTGGTGGCAGCCCGCGGTGCATGCCGCGTTCCGGGACATCCTGGAGTTCTGGTTCAGCCGGGGAGTGGCCGGCTTCCGCATCGACGTGGCGCACGGCCTGTATAAGGACGCCGAGCTGCGCGATAACCCCCCGCTGACCGGTGACAACCCGCTGGACGGCCGGTTCGGCCAGCGCCCGGTGTATAACGCTAACCGCCCGGAGACGCACGGCGTCTACCGCGACTGGCGGAAGATCGCCGACAGCTACTCCCCGGCCCGGCTGCTGCTCGGCGAGACCTGGGTGGCCGACGCCAGCACGCTGGCCGCCTACTACGGCGACGACGACGAGCTGCAGCTCGCGTTCAACTTCCCGTTCACCCTGGCCGGGTTTGACGCGCCCCGGCTGGCCAAGATCGTGGAGCAGACGCTCGCGGCCCTGCCGGCCGGCGGCTGCCCGGTGTGGATGGGCTCCAATCACGACATCGGACGCTTCCCCAGCCGCTGGTGCGACGGGGACGAGCGCAAGATCCGGCTCGCGCTGCTCGTGCTGACCACGCTGCCCGGCACCACCGTGCTCTATTACGGCGACGAAATCGGCATGACTGACGTGCACGTGCCGCCCGCCCTGCGGCGAGACACCGCGACTCTGGAAGATGGCACCGGCGATCACGGCCAGGGCCGGGACCGGGCCAGGACGCCGATGCCATGGGACGCCTCCCCCGGCGGTGGTTTTACCGGGCCCGACGTGCCGCCCTGGCTCCCGGTAGCGGACCATCCGGTGCCGAACGTCGCCGACCAGCGGGCCGACGCTGATTCTGTGCTGTGGCTGTGCCGGCGGCTGATCGCGCTGCGCCGGGCCGAGCTGAGCGGCAGCATCGACCCGAAGACCGATTTCGAGCACCTGCCGGCCCGGGAGGGCCAGTGGGCCTACCGCGTCGGGACGCTGATCGTGGCGGGGAACTTCTCCGGGCAGGCGGCTGGCCTGCCCGCCGCCGCGGGCGAGGTCCTGCTGGCCACCTCCGGCGCCGGAACGGCCGCACGGCAGCGCGTTCTGGGTCCGTGGGAAGGAGTTGTCGCCCGCCTCGCCACCAGCTGAGCCTCGCCAGCCCGTTTCGTGTCGCACCACGGGCCCTGTGAGTCATGTGACGGCACGCACAGAAAGTTACGTCAGCCCGGGTCCGTTCGGGAAATTTTTCGGTTGATCCCTTCTTGTGCCGTAGGTCCTCCGGTATTCTTTAGTAATGGGAGGGCTTCGTTTATGATCTCGCAGCCATATGTATACAGGCGGCACGAGCTGGCGGAACCCGACTGGCGCCGGTTCCCCGGCTGGGCCGGGGTGTCCGCCGCCGACTGGGAATCCGCCCAGTGGCAGCGCGCCCACTGCGTCAAGAACGCGCGTCAGCTCCGGCAGGTCACCGGGCCGGGCCTGGAGGAGGCGTTCCTGGCTGATCTCGAGCGTGACCAGCGCGAGCGGGCCACGATGTCGATGCTGCTGCCGCCGCAGATGCTCAACACCATGGTGCCTTCCGGAGCGCCGGACGCCCCCGGCTTTACCGAAGCGTTCTACGCGGACCCGGTGCGCCGGTACATGATCCCGGCGTTCAGCGACCGCAGGACCGACTGGCCCTCGCACCCGTACGCGCAGCGTGACTCGCTGCACGAGGCGGAGATGTGGGCGGTCGAGGGCCTGACCCACCGCTACCCGACCAAGGTGCTGGCCGAGTTGCTGCCCACCTGCCCGCAGTACTGCGGGCACTGCACCCGGATGGACCTGGTCGGCAACCCGACGCCGGTGACCGGCAAGCTTAAGTTCGCGCTCGGCCGCGAGGACCGGCTCAGCGCCATGCTCGCGTACCTGCGCCGCACGCCCGGGGTGCGGGACGTGGTGGTCTCCGGCGGAGACGTGGCCAACCTGCCATGGCCTCGGCTGGAGTCGTTCGTGGCCGCGCTGCTCGAGATCGACTCGATCAGGGACATCAGGCTGGCCAGCAAGGCCCTGATGGGGCTGCCGCAGCACTGGCTATCCGACGAGGTGCGGGCCGGCATGACCCGGCTGGCCAGCACCGCGCGCTCGCGCGGCGTAAGCATCGCCATCCACACGCACGTGAACTCGGCTCAGTCCGTGACGCCCCTGGTCGCGCGGGCCGCCCAAGCCATGATGGAGGCCGGCGTCCGGGACGTGCGGAACCAGGGCGTGCTGCTGCGCGGCACCAACGACAGCGCCGAGGCGCTGCTCGACCTGTGCTTCGCCCTGCTCGACGAGGCCAGCATCATGCCCTACTACTTCTACATGTGCGACATGATCCCGGGCAGCGAGCACTGGCGGCTGACGCTGCGCGAGGGTCAGTCGCTGCAGCACGAGATCCTGGGCTACCTACCCGGGTTCGCGACCCCGCGGCTGGTCTGCGACGTGCCCTATGTCGGCAAGCGCTGGCTGCACCAGGTGTCCAGGTACGACACCGAGCACGGCATCTCCTACTGGACGAAGAACTACCGCACCGCCATCGAGGCTGACGACGATCTAGCGCTCGGTCGCGAGTACCCGTATTACGACCCGATCTACATGCTGCCGGAATCAGGCCAGGCCTGGTGGCGGACCCTGGGCGCCCGGCCGTACCCCGCCGCCGCGGACCTCATCAAGCTGGCTGGTAGCGGCGGCCCAGCTCGTCAAGACGCAATCTGACGGACGGCCAGTCGGCGGCCGTGACGCTGAAGCGAACCGAGTCCCGGGAAGCCAGGTCCGCCCCGAGCCGGTGCGAGCGCAGGATGCCCTCGAAGCGCGCGCCTATCCGCTGCATCGCGTCCCGTGACCGCTGGTTGCGCGCGTCGGTGTGCAGGTACACCGAGCGGGCCTGCCATATCTCGAAGGCATGGGTCAGCATGAGACGCTTCATCTCGGTGTTCGCCCCGGTCCTGATGGCGTCCCGGCTCAGCCAGGTGTGGCCGATCTCGCAGCTGTCAGGCGTGGGTTTCGGCTCCGGCCAGGCCCAGTAGTCGAGGTTCCAGAACCGCGTGGAGCCGATCACCGCGTCGTCTTGGTTCCGGATCACCGCGAACGGCACCGCGGTCCCGCTGTCCCTGGCCGCGACCGCCGTCTCGACGTACCGGCGGGCCGCGGTCTGGTCCTGCGGGACCGGGGACCAGCGGTAGAGTTCCCCGCCTCCCGCGGCCGCGGCGACCAGGCCGGCCACGTGGTCGTAGCCCAGCGGCTCCAGCCGGACGGTTTTGCCCCGTAGCCTCGGGGGGACGATCCCCCCCAGACCCGCCCTGCTCATGGGGGGGGCTGCCCGCCCCCCCATACCCCCCCGGGCCCCGCGAACTGGGGGGGCGTTCCATGTATCTGGACGGGTGGCCGGACGGGGGGGCGAAGCCGAACGAGCGGTAGAGGCCGTGCGCGTCGGAGGTGTGCAGCATCCAGCGCATCGAAGCGCCGGGACCGGCCTCGATCATCACCCGCACGATGGCCTTTCCCAGCCCGGCCCCGCGGTGCCCGGGCAGCACGTACACGTCCGCGAGGTAGACCGATCCGCCGTCACCGAACGCGCGAGCGAAGCCGACCATGGCACCTGCCTGGTCGTAGGCGCCCACCACGCGCCAGGCGGCGCCGATCTGGCGCCTGATGTCCGCCTCGCCGCGCCACCGGCCCCAGTAGGCTCCGGTGGTCAAGAACGCCGCCGCGGCACCGGGGTCGATCCGGGCCCGGTCGTCGTCGATCACGTAGCCGCCAGCGACATCTTGCATCACGGCACCTCCTTGGCCTGCCGGGTCTGGCGGGTGCTCAGGGCGGCGTCGATGTCGGCGATGAGGTCGGCGGCAGGCTCGACGCCGACCGACAGCCTGATCAGCCCGTCCGGCGCCGTCTCGGCCGGCCACCGGGCCCGGCGTTCCCAGCTCGACTCGACCCCGCCGAAGCTGGTCGCGGGCAGGATCAGGCGCGAGCTCTCCACCACCCGGTCCGCGGCCTGCGCGGTGTCCGGGCCTGGGGCGATCTCGAAGGACAGCAACGGGCCGAACCCGTCCGGCATCTGCCTGGCGGCCAGGTCGGCGGTCGACTTAGTGATACCGGGGTAATGGACGGCGGCGACGCCGGGATGGCCGGCCAGGTGGGTGGCGATGACGAGCGCGCTCTGCGACTGGCGGACGATCCGCAGCGGGAGCGTTTTCAGGCCGCGCAGCGCCAGCCAGGCCTCGAACGGCCCGGGGATGGCACCGCCGGCCGAGCGCCAGGCCCGGAGCGTGGCCAGCAGGTCCGCCTCCCGGCTGACCACAGCGCCGAGGATCACGTCGGAGTGCCCGGAGACCGACTTGGTCAGCGAGTACAGCGACGCCATCGCACCGCAGTCCAGCGGTCGCTGCAGCAAACCGGTGGCGACGGTATTGTCCACCACCATCGGGGCGTCCGCCGCGGCCGCGAGCTCGGCCAGCCGCTCCAGGTCGGCCACGCGCAGCAGCGGGTTCGTCGGCGTCTCGGCCCAGAGCACTGACGGCGCGGCCGCCAGCGCGCGCTCGACGGCCGGCAGGTCCTGCAGGTCAGTGGGGACCCCGACGGCGCCGTAGGGCCTCAGCTTGTCCGCGAGCAGCCGCCCGCCGTAGTAGCCGTCGGAGGGCAGCACGATCTGTTCCCGTCCGGTGGCCAAGGCGAGCATCAGCGCCATTGAGGCCGCCTGACCGGAGGCGAAGACCACCGCGTCGGCGTCCTCTAGGCCGCCGATCGCCTGCTCGAGAGCTTCCCAGCCCGGGTTGCTCTCCCGCCCGTAACCGCGGCCAGGGCGCGGTACTCCGGCGGATACATAGATGCTGGCCGGGACCAGCGGGGGCGTGGCCGGCTGGCCGGGCCCCCGGTCGGTGCCGGCGTGAATGAGCCGGGATTCGGCGGAGAACGGCTCGCTCATCGGATGAATGTTACAGTACATTTTGTGAACATACTGGTACGATATCGTCCGCAGGGCTGTACCGCCAAGGAGATATCAGCCAGCGTAGAGGCCGGCGTCCGCAGCGGCGAGCTGACTCCCGGCGACCAGCTGCCGCCAGTCCGCGAGCTGGCCGGCCAGCTCGCCATCAGCCCCACGACGGTGGCGGCGGCCTACGGCGAGCTGCGCCGGCGAGGCATCACCACTGGCACGGGCCGCGCGGGCACGCGGATCCGCGGAGCTCCCCCGGTCAGCTCACGCGTGTACCTGAGCGCGCCGGCGGGCACCAGGGACCTGATCACCGGCGGCCCCGATCCAGAGCTCCTCCCCCTGCTGCCTGCCAGGCCGGCCAGCCGGTCCACCCGGATGTACGCCGAGGCGCCGGTCTCGCCGCGGATGCGCCGCCTCGCCGCGAGCCAGCTGGCAGCCGACGGCATCGACGCGACTAGCCTGACGGTAACCGGCGGCGCGCTGGACGCTATCGAACGAGTTCTCGCCACCTGGCTGGCGCCCTCAGATCGCGTGATCGTCGAGGATCCGGGGCACGCCGTCACCTTTGACCTGCTGGCCGCGATGGGTTATATGGTGTGGCCGGTGCCGGTCGATGACCTGGGCATCCAGCCCGCAGAGTTGGAACATGCGCTCGCCCGGGGCGCCAGCGCGGTGATTGTCACGCCACGGGCCCAGGCCGCCACCGGCGCCGCCTGGGACGCCGGACGGGCCACGGAGATCGCCGGGGTCCTGCAGCGGTATCCGTCCGCCGGGGTCATCGAGGATGATCACGCCGGGCCGGTGGCCGGGGTTCCCGCCTTTTCTGTCTCGGCGCCGGCGGGATCGAAGGGACGGGATCGCTGGGCCGTCATCCGGTCGGTGTCCAAATCGCTCGGCCCCGATCTGCGGCTCGCGGTGCTGGCCGGCGACGAGGCGACGATCACCCGGGTCGCGGGGCGGCAGGCGCTGGGCACCGGATGGGTGAGCTATCAGCTGCAGGAGATAGTCGCGGACCTGTGGACGGACCCGTCGGTCGCGCGAGTGCTGCGGGCCGCGGCCGACGCCTACGCCGCCCGCCGCGATGCGTTGCGGTCGGCGCTGCAGCGTCATGGCATCACGGCGAGTGGCCGCTCGGGATTCACCTGCTGGGTACCGGTGCCCGACGAAGACGGGGTGGCTTCGTCGCTCGCCGCGGCCGGCTGGGCGGTGGCTCCCGGCCAGCGGTTCCGCATCGCCGCGCCGCCGGGGGTCCGGATTTCCTCCGCCCGCCTGGAGCCGGCTGACGCGCTGTCGTTCGCGGCCGACTTCGCCGGCGCGCTCCGGCACCGGGCGTCCCGGCTGGACTAGGCGGCCGATCAGGGGCCGGTTTCGGGATCGCGGCGGTGCGCTGAGGTGAGCGGGAGGGTGCTGAAGGCGAAGCCGCGCAGGCCGGGATCGTCAGGTGCGCCTGGTCTGGAGGCTCCCCCGGGTTCCCCGGGTTGGCGCCCGCCTGCGGCCGGCTCAATGGCCAAGATGATCAGCTGCCCGTCGGCCAAGCCACGCTGGCTCGCCCAGGCGCGCTGCGCTTCGATAACGTCGGCCACGTGATAGGCGCAGGCAATCGACTGCCGGTGAGCCTGCCGGGGGCGCGAGGCTTCAAGCTGAACCTGAAAGCAGGGTACGTGCGCACACCGCGGATCGGCGGCGCATTGGCTCGCCAGCGCGCGATCAGCCGGCGAAATCATGTCCGCCCGGATCACCCG
>JALYVS010000309.1 GCA_030853115.1 Actinomycetota bacterium
GTGCAGTACATCGTCACCGATGGCAAGACGTTCGCCGACCTGCAGGAACGCGAGATGACCTACACGGTCAGCTCGCCGGACCGCAGCGGCATGGTGTGCCAGGTGACGAGCACCGATGCCAGGCACGGGTTCCAGATTGTGACGGACTACATTACCGACCCGGCCAGCGGCAGCGTCGTCATGCGCAGCAGGCTGGTACCTCTTCCCGGCGGCCGGTCCGACTTCCGAAACCTGAAGGTGTACGTCCGCTACAACCCGCACATCGACAACACCGGCGGCGGCGGATCCGCCAACGGCGGCGCCAACAACGCCTTGGTTGATACCGCCACGACGGCGCTCGTAGCCACCGACACCCACCCGGCGACGGGCCCGGGGCCGTTCGCGGCGACCGTGCACGGGGCGCTGGCGGCGAACCACCCGTTCCTCGCCGAGTCCAGCGGCTTCGCCGGCACGCCCAGCGACGGCCTCAGCCAGCTTGACACCAGCTATCACCTGGCGGACCAGTACCAGTCGGCTCAAGACGGCAATGTCACGCTGACGGCGCTGGTCAACGCGTTGCCTGGGCAGCCGTTCAGCCTGGCGCTGGGATTCGGTGTGAGCGCCCAGGCGGCGATCGGCGCGGCCGGGCAGTCCGCCGCTCAGCCGTTCGCGAAAACGCTCGCGGGATACGTCGCGGGCTGGCGCGGTTATGACCAGACGCTGCACCGGCCGCCCGCGGAAGCGTCCGGGTTCTCCGCCGTCGAGGACGCCGCGATGCACAGCCGGTACTGGCTGTCGGCCAACGTGCTGAAAGCGGATGAGGACAAGACCTATCTCGGAGCCTTCGTCGCGTCGCCGACCGACCCCTGGGGCCAGTCGGTCCCCGCCATGACGACGCATCCCGGCTGGACCTACCGGGAGGTATTCACCCGGGACAGCTACGAGACGTTCACCGGCCTGCTCGCCGACGGTGACATGGCCAGCGCCCGCGCCATGGTGCGGTTCCTGTACGACCGCACGCAGCAGCCGGACGGGAGCTTCCCGCGTGACTCGCTGCTCAACGGGGCGCTCGCCCCCGACCAGTTCGGGCTGGTAGAGATCGACGAGGATGCCTACCCGCTGCTGATGGCGTGGGAGGCAGGGCTGGCCGGGAACGTGTCCTTCTACCGGGACCACATCCGCCCGGACGCCGACTTCATCGTCGATCACGGCCCGGCCTACGGCGCGGAACGCTGGGAGGAACACCCCGGCTTCTCGCCGTCCACCATCGCCGCGGAAATCGCGGGCTTGGTCGCCGCGGCGCAACTGGCCCGGGCAGCCGGCGACCCGGCTCGGGCGCACCTGTACCTGGCGACAGCCGACGAATACCAGCGCAACGTCGAGCGGTGGACGGTGACGACCACGGGTCCCTATGCCGCCCGCTATTTCATCCGGGAGTCGCCCACCGGGGACCCGAATGTCCACGAGACCTACAACCTCGGCAACGGCAGCATCAGCAACGTCGACCAGCGTGACGTCCTAGACGCGGGCTTCCTCGAGCTGACCCGCCTGGGCGAGCTGTCTCCCAGCGACCTTGCCGTCCAGGAGTCGCTCCCGGTGGTCGACTCGGCCATCGAAGGCCAGACCGCCTCCGGCCCGGGCTGGCACCGCTACGGCGTCAAGGCGGGCCAGCTCGGCCAGGCCACCGGCAGCACCGATGGCTATGGCGACTGCTACGTCCCCGACCCGACGAGCTGCTCCCCGACCGGAGCGGCCTGGTTCCCCACCGGCACCGGGTCCGGTCACCCGTGGCCGCTGCTTGACGGCGAACGCGCCGAGCAGGACCTGCAAAGCGGGGACGTGGCCGGCGTTGCCAACCTGGCCGCGACCATGCAGCGGATGTCGTCGGGCCTCGGCCTGGTCCCCGAGCAAGCGTGGGAAGACCCGGACGATCCCGCCTCCCCTTATGGCGGTGACCCGGCCACCGCCTCGATCGGCTTCACCAACGGGAAGGCAGCAGGCTCCGCGTCGCCGCTGATCTGGGCCCAGTCCCAGTACCTCAGGCTCGTGCTCGACCTGCGGTCCGGGCGCCTGCTCGACCAGCCAGTCATCACCCGCAGCCACTACGTCACCAGCGGTCCTCCGGCGACGGTGCCGCTGACCATCAGCGTGACGGCGCCCGGCGCCGTGGCGACCCCGCCGACCACATCGACGGCGGCTCCCGGAATCACCGAAGACATCCTCGCCAGCCAGGAGCCTGGCCTGAACACCACCCGGGTCCAGGCCACGGTGAGCGGGAAGACGGCTCCGGGAGCGACCGTCGACATCACGGTCGGCCAGCCCGGCTCCTCCGCCAACACCACCGTGGTCCTCCAGGTCGTCGCCGGCTCCGATGGCAGCTTCCACGCCGTCATCGCGACCCCGCCCGGCCAGAGTATCGTCACGGTGACGGCGACGTCGGGAGGCCACGCGACCGGCTGGACGCAGCAAACCGTGACCGGCGCCTGACGGCGTCGGCCCGGCCGGGGCTCGTCCTGCCAGCAGGCCTCGACCAGGCCCTGGTCGGCCGGCCGGATCAGGATCGGGTACAGCACGCCTGACTTCAGGCCCGTCTGCTTGGCCAGCGCGTACCCGTGCTGTCACTGCGACGGCTGCTTGCAGAGAGCGGCCAGCACCGACGGCGTCTGGGCGGAGAACCCGGGTGGTGACGCCGCGCACGTAACTCTCTATAGGTAGAGGCCGGATGTCTATAAAGGCTGGCTCAATACCCCCGGCGCCCGAGACTGTTGACGCAACCAATCAGTTGCCATATGGTGGCAACCAATATGTTGCTACCAGCGAAAGGCTGTCATGGGCTTTCCTGATCGCATCGAGCGGACCGTCGAGCTCGCTCATCCGCCCGCCAAGGTCTGGGCGGCGCTGACCACGGCCGAGGGCCTGGCCGCCTGGTTCGGCGACGAGGCGGCGATCGACCTGCGCCCGGGCGGAGCGGCCCGGATGAGCTGGACCGAAGAAGGGTTCGCCGCCGAGATGCGCGTCGAGCGGGTCGAAGAGCCGGACGTATTCGCCTTCACCTGGCCCATCTACGGCCTGCCCGGCGACGACCCGCGCCGTACCTATGTCGAGTTCACCCTCGAGCCGTCCGGTGCGGGTACCCGGCTGACCGTGGTCGAGTCCGGGTTCGCCACGCTGCCCGAGGACGTCTACCGCAAGGCGTTCGACGGCAACACCGAAGACTGGGCCAAGGAGCTCGGCGAACTGGCCGCCTACCTCGATGCTGCCTGACCCCTGGGGCAGCACTGACCCCACGGCCGGCGACGTCGAGGCGGTCGCCGAGCGGGTCTTCACCGCCTTGGCCGACCCGACCCGGCGCGCCATCTTGGCCGCGTTGGCCTCGCAGGGTCCGGCCACGGCCACGGACCTGGCCGTTCGGCTGCCCATCACGCGGCAGGGGATCGCCAAGCACCTGGTCCTGCTGGCCGAGGCCGGCCTGGTGACGGCCGAGCCGGGGGAGCGGCGCCGGGTGCGCTACCGGGTGCGCGCAGCCCCGATGCAGGTCGCGCAGCAGTTCCTCGCCGCGCTGTCCCGTGACTGGGACGGGCCGCTCGGCGCGCTTAAGGAGCACCTCGACCGGGATGCCTGAACACGGAAAAGAATGGATACCACCATGAAGACCCCTCCGATCGTCGCATCGCAGGAGTGGGAGGCCGAGCGCCAGCGGCTGCTCGTGCGGGAGAAGGAGCTGACCCGGGCCCGGGACGCCCTGGCCGCGCAGCGCCGCCGGATGCCAGGGCTGGCGGTGGAGCAGGACTACCAGTTCGACGGACCCCAGGGCCAGGTCAGCCTGCGCGACCTGTTCGAGGGACACCACGTTCGCCTACGCCTCGCGCGCCTCCCAGCCGGACATCGCGCGCCTGAAGGCGCGGATGGACTGGACCATGCCCTGGTACACGATCCTCGGCGACTGGGACAAGGACTTCGGCGTGGACGAGTGGCACGGCACCAACGTGTTCTTCGGCGACGGCGACCAGGTGTTCCGCACCTACTTCGTCAACAGCCGCGGCGACGAGGCGCTGGGGAGCACCTGGAGCTACCTCGATATGACCGCGCTCGGCCGCCAGGAGCAGTGGGAGGACTCGCCAGAAGAAAGCGATCCCCAGACCCCACCGTATGACTGGTGGAACTGGCACGACGAGTACGACCATCCCGAGCTAGCGCAGGGGCGGATGAGGCAAGCCGCCGCGGCTGCGTGGAAGACCAATGACGACCTCGGCGCCCGGCCGAACAGCCACGAGGTCACCTGACCCCATAGCGCAAGGTTCGGCACCATGGGCAGCGCTGCGCCAGGTTTCAACGCGTGGCACGCGGATGTCGCGGAGTCTCCGCCGTGCCGCCTCATCTTCCAGCAGGCGCTCAGCCTGCCGCCGGAGGTTGTCGCCAATAGCCTCCTTACCTGGGCCGGGATCGAGGTGACCGGGAAACCGGACTGGTACGCAGCCGAGCGCACATTGTGGCAAGCCGCGGTCCAAGCCGACGCGAACCGTCGACGTGACGTTGATCCGTAACCTTCATTATCCGGCTTCTGCCCAGCTAACTCGGGGCGGTCCCAGGGTTCATGCCTCAGCGCGATCTAGGTCCGGCTAGGTATGCCGGTGCTCTTGCCTGGTCTGGTGTGCCGACACGTAGATGCGGATGAATCAGCTGACTGATCTGCGAGACTGGGAACATGGACGAGTCGGTCGAAGCCGTGATCGCGGAGGCTGTTGCCGTACTCCGGCAGGCAGGAGCACATTTCGCGTACCTGCACGGCAGCCGCGCCCGCGGTGAGCATCGCGTCGGCTCCGACATAGACATCGCGGCGTACTTCGGCGGCCGGCCGCCGAGTTCCTTTGATGTCCTGCTCCCTCCTGGAGTGGACTTGCTTGTCCTTGACGACGCACCGCTTGAGCTGGCCGGCCGGGTGGCCGTGGGCGGCAGGCTCCTTTTCGAGGATGATGAGGTGGCGCGTGTCCGCTGGGAGGCGATGACCCGGAAGATCTACTTCGACGAGCTACCGAGGATCGCCCGCGCTCATCGGGAGTTCGCCGCCGCCCTCACGGCCAGGGCAAAGTAGCCGGTGGTCGACCGGGACCGGATCCTGCGACTGCTCCGCAGTGTCACCGACGACGTCTCCGTACTCAGGCGCGAGGCGGGCGCTGATGAGGGCCGCCGCGAGGATCCCATCTGGCTCAGGGGCGTGAAGTACACGTTCGTCACCGCGATCGAGGCATGCGTGGACGTCGCCCAGCACATCTGCGCGACCGAGGGATGGGGACCGCCAGCAGACAACGGCGACGCGGTCAGACTGCTCGGCGAGCACGGCGCCTGCACTCCCGAACTCGCGCGGTCCATGCGCCGGGCGGTCGGCTTCCGCAACGTTCTGGTCCACGATTACATCCGGGTCAACGACGACATCGTTATCGAGCGGCTCAAAGCCCTCGGCGACCTCGAAGATTTCGTCAGCCAGGTGGCAGACTTCATCACCAGCGCCTGAGCGATACCTGCGCAGCATGCTGGGACTCGATGTGGTCGTCCCAGTGGTCCTGATAGCAGCGTCCGGACAGTAAGAACGGTACGAGGGGAGATGGCTTGTCTCGCGTGGGCTAGGGAGATGCTCGCCATCACCGCGCCGACTGGATTTGCCGTCACCGGTTAACGGGGTGGTCGCGGGTCGCGGGCGGTGAGCTGGGCGTTGATGTGCTGGGCTTCCGCGAGCTGGTCTTCCAAGATGATGATGCGGCAGGCGGCCTCCAGCGGGTTGCCCTGGTCGACCAGTTCACGGGCGCGGCCGGCCAGCCGCAGCTGATAGCGGGAGTAGCGGCGGTGGCCGCCGGGTGAGCGCTGCGGCTCGATCAGCCTGGCCTCGCCTAGGCTCCGCAAGAATCCCTGCGTGGTGCCGAGTATCTCGGCGGCGCGCCCCATGGTGTAGGCGGGATAGTCGTCATCGTCGAGCTTTTCGGTCCCGGTCGCCCCGGCCGTACCACTGGGGTCTTGCGGGGTATGGTCCATTGCACCTTCCGCATGATGAGGGCCCCGGTGCCGTAGCACCGGGGCCCAGGGTTCTTGAGTTTCACTACCATCTACCGGCAGGTTCGCCGGCTTGCCTTTTCCGCACGAGCCGCCTGCGAGAGCGGGTGGTGCGAGGATCGCTTATACGTGACCGAAGACCACCTTCCTTACTGATGGGACTGCGGTACCCGTCCGGCATGCTTGCGCTGATGACGGGCGATCCGACGGTGTGCAACCCTCCCCTTCTCCTCTGATCTTCCTGACTACCTTCCGTGCGGCCTGCATTCCACCCTCTGGAACCTTTCAATCCGGTCCAAGCGCGTGCAACTCAGCTAGTCAACGTTCCGGAGTCCACACCAATTCTCGGCACCGGCACCCCTGACCTGTGTCACTAGCCGCGGGCAGTTCATCATCTGCTACGCCCACATAATGTTCTCTTCTTCGTCGATAACCAGAATACTACCCCACTCGACGACGAATATCTACTTCGGTTACCATAGATTTAATTCGATTTTGAGGTGAGGCCCTTCCCTGCGGGCCGCGCAGCGAGAACGCCAGGCCGTCGGCAAAGGAGGCAAACGGCCATGCCCGCTGAGGAACCAGGCCCGGACTTCCGGGCCAGCACCCAGCAGCGGCAGGACGACCAGGACCGCACCCTGCTGGCCATGCAGCAACTCGAGATAGCCCTAGCCTCGGCTGCTCCGCGCCGGGAGCAAGCCTGGCGCACCGACGTCAGCGCCGCACTGGACATACTCGCCGAGACCGCCGCCAGCGAGGCGCACAACGCCGACCTGCCCGACAGCCTGCTATCCGACATCGCCCGCAGCCAGCCCTGGCTGCGCAACCGGGTCCGCGGCCTGCGCCTGCACTACCGCCAGCTGCAAGACACCCTCGCCTCACTGCGCGAGGAGTTGAACGAGCCCGGCGACACGCCCGCCGACTTCTCCGACCTGCGCCAGCGGCTGGCCTCAGTGCTATCCGGCCTGCGCCACCAGCGGGCACGTGAATCCGACCTGATCTACGAGGCTTACTACGACGCGTTCGGCTCCGACGTCGCACTGGACGCCGGCAACCCGCCCGGCTGACCGCGACCGGCGGCGGGCCGCACGCACCTGCACACGGCGATGGCGCGGGCCGATCGGCGTCGGTCCGGCTAATAATGCGGGAGGGCGAGGTTGTCCCGGTGAGCTGGCGTTGCCGCAGGGGCGACGGCTCAGCTGGGCCTGATCAGCTCCAGGCTGCCGCGTAGCGTCGTGCTCTGAGTCCGGTTAGCAACGAGACGGACGTGACGTTCGTGTCGTCAACCTCGCCGACTACGCTCGTCTCTCCCCGGGCGACGAGCACGGCGAACGCCTGGCCGAGCAGCACCCTGGCGACCCCGCGCCGCCGGCACCGGGCGAGC
>JALYVS010000310.1 GCA_030853115.1 Actinomycetota bacterium
GGCCGCGGCGGCTGCGCTCGCGGCGGCCAGGCCGGCGGGCCCGGCCCCGATGACGGCGACATCCCACTGCGCGCGTTCGAGCATCCTGGCAGCGTAGACGCCGTATCCGGGCCCGCCGCCGGCGACCCCGCTCCGGGGCGGGCGCCGTCGGTCCGGTCGGCAACCTTATGATCCCGAACGACTCCGGTGTTTCTCCTGTACCAGCTGACGTAGGCGATAGCGCTGGGTTTTCCCGCTGACGGTCTTGGGCAGCTCGGCCACGAACTCGACGGACCGGGGGTACTTGTAGGGGGCGATGGATTTCTTGGCGAAGTCCTGCAGCTCGGTGGCCTTGGCCGGGTCCGCGCTCACGCCTTCGCGGAGCACGACGAACGCCTGGACGATCAGGCCTCGGCCGGGGTCAGGCGCCCCGACCACGGCGACCTCGGCTACGTCGGGATGGCCGAGCAGCGCCTCCTCGACCTCGGGTCCGGCGATGTTGTAGCCGGCCGAGATGATCATGTCGTCGCTGCGGGCCTGGAACCAGTAGTAGCCGTCGGCGTCGCGGATGTAGGTGTCGCCGGTGATGTTCCAGCCGTGCTGCACGTAGCTCCGCTGGCGCGGGTCGGACAGGTAGCGGCAACCGGTGGGGCCCTGGACGGCGAGCCGGCCGGGCTGGCCGTCGGGTACGTCGTTCCCCTGCTCGTCGAGGATGGCCGCGCGGTAGCCGGGTACCGGTTTCCCGGTCGCGCCCGGCCTGATGTCGTCGTCGGCGGCGGCGATGAACACGTGCAGCATCTCCGTCGAGCCGATGCCGTCGATAATCGAGATTCCGGTGGCCTGGCGGAACTCCTGCCACACCGACCTCGGCAGGTGCTCGCCAGCCGAGACGCAGCGCCGCAGGTTCGCCAGCGCGGGAGCCTTCCCGGCGGCCAGCATGGCCCGGTAGGCGGTGGGCGCGGTGGACAGCACGGTCACCCCGTGGGCCGCGATCGCGTCGGCTAGCTCGCCCGGCGTGGCCCGCTCGAGGAGCAGGGCGCAGGCCCCCGCCCGTAGCGGGAACAGCAGCAGGCCGCCGAGCCCGAAGGTGAAGCCGAGCGGTGGCGTGCCGGTGAATACGTCGTCCGGCCGGGGCTTGATGAGGTGGCGGGAGAAGGTGTCCGCGGTGGCCAGGATGTCCCGGTGGAAGTGCATGGTCACCTTCGGCTGCCCGGTCGTACCCGAGGTGGGCGCGAGCATGGCCACGTCGTCGGCGGCGGTGCTGACCGCAGTGAACCGGCCGTCCTTGTCCGCGCAGCGGGCGGTCAGGTCTTCAGGTCCTTCGCTACCGTAAAGCAGCGTCGTCAGCCCGGGCGCGGCGGCGGTCAGGTCCGCGGCGAAGCGGTGGTCGCACAGCGCCAGGTCAGGTTTGGTCAGGCCCGCGATGGCGGCGATCTCCCGCGGCCGCAGCAGGGCCATGGTGGTGACCGTGACCCCGCCGGCCTTGAGCACGGCGAGCCACGCCGCGGCGAGCCACGGGCTGTTCGGGCCGCGGAGCAGGACCCGGTGGCCCGGACGCAGCCCGTAGTCCTGCGTCAGCACCTGAGCCAGCTGGTTGGTCAGCCGGACGGTCTCGCCGTAGCTCCAGGTTCCGGCCGGGCCGCGCAGGCAGGGGCGATCGTGACCGTACCGGCCGGCGGTCACGTCCAGGAGCTCGGCCGCGGCGTTCAGCCGGCCGGGATAGCCGAGGCCGGGCAGGCCGAAGCGGAGCTCGGGCCACTGATCCGCGGGCGGCAGCCGGTCACGGCAGAAGGTGTCGAAGTGCGCCGAGGGGGAAAGCCGCATCTGGCCCCGCTTCCTTGGTCACGTAAGCTAGATCACCAGTATTTAACTTTTGTGACGGCAGTCAATCCTCCGCCATACGCGTCCGAAGGTGAGTTCAACGTGTCATTGCCCTATGATCCCGCGGCCAAGTTCGGTGAGTACGCGCACCCGCAGATGATCGTGTCGACCCAGTGGCTGGCCGAGCACCTCGACGACCCCGGCCTGGTGGTGGCCGAGTCCGACGAGGATGTGCTGCTGTACCAGACGGGTCATATCCCCGGCGCGGTCAAGCTCGACTGGCACACCGAGCTCAACGACCCGGTTACCCGTGACTACGTCGACGGGGCCGGCTTCGCCGCTCTGATGTCGCAGAAGGGAATCAGCCGGGATACCACGCTGGTGCTCTACGGGGACAGGAACAACTGGTGGGCCGCCTACGCGCTGTGGTGTGCTCCCTGTTCGGCCACCCTGACGTGCGGCTGCTCGACGGCGGCCGGGCCAAGTGGATCGCGGAGGGCCGCGAGGTCAGCACGGGCGAGGTCAGGCCCTCACCGGCCGGGTACCCGGTCATCGACCGCGACGATACGCGGCTTCGCGCGTTCCAGGATCAGGTCGTGGCCCACCTCGGCCAGCCGATGATCGACGTCCGGTCGCCCGGTGAGTACAGCGGCGAGCTGCTGCACATGCCCGACTACCCGCAGGAAGGCGCCCTGCGCGGCGGGCATATCCCCGGCGCGCGGAGCGTCCCGTGGGCCCGGGCCGCCGCCGAGGATGCCACCTTCAGGTCCCGCGCCGAGCTCGAGGCGATCTACTCCGGCGAGGCGGGGCTTCGGCCCGAAGACGACGTCGTCGTCTACTGCCGCATCGGCGAGCGGTCCAGCCATACCTGGTTCGTGCTCCAGCACCTGCTGGGCTACCCGAAGGTGCGCAACTACGACGGCTCGTGGACCGAGTGGGGGAACAGCGTCCGGGTCCCGATCACCCGCGGGGAGAACCCGTGACACCGGCCGCGCTCAACCCCCGGCTGCAAGAGATCGCCGACGACTTCAACGCCATGGCGGGCCAGGAACGGCTGCAGCTGCTGCTCGAGTTCTCCCAGGAGCTACCCGCGCTGCCGGAGCGCTATGCCGAGCATCGCGACCTGCTCGAGCCCGTGCCAGAATGCCAGTCGCCGCTGTTCCTGGCCGTCGAGGTCGAACCGGATACTACGGTCCACCTGTTTTTCGAGGCTCCGCCGGAAGCGCCGACCACCCGCGGCTTCGCCAGCATCTTGCACGCCGGCCTGGACGGCCTGGACGCCGACGAGGTGCTGGCCACGCCGGGCGAGTTCACCAGCCAGCTCGGCTTGGCCGACCTGGTGAGCCCGCTGCGGCTGCGCGGGATGGCCGCGATGCTGGCCCGGATCAAGCGCCAGATCCGCGACCAGCGCGGCTCTGCGGGCTCCTAGCCGAGGCGCTCGGCCAGCTCCTGCTGCAGCTCCCAGAGCCGCTCGGGCAGCTGACCGCCGAAGGTGCGGAAGAACGCGGGGATCTGCTCCGCCTCGTGCTTCCACGCTTGGATGTCTACGGTGAGCAGCAGGTCCAGGTCAGCCTGGCTCAGGTTCAGGCCGTCGAGATCCAGCGAGCCCGGGGCCGGGAGGTTGCCGATCGGGGTCGAGACCGCCTCGGCGTCGCCGGACAGCCGCTGGATGATCCACTTCAGCACCCGGCTGTTCTCGCCGAAGCCGGGCCAGACGAACCTGCCGCCGGCGTCCTTGCGGAACCAGTTGACGTAGAACAGCCGCGGCAGCTTGTCCGCGTCGGCGGCGCGGCCGACCTTCAGCCAGTGCGCGAAGTAGTCGCCCATGTTGTAGCCGCAGAACGGCAGCATCGCGAACGGGTCGTGCCGCAGTTCGCCGAGCGTGCCCTCGGCCGCGGCGGTCTTCTCCGAAGCGACGTTGGCCCCGAGGAACACGCCGTGATCCCAGCCGAAGGACTCGATCACCAGCGGCACGGTGCTGGCCCGCCTGCCGCCGAACAAGATCGCCGAGATCGGCACGCCCGCCGGGTCGTCCCACTCCGGCGCGATGATCGGGCACTGGTCGGCTGGGGTGGTGAACCGGGCGTTGGGATGAGCCGCGGGCTCGGCCGAGTCCGGGGTCCAGTCCCGGCCCTGCCAGTCGGTCAGGTGCGCCGGAGGCTCCTCGGTCAGGCCCTCCCACCACACGTCGCCGTCGTCGGTCAGGGCGACGTTGGTGAAGATGGTGTTGGAGGCCATGGCCGTGACCGCGTTGGCGTTGGTCTTGATGCCGGTGCCGGGCGCGACCCCGAAGAAGCCGGCCTCCGGGTTGATCGCGTACAGCCTGCCGTCCGGGCCGAACCGCATCCAGGCGATGTCATCGCCCACGGTCTCGACCTTCCAGCCGGCGATGGTGGGCTGCAGCATGGCCAGGTTGGTCTTGCCGCACGCGGACGGGAAGGCTCCCGCGACGTACTTCGGCTCGCCGTCCGGGGGCGTGATCTTGACGATGAGCATGTGCTCGGCCAGCCAGCCCGCGTCCCGCGCCATCACCGAGGCGATGCGCAGTGCGTAGCACTTCTTGCCCAGCAGCGCGTTGCCGCCGTATCCGGAGCCGTAGGACCAGATCTCCCTGGTCTCGGGGAAGTGGGAGATGTACTTGACCGCGTTGCACGGCCACGGCACGTCGGCCTGAACCCCAGCCCCAGGCTGCAGCGGTGCGCCGACCGAGTGAACGGCCCGCACGAATGACCCGGTCTCCTCGATCGCGCGCAGCGCGGGCGTCCCCATCCGGGTCATGATCCGCATCGAGGTGACCACGTAGGGCGAGTCGGTGATCTCCACGCCGAGCTGGGAGATGCTGCTGCCGATCGGGCCCATGCTGAACGGGACTACGTACATGGTGCGGCCGCGCATGCAGCCGTCGAAGATCTCCGCGAAGGTCTCGCGCATCTCGCCCGGCGCGATCCAGTTGTTGGTCGGGCCCGCGTCGACCTCCCGCTCCGAGCAGATGAAGGTGCGGTCCTCGACCCGCGCCACGTCACCGGGGTCGGAGGCGCAGTAGAAGCTGTTCGGCCGCAGTTGCGGGTTTAGCCGCGTGAACGTGCCGGTCTGGACGAGCAGCCTGGTCATCCGCTCCCACTCGTCCTGCGAGCCGTCACACCAGAGCACCGCGTCAGGTTTGGTCAGCTGGGCGATGTCGCGCACCCACTTGGCCAGCTCGGGGCAGCTCGACTGTTTTTGATCGTCAATAACGTCCACGCTGAACATTGCCATCTCTCCTGCATTGGACTTACCCGGAGTAGTCCTGGCCGACGGTGATCATAGCTGTAAATGGTCTAGTCCACTATTGCCGGATGGCAATGCGCCTAGAGCAGGGCCGGAGGTCCCCGCACCTTTGGGACCCGGGTCGTTGTCTCCCGCGGCGAGGCGGTCCCTCACCAGCGACGATGCGGTTCCGGCCATTCACGCTCCACGAGGTCATTCGTCGCGTCGTCGATGATAGACAGCATCATCTGCGGACAGCGCTTTCCCTTTATCCGCGTCCGCCGCGATGAGGTACATATACCTGAGAATAGCGAGGACTTACCGCTGAAGTCCTGGCTCCGGGCTGTGAGAAGGGACACCCTGGCGCGGCCGCCGTTATTCGGGCGTTTGCCGCCAGGTCAGGCGTCGCGGCGCGCAAGCAGGTAGGAGGCGGCCACGAACAGCAGGGCCGCCCACAGGCACAGCACGCCGAACCCCTGCCACGGTGACAGCAGGTCACCGGACACCTCACGGGTGTGCGTGATCAGGGTCCCGGCCTGCTCAGGTAGGTAGGCGTTGATGTGGGCGCCCCAGTTGCCCGGCAGCAGGCCGGACAGGATAGGCAGCACGAAAACGACGCCGATGGCCGCGGAAATGGCGCCGGCCGTGTGCCGGATCATCGTGCCGATCGCCATCGCGAACAACCCGAGCACGGTGAGGTACAGGCCGGCCCCGGCGACCGCACGGGCCACCCCTGAGTCACCCAGCGACACCGGGACGTGAGCGTGCAAGATGGCCGAGCCTACGAAGAACGAGCAGAAGGCCACGATCTCGGTCACCACCAGCAGCAGGACAGCGAACACCACCGCCTTGGCGGCCAGCATCGGCAGCCGGCGCGGGACGGCCAGGAGCGAAGCACGGATCACCCCGGTCGAGTATTCGGTGGTGATGACCAGCACGCCTAGCACGGCGATAGCGAGCTGTCCCAGCCCGACCCCTGTCCCCAGAATGAAGCCGACCGGGTCGGTCAGGGCACTGGTATCGCGGGACGCGGCCTGCGGCCCGGTCCAGTGTGATGCGGTCAGCCAGGTGATCAGCGCGGTCAGGCCGACGCACACCACGATGAAAATGAGCAGCGTCCAGACGGTCGAACGCACCGAGCGGATCTTCGTCCACTCGGCCCGCATCAGGTTGGCGAACCCGGCGCCGCGTCCGGTGGCCGGGCCGGCCGGCCCGCGGGCGGGGGTCACGGACGTGGTCGCCATCAGGCCCTCCCTTCTTCGGCGTTCACCGGATCCGCGCCCCGCGCGCCGAACTCCACACTGCCCGATGTCAGCTCCATGAACGCCTCCTCCAGCGAGGCCATCGGGGTCAGCTCGTGCAGCACGACCGCCTCGGCCGCCGCGATCTCGCCGATCCGCGGCGCCGGCAGGCCGGTGACCGTGAGCAGTCCGGCGCCCGGGGCTGGGGGACCCGGCGCCGCCTTGCCGCCGGCCGCGGCGATCAGGCTGGCCAGCCGGTCCGCGTCGGGGGTGCGCACCCGGACCGACTGGTCCGCGCTGCGGGCGATCACGTCCTCGGTGCTGGACTCGGTGATGAGCTTGCCCCGGCCGATGACGATCAGGTGGTCGGCGGTCACGGCCATCTCGTTCATCAGGTGACTGGACACGAAGACGGTGCGGCCCTCGGTGGCGAGCTGTTTCATCAGGTTCCTGATCCACAGCACGCCCTCGGGATCGAGTCCGTTGACCGGCTCGTCAAGCAGCAGGACCTCCGGGTCGCCGAGCATGGCCGCGGCGACGCCCAGCCGCTGGCTCATGCCGAGGGAGAAGCCGCCGGCCCGCTTGCCGGCCACGTCCTGCAGGCCGACCAGGGCCAGCACCTCCTCGACCCGGCGGGCCGGCAAGCCCTGGGTCTGGGCCAGCACCAGCAGGTGGTTGCGCGCGCTGCGGCCGCTGTGCACGGATTTGGCCTCCAGCAGCGCGCCGACCGTCCGCAGCGGGTTAGGCAGGTCACGGTAGGGCCGCCCGTTGATCAGGGCGTGGCCGCCGTGCGGCCGGTCAAGGCCCAGGATCAGCCGCATGGTCGTGGACTTGCCCGCGCCGTTGGGCCCGAGGAACCCGGTCACCCGGCCGGGTTCGACGGTGAAGGTCAAGTGATCTACCGCTGCCTTGCCCCCGTAGAGCTTGGTCAGGTCACGCGCCTCGATCATGCCGCCGCTCCTTGCCGCGAGCCCGCGTCGCCACCAGGCGGTGGCCACGCGATTAACGGATGGCCCACACCGTACCCCCGGCAGCGGGCGCAGGGCGAACCGCCCGGTCACCGCCAGCGGGCATGGGCGGTGCGCGGCGCCCCGGCGCGGATCAGGTCCAGCCGCGGCC
>JALYVS010000311.1 GCA_030853115.1 Actinomycetota bacterium
GGTGGCGGTCGAGCTCGACCAGACCTCGCAGCGGGTCTACTACCACGTGAAGCGCCTGCAGGAGGCCGGCCTAGTGCGCCAGGTGACCGAGCGCCGGGTGCGCGGGATCCACGAGGGGATCTACCAGGCGGCGGGCCGGTCCTACTGGCTGTCCCCGGGCCTGGTGGGCCGGATCGGGCTGCGCCAGGCCCGCGACCGGCTCAGCCTCGGCTACCTGGTCGACCTGATGGAGGACGTCCAGGCGGACGTCGCCGCGCTCGACCTCACCCGGCCGGACCTGCCTTCGATCGGCGTGTCCGGAGACATCCGGGTGCGCCCGAAGCAGCGCAAGGCGTTCCTCGACGAGCTGCAGCAGACGCTGCAGGACCTGTTCACCCGCTACGGCGGTGCCGACGGCGACGCGTTCCGCCTGGCCGTCGCCTGCTATCCGAAGGGAGATCCCGATGACCAAGCCTGACCTGCGCTTGCGCGCAGTCGTTCCGGCCCCACCGAAGGTCGTGTACGAAGCGCTGACCGACCCGGCCGCGCTGCGCGTGTGGCTGGCCGAGCACGCCGACGTCGACCTGCCCGGCAAGTACGAGTTCTGGGGCCGCTACACGCCGGACGGCGCTAAACCGCACCAGCGCGTGCTGCATGCGGACGAGCGCACTATCCGGTTCGCTTGGACTGTCGACGGTGTCGAGTCCACCGTGCTGGTCGAGCTGGCCGAGGACGAAGGCGGCACGCTAGTGACGCTTAGCCAGAGCGACCTGCCGAGTTTCGCGGAGGTGCTGGCCGACACGGCCGGTGCCCGTGGCGCGCTGCAAACGTTCTGGTCGCTGGCGATCGCCAACCTGGCGGACTATCTGGCCGGCCGTGAGCTGACGCCCAAGTGCGACTTCACGTCGAACGAGCTGCACGCTTCCGTGGTGATCGACGCGGCACCGGAGCAGGTGTTCGACTCGATGACCCAGCCGGAGCAGTTCCACCGGTGGTTCGGCGCCAACGTGGACATCGAGCCCTACGTGGGCGGCCGCTTCGCGATGGGCGGGTTCGAGCTGGACCCCGGCGGGGCCAAGTTCGTCGAGTTCGAGCCGGGCCGCAAGGCGACCCTGCGGTTCGCCGACGGCATGATCGACAGCTGGGAGCTGGAAGGCTCGGACGGCAAGACCCGGCTCACCGTGGTGCAGAGCGGGTTCGACCCCGCCAACCCGCCGTACCCGGGCTGGACCGGCTGGCTGGGCGGCCTCGCCGCACTGCGGCGCTACCACGAACTCCCGCAGTGGCGCTCGATCTGGCGCCAGATCGAGATCGCCGGGGTACCCGAGGGCATGTTCAGCATCGACCAATGAGAGATGAGCGATGTGAGCCATTTCGCTGCGGCCCGCAATCCGGGTGTCGGACCCCTTAGTAGTAGCCGTTGGCTTCCTCGAATGCCCAGGCGCTGCAGGGGTTCCCGTAGACGTTCTTGATGTACCCCAGGCCCCACCTGATCTGGGTCGCCGGGTCGGTCTGCCAGTCCGCGCCCGCGCTGGACATCTTGCTGCCCGGCAGCGCCTGCGGGATGCCGTAGGCACCGCTCGCGTTTTCCGCGTCGTAGCGCCAGCCGCTCTCCCGGTTCCAGATGTCCTGCAAGCAGACGAAGTAGGCCTGCGGGCTGAAGCCGAAGCTGGGCATGATGCCGTAGGCAGTGGACTGCGCCGTGCCAGGGCTGGGCGGCGAGAACGTGACATAGCTGACACCGCCACCGCCGCCGCCGGCATTGGCGCTGGCCCCGGTGCTCGCCCCTGTCCCGGTACCCGTAGCCGTGGCCGTGGCCGCGGCGACCTGGGTGGGCGAGGTGAGCTTGGGCTTGGCCACCACGGTCAGCGTGCGGGCGGCGGCAGTCATCGCGATGAGCTGCTCGCGCTCGGCTTCGAGCAGCGCCATGGTGTGACTACCCGGTACCGCCTCAATAGCTTCCGCGGCACTGAAAGCGCCTGACCCGGGTGCCAGTACCTGAGCTCCCACGGCCACCCCGATGACCACGATCACCGCGCTCACGGCCACCGGGAAGACAATGCCGAAACGCCGGATCAAGCCCCGTTTACGCCGACTGCTACGAGCCCCAGTCCGGTGTTGCGACAAGGCAATCCCTTCGTCTGGCCATACCCATCTGGCACCAGATGCCGACGGGAAACAAGCCGTGCTATTCCGCTGCGGGCTTGCCCTGCGGGCTGGCACGGTAACCGCCGTACGGCCGGTCCGCCGCACCTGACCTGGTGCGGCGGCTGGTCTGCCGTCCGCAAAGTACCGCTGGCGCTCAAGACTGCCAGAAAGGCGCGCTGGGCGCGCGTACTTAACGGAGAAATTCAATAACCGCTTTACTTAGCGTCTGTGACCATGATCACAAGACAATAACACCCTTCGTAATCAATTTAGATCAGAAAGTCATAACAGCACGGTGGAAGGCGTTTCTGTCTCTCCCTGGGTAGCTCCGCGCCCGCCTGAGCCTGTCCGCCGGGCTCGTCGACAGCGCGCACGAGGACCCGCCGGGCAGCAAGATCGACACGCTGCTCGAGGCCCGCCAGGACGTGGCCGGGGTCAGCTACTGCTACCTGGACGGTAAGGACATCCAAGGCTGCTCGGCGAGCCGGAAACCGCCTGGGGTCATTAGCTGGCGAAACTGCGGCGGCCTGACACAATCGGGGTATGGAAACACCGCTTACGCCGCTTGACTTCGCTCGTCGGACCCGTCGGCTGCATGGCGGCCGCGAAGCGGTCGTCGACGGTTCCTTGCGCCTGTCCTACGAAGAGTTCTTCGATCGCTGTGATCGCTGGTCCAGCGCCCTGCAAGGACTCGGCGTGCGGCAGGGAGACCGGGTGGCCACGATCGCCCCCAATACCCACGCCCAGCTGGAATCCTTCTACGCGGTACCGCAGCTCGGCGCCGTCCTGGTGCCGGTCAACTACCGGCTGACCCCCGAAGACTTCGTCTACATCGTGAACCACTCAGGCGCCACGGTGGTCTGCGCGGCCCGGGAGTACCTGGCGGCCGTGGACGGCGTTCGCGACCAGATGCCGGACGTTCGGCACTTCGTGGCCTTCGAGGGCGACGCCGAGGGCTGGCTGGACTACGAGGCGGCCATCGCCGCGGCCAGTCCCGGCTTCACCCGGCCGGAGATCGGCGAGCGGGACCTGCTCTCGATCAACTACACCAGCGGCACCACGGCGCGCCCCAAGGGCGTGATGATCACCCACCGGAACGCCGCGATGAACACCATCGGCACCCTGCTGCACATGCCGATCGCGGTGGGCGAGCGGTACCTGTGGACGCTGCCGATGTTCCACGCCAACGGCTGGACCTACACCTGGACCGTGACCGCGGCGGCGGGCACCCACGTCTGCCTGCGCAAGGTCGATCCGGCGACTATCTTCGCGCTGATCAGGGACGAGAAGGTCAGCAGGCTCTGCGCTGCTCCGACCGTGCTCATCGCGCTGGCGAACGCGCCGGAGAACGTCCGGGGTGAGATCGTCCCCGGTGTGCACGTCGTGACGGCCGGGGCTCCGCCCGCGGCGGCCACCATCGAGCGCCTGGAAGGGGAGTTCGGCTGGGAGGTCACCCAGGCCTATGGCCTGACCGAGACGGCGCCGTTCATCACCGTCTGCGCCCCGCTGCCCGAGCACGAGGACCTGTCACTGCCGGACCGCGCCGTCATCAAGGCCCGGCAGGGGGTGGAGCTGCTCACCTCGGGCGAGTTGCGGGTGATGGACACCGACGGCATCGAGGTGCCCGCCGACGGGCAGACCGTGGGGGAGATCGCCGTCCGCGGCAATGTCGTCATGGACGGCTACTACAACGACCCGGAGGCGACCGAGCGCGCGATGGGCGACGGCTGGTTTCACACCGGCGACGCGGCGGTGGTGCACCCCGACGGCTACGCGGAAATACGCGACCGGCTCAAAGACGTCATCATCAGCGGCGGGGAGAACATCTCCTCGGTCGAGGTCGAAGGCGTGCTGCTCCGGCACCCGGCCGTGCAGGAGGTCGCGATCGTCGGCCTGCCGGACGAGAAGTGGGGAGAAACCCCGCACGCCTTCGTGGTCCTTCGCGACGGGGCCAGCGCCGGCGAAGCCGAGCTCATCGAGTTCGTCCGGGAACGGCTGGCGCACTTCAAGGCCCCGCGCGGCATCAGCGTGGTCACCGAGCTGCCCAAGACCGCGACCGGCAAGATCCAGAAGTACGTGCTGCGCAAAGGCGCTCCCAACCTGACCCACCAGTAGGCGACGGGTGCCGGGGGCAGGGGCCGGGGGCCGGAAGGGGGCGAGACGAACCCCTGCATTCCACTCATTTCACCCTGAGCGCGGCCAAGCGGAAGGGTATGGATGTGACACACTGCACATTCTTTGGGCATGATGTCACATCCATACCCTGCTTAGTTCTTACCAGGCGAACGCTTCGGCCTGGCTGCGATAGTCGAACAGCTCGGTCTTGTCGAACCATAGGTTGACCTCGTAATCCGCTTCCTCCCGGTTGCCCGAGGCGTGCACGAGGTTGGCCACCGCCTTGCCGGTCGCGGTGGCGACAAACTTGGACTGGTGCGCGAAGTCGCCCCGGATCGAACCGGGCTGCGCCTCGTTCGGATACGTGGAGCCCACCATCTTGCGGACGGTCGCTACCGCATCCTCGCCTTCGACCACGAACGCGATGACGGGTCCCCGCTGCATGAACTCCGCAGTCGCGTTGAACACGACCGGTCCCAGCCGCTCTTCCAGGTCGAAATAGTGCTTGCGGGTGAAGTCGGCGTCGATCTCGCGCATTTTCGCGCCGATGATCTTCAGCGACGCGTCTTCGAACCGCTGGATGATACGTCCGGCTAGGCCGCGGACTACGGCATCCGGCTTCAGCACGACAAGCGTGCGCTCCCGCAACTGCTGAGAGTCGGCCACGGTGATCCTTCCCCTTGTCTGAATGATCACAGGGTAGCGGCCCGCGTCAGCGGAGCGGGTGGTAAGCAGCCGCCGTTGCGTCACGCTCTGATACCGGCTTCCCGGCGGCCGGAGCACTTCGCTTGACATGATCTTGCGGCAGAGCCGACACTTGGCCCTGCCGGGCCGGCACGGTGGGCCGGGTGCAGATCCGGGGCCGCGGCGTCGTCCGGGAGTACGCGGCGGGCGGCCCGGCCGGGGCCATCGACGCCGACGGCTGGCTGGACACCGGCTGAGTTCTGCCTGGTCCGGGAGCTGCCGCTGGGTCCCACCGGTAAGGTCGCGGTGCCGGCTGGGTGAGCTGGTCGCGGTGCCGGCTGGGTGAGCTGGCCGCGGTGCCGGCCTGATCGGATCAATGCGGGTCGCCCGGGGCCTTCAGGTCCGACGGCCAACCCCGGCCACGATCATGCTGGATCGGTCCGTGGGCACCGCTTCGGGCCGTTCCGGTCGCCAGGCGGCGCAGTCCACGACGCCGGGCGGCACGAGCTGCAGGCCGTCGAACCGGGCGGTGATCTGCTCCCAGGATTGAGCGTAGATCCGGGCCCGCCCTGGGCGTTGTAGGTGCTGGCGAAGTCGTCACCGCCCTGGCCCTTCGCGAACCCGACGGAGATGACCAGATACGACCCGGGCGCCAGCGCCTCCGCGGCGGTCACGATGGCGTCAGCGGTCTGGGCGTCGACGAAGTGCAGGACGCAGGCCAGGATGACGCAGGCGGGGACGTTCGGGTCGAATCCAGCGGCCCGGATGTCGTGGTGCGCGAGTATGGCCGCGGGGTCGCGCATGTCGCCGCCGACCGCGACGACCTGCGGGCCGCTCCCGGCCTCGGTCAGCAGAGCCTGGGAGTGGGCCACGGCCACCGGGTCGTAGTCGACGTAGGCCACCACCGGGTCCGCCAGCACGGTCCCGGCCGCCCGGTGAGTGGCCAGCCAGGGCGCGGGGCTGCCCGCCCGCGCCGGGGAAGTGGGCAGTCCCGCGCCGACGTCCAGGAACTGCCGCACGCCGTGGGAGGCCACGTAGAAGACGGCACGGGTCAGGAACTTCTTGTTCGCCAGGGCATGCTCCGCCACGTCGGGACGCAGCTCCCGGACCGCCTCGGCCGCCCGGCGGTCCGCCTCGAAATTGTCCTGGCCACCCGGATGCTTCCGCTATCCACACAAAGTCGGGAGCGGGCATCATGGAAGACATGCTCACCACTGAGTATGACGGCTGCGGACGCTGCCTGGTAGCGGTTCGCCGGCTGAGCCGCAAGACTGACAGGACCAGCAGCCCGCAGCGTCAGGGAGACCAGGACCTCAAGGCAGCGGCGACGCCGGCGGCCATATCATCGCGTGGGCCGATGACTGGGAGGTATCGGGGGCCACGGACCCGATGACGCGCAAGGGGCTAGGCCCCTGGCTGCGGGGCGAAATGGGACCGTATGACGGCATTGTCGCCCCCACCGTCGACCGGGTGGGCCGCAACGTGCGGGACACGCTGAACACGCAGACTCTGCTGACCGGCCACGAGCGAATTATCGTCACGGCCGATCACGCGGAGGTCTGGGACTTCTCCGACCCGAACCAGGAAAACGAGTGGCTGATTAAGGCGTGGGGGTCACAGATGGAGCTGCGCGCGATCCAGAAGCGCAACCGGGATGAGACGGTACGCGCCCGGGAGAACGGGGAGCCCAAGCAGCGCCCGTCCTATGGCTACCTGTACGTGCGGCCCGCCCCCACGGCAAAGATCAGCCACGTGGAGATAGATACGGTCGCGGCTGAGATCATCCGGGAAGCCGGCCGCCGCATCCTGGCAGACGAGACGGGCAAGGTCACGTGCGCGACGGAGGCGGCGCGGCTGAACCGCGAGGGGATACCCGCCCCGTCCGACCGCCGCGCCCAGCTCTACGCCCGGCCGGTGCAGGGCCACGTATGGACCGCCAAGACCGTCAAGCACATCCTGTGCAGCGAGGCCGCGCTCGGGTACCTCATGCACTACGGGCGGCCGGTCATCGCGGATGGCAAGCCGGTGCGCATCGCGGAACCGCTGTGGGACCGCCCCACTCATGACGCGCTGGTGAAGGCGACCGCGCCCAAGCGGAGCGGGAGCCGCGCCCCGAAGGGGGTTCGGCTTCTGTCGGGGGTGGCGTTCTGCGGGAACTGCGGGGCGCGGCTGTACCTTACGGGCCGCCGCGCCGACTCCAACGCCTACGGCTGCACCGCGCGGGTACGCGGAATTCCCGCCTCAGCGCACTGCAAGCCGGCCCCGGCCATCGGGGTAGCCGCGCTTGATGCCCAGGCAGGGGAATGGTTCCTGGCCCGCTACGGCGCGGGCGATGTGATGCGGAGGGTCTACGAACCTGGTACCGGCCACGCGGCTGAGGTGGCGGAGCTTGAAGCCACGCGGAAGCGGCTGCGG
>JALYVS010000312.1 GCA_030853115.1 Actinomycetota bacterium
CGCCCTGCGGAACCGCCGAACCGCGGAGCCGCGCCCGGCGGGACCGCGGCCGACGGAGGCGCGGCCGCGGCCGGCGCGGCTAGGCGACGTACGGCTCGGTGCCGTCCTCGCTGATCATGGGGCGGCCCGCGACGGCCCAGCCGGTCATGCCGTCGGCTACGTTGACCATGCTCAGACCGCCGCTGGCCAGCGTCTGGGCCGCGTAGGCCGACCTGGCGCCGCTGCGGCAGATCACGTACACCTCGCGGTCCCGCGGCAGCTCGCCGACCCGCGCGCCGAGATCGCCGAGCCGCACGTGCACCGCCTCGGGGGCGTGTCCCGCGGTCCATTCATCGTTTTCACGCACATCCAGCAGGAATACCCCGGCCGGCAGGTCCGCCGACAGTACTTCAGGCACGGTGGCGGGCTGGTTCATGTCGGTCTCCTCAACGGGGGCTCCCCGTGGCCGGGGTTCGCGGCCGCCCAGTGCCTGGCCGCGTCGCTACTGTACCCGCGGTCAGCCCTGCACACCGGCCGATGTCCCTGGCCGCCGGGGCGACCCGGCGGGGCCTTAGCGGCGCCGGGGGCGGGATCTGCGGAGCGCGACCAGCGCGGCCCCGGTGAAGACCCCCGCCACGCTTAGCTCGAGGTGGGCGCGGCGCGGCGCCTCCCGCTGGATCCGGCTGTGAAACCGGTCGACCGCACCAGGAAACGGCGACCCGCCGAACCACAGATTGGCGGGCTTGTCGAGGTCAGGCAGAGCCGCCCCGGACATGCCCGCCAGCACGGCCAGCCGCCGATCGGGCGGTGACGCCACGGCGAAGGCCGCCATGGTGGCCAGGCTGACCAGCCCATCGGGCACGGCCACGTGCAGGAACTGGCGCTGGCTGCCCCACTGGCCCCAGTGCGGCATGGCGTCAAGCACGAAATGCGACGCCACCCCGGCGGCGAAGGCGGGCAGCGGGCGGCGGGCCAGCGCGCCGATCAGGGCTCCGGACAGGACATGGTTGGTCAGCAGCACGTGCCCTTGCCTTCCCTTCGGCACCCGGGTCATCACCGTAGCCGGCGCCTGGGCCGCCGAATTATGGCGGGCAGCCCCGCAGGTACTGCTGGTAGCGTTTTGGTGGCGGGCAGGCAGACAACGGAAATCCGAACGAGGGCTTGGCACACTCATGCTGGACAAGCGGCAGATCAGGGAAAACCCGGATGCGGTGAAGGACGCCGTCCGGGTCAAGGGGATTGACCTGGACGTGGACGAACTGATCCACCTCGACACGGCCAGTCGCCAGCTCCAGCACGAACTTGACCTGGCCCAGGCCCGCAGGAAGAGCTCGTCGAAGGAATTCGCCAAGGCCGACGACGCCCGCCGGGCCGAGCTGCGGGCCGAGCACGAAGAGCTCGAGGTCCAGCTCAAGGTGCTACGCGACCAGCTGGCGGAGACGACAGCCAAGCTGCAGGGCCTGCTGCTGCTCACGCCCACGATCCCGTGGGCAGGCGCCCCGGTTGGGCCGGACGAATCGGCGAACGTGGTGATCAGGAGCGTCGGCACACCGCCGGAATTCGGCTTCACGCCGCTGGATCACGTTGAATTGTGCGAAAAGCGCGGCTGGGCCGACTTCGCCCGGGCCCGTAAAGTCGCGGGGGAACGCGCCTACGCGCTGACTTCGGAGATGGTCCTGTTCGAGCGCGCGGTGCACTCCTACGCCCTGGATCTGCTGCACGCCAAGGACTTCACGCTGGTCTCGGTCCCGTCGCTGGTCCGGGAGGAATCGCTGATCGGGACCGGCCAGTTCCCGGCGCACCGCGAGGAAACCTACGCCATCACGGCCGACGACCTGTACCTGGCCGGTACCGCGGAAGTCGCGCTGGTCGGCTTTCACGGCGACGAGGTCCTCGACCACAAGCGCCTCCCGGTCCGGTACGCCGGGATCTCGCCGTGTTTCCGGCGCGAAGCCGGCAGCGCCGGCCGTGACGTCCGCGGGCTGCTGCGCGTGCACCAGTTCGAGAAGGTCGAGCAGTTCGTCATCTGCGCCGCCGATCCGGCCGAGTCCGACCGCTGGCACGCCGAGCTGCTCGGTACCGCCGAGCAGCTGCTGCAGGGCCTCGGGCTGGCCTACGAGGTGCTGGAATGCTCCACCGGCGACATGGGCGCCGGCAAGTACCGGATGAACGACATCAACACCTGGATGCCCTCGCTAGGCGCCTACCGCGAGACGCACAGCTGCTCGTCCCTGCATGACTGGCAGGCCCGGCGGGCCAATATTCGCTACCGCGACACGGACGGCAAGGTGCGGTTCGCCTACACCCTGAACAACACGGCGGTGGCCACGCCGCGCATTCTCGCCGCGCTGATAGAGAACTACCAGACGAGCGAGGCTCAGGTCGAGGTACCGGCCGTGCTGCGGCCCTATCTGGGCGGCCGGGAACTGCTCTGACCGACGGTCGGGGCGCCTTCCCCCGGGACCGCAGCACAGGATGGCAAGACGGCGTACGCTGCGAGGCGTGAACCTTGAAGCCGGTCGCGTAGCCAACCTGGCCAACCGGCCGCTCAGTGAACTGACCAGGCGCGATGTGGCGCTTGCGCTGCTCAGCGTGCCGTCGGTGGACGCCCTGGCCTCACTGCCTGGCATCCGGCGAGGAATGCTCGCGGCCGGCAACCCGCTGTCCGCGGCGTTTTGGTCGTCGGCGGAAACCGTCCTGCAGCAGATCGCGGACGGCGACGCCACGGTCGGGGACGTCCGGACCTGGCTGGAGGCCACCGGAACCGAGCCGAACGGGATCATCGGCTTGCATGTCTGGGACGACCAGATCGAGCGCAGCCAGCTGGCCGCGGAGATGCACACCAGGCTGGTCAGCTATCTGGAGGAGCAGCTGGCCGCGGGCGAGATCGATCCCGACTTGCTGGCGGCGGCCGACCCGGCGGCCTGCAACGGATACATCGAGCTGCAGGAGCGCTGGATGACCTCCGCCCTGCCCGACGGCAGGGTTCCGATGGACGCGCTGCTCGACGAGAAGGACGAGGAGTTCCTGACCGAATGGGACGCCGCCGACGCCGAGGCGCTGGCCGTGCTCCAGGCTCAGCTCGATCAGGTCGGTGACCGTCCGCGGCCGGATGCGGACCTGCGACAGGTCAGCACCCGGCTGCGGGAGTTGATCGCCAAGCCCAGCGGGCCGGGTGAGCTGCTGATCGAGTGCAGCGGGGTGCGGCCGGAGGACCTGCCGGCTGAGGACGCCGAGCTGTGGCTCCGGCTGGCCGCGGGGGTGGCGTCTCCGCAGGGATCCGACGACTGGAGCGCCCCCGGCGAACCGCGCGAGATGGATAGCGCGGTCGCCGCTATCTGTGCCATCGATCATTTCGACTGGCTGGCGGTCATCACCGCGCTGACGGCCGGCGGCCCGGGCACGTCGGCATCGGCCGAAGACCTCGCCGCTTACGTGCGGGACTACGATCCCGACGACGAGCAGGACGACGACGACGCAGCGGACTTCGAGCTCGCGCACGCAGACGACGAGGACGACGAGGACGACGAGGACGACGAGGACGGGGAATTCGACGAGCTTGGCATGGAGGAATTGTTCCTGCCCGTCACGGCGCTGTGGCAGGCCCTGGGCGCGGTAGACGGCGATCAGCGCCTGACCCCGCTGGGCTGGTGGGGGCTGCCCGAGGCCATGCGCCTCGTCTGGGCCCCGTCCGACGGCGCCCCGGGCTAGGCGGTACCGGCTGGGCTAGGCCGTACCGGCTGGGCTAGGCCGTACCGGGCTGGGCTAGGCCGTACCGGGCAGGTCCTTGTCCCCGCCCTCGAGGCCTTGCGGCGTGTCATCCGCGGCGAGCTGGTAGTAGGCGGGCGTCAGCACGTCGGTCAGGTCCTTGCCCCTGACCTGGACCGGCGGCGGGGGAAACATGCGCAGGAGCAGGTCAGGTGCGGCCGGGCTGGGCGCGGTGGCCAGTGCCCGCAGCCGCGCCGGGCTCAGCGCAGGTGACCAGAACGCCTCCAGGGACTCGGCCAGCGGCTTGGCCGGCACGTCGAGACCGGCTCGCCAGGCTGTCCCAGCCCCCGCCCCGGTGGCCGACGGACCGGTCGGGTCCGGGTGCGCCAGGTCCGGATGACGGCCCGCGCCCGGCGCGGCGCCCTGGATCTTGCGCAGTGCTGCGAGCAGTTCGTCCCGGCCCTTGCCGCGCCAGGCCAGCAAGGCGAACGGGTCACGGTCGAATTCTTCGGCCAGGACGTAACAGACCGCGGCGAGGTGCTTGCACGGCACGCCCCAGTCCGGGCAGCTGCACCGCATGTCCAGGTCGCCGGCGGTGAGGGGAAACAGCGGCGTGCCGCAGTCGTCGAAGACCTCCTCGATCTCGGGTGGCATCTCCCCGGCCAGCAGCTTGGCCCGGAACAACGCCTGGCTAGCCAGCCGTTCCTGCACTCGCCGCCACTGCGCGGTAGTCAGCGGCAGCACCCCGAGCCGGACCTGATAAGGCCGCACCCGGGAGCCCTGCACCCGGGCCGCGACCTTCCCCTGGGCGAGCTCGAAGTCGAGCACCTGGCCGGCCCGAGCGTAACTGCGGCCCCGCGCCAGCCTGCCGCTCATGCCGTACGACTCGAGCACGCTGATGAAGCGCCGGGACCACCACTGCTCGCCGATCGCGCCGCGCTTGCTCCTGGCCTTGATCCCGCCCTCGACCCGCCGCGGCCGAGCCGAACCCCAGTCCCGCCACGACTCGCTCATGCTCTGTCTCCCGCTTGCTTGCAGGGCGCCTCTAGGTGCCACCTTCCCTCGTCGCTCGTGCCTCGCTCCTCAGTCCAGGCGGCACCGCGCCCCTCCAGCTCGCTCATGCTCTGTCTCCCGCTCTGTCTCCTGCACGGTCGCTCATTCGCTCACCGCGTCCGGGGACAGGGTCAGCACGGACCGCAGGTCGTCGACGGACAGCTCGGTGAGCCAGCTTTCGCCGGTGCCGACGATCCGGTCGGCTAGGGCCTTTTTCTCCTCGATCATCGCGTCGATCCGTTCCTCCAGGGTGCCGACGCAGACGAACTTGCGCACCTGCACATCCCGGCGCTGGCCGATGCGGAACGCCCGGTCGGTGGCCTGGTCCTCCACCGCCGGGTTCCACCAGCGGTCGACGTGGATCACGTGGTTGGCGGCGGTCAGGTTGAGCCCGGTACCGCCGGCCTTGAGCGACAGCAGGAACAGCGCGGGCTCGTCGAGCTCGGCGAACGTGGCGACCATCGTGTCCCGCTGCTTCTTGGTCGTGCCGCCGTGCAGGAACAGCACCGGGCAGCCGAGGCGGGCCGCCAGGTGCGGCTGTAGCATCCGGCCGAACTCGGCGTACTGGGTAAAACAGAGCGCCTTGTCCCCGTCGGCCATGATCTCGTCGCAAATCTCCTCCAGCCGGGCCAGCTTGCCCGACCGGCCCGGCAGCCGGGAGCCGTCACCGAGCAGGTGCGCGGGATGATTGCAGACCTGCTTGAGCTTGGCCATCGTGGCCAGCACCAGGCCGCGGCGGCTGATGTCGTCGGCGGCGTCTTCGATGCGGCTGAGCATGTCGCTGACCGTGGCCGCGTACAGGCTCGCCTGCTCCGGGGTCAGGTTGCACCAGACCTTCATCTCCTGCTTGTCCGGCAGGTCGGAGATGATCGTCTTGTCGGTCTTCAGGCGACGGAGCACGAACGGCTGAGTCACGCGCTTCAGCGCCTCCGCGGCTTCGGCCGAGCCATGCCGCTCGATCGGGAGCACGTAGGCCTCCCGGAACTTCTCAGCCGGCCCGAGCAGGCCAGGATTGGTGAACTCCATGATCGACCACAGATCCGACAGCCGGTTCTCCACCGGCGTCCCGGTGAGCGCGATCCTGGCCGCGGCCGGCAGGGCGCGCACCGCCCGGGCCTGCCTGGTGGCGTGGTTCTTGATGTTCTGAGCCTCGTCGCAGACCACCCGCGCCCAGGTCCGCTGGCTGAGCGCAACCCGGTCCCGGGTGGCCACGCCGTAGCTGGTGATGACCAGATCCACCTCCGCCAGCACGGCGGACAGCGAGTCCGCGTCCAGCCGGTCCGCGCCATGATGGACATGCACCCGCAGGTCCGGAGTGAACCGGGCGGCCTCCCGCTGCCAGTTGCCGACCAGCGACATCGGGCAGACGAGCAGCGTCGGCCCGCCTGGGGCGCCGGCCTGACCGGCCAGCAGCGACAGCAGCTGGATCGTCTTGCCCAGGCCCATGTCGTCGGCCAGGATGCCGCCAAGGCCAAGATCGCCCAGGAAGGACAACCAGGAAAGCCCCCGTTCCTGGTAGGGCCGCAGCTGGCCGACGAAGCCCGCGGGCGTGGGTATCGGCCGCAGCCGCCGGTCCGCCTGACCGGAAAGCAGGTCGCCCAGCCAGCCGTCGGCGTCCACGTCGACCAGGGGAAGCTCGTTGGGGCCGCTCAGCCCGGCCGCGAGCGCGTCGGCGGCGGTCATCGTCCCGGCCGGGTTCCGCTCCAGGAACCGCAGCGCGGCCGCCAGATGAGCCTCGTCCAGCTCTACCCACTGGCCGCGCACCCGGACCAGGGGGACCTTGAGCCGGGCCAGCTCGGCCAGCTCGGCGGGGTCGAGGGCCTCATCACCAACGGCCACGTCATACCGGAAGTCCACCAGGTCGCCCAGGCCGAACCTCGATTCGGTGGCCGGGGTGGCGGAGGCGGTCCTGGAGCGGGTGGTCAGCTTCAGCCCGAGGCGGGCCTTGCGCACCCAGTCGGGCAGCAGCACACCGAACCCGGCCCCGGAAAGCAGCGCTCCGGTCTCGGACAGGAACCGGAACGCGCCCTGGGTGTCCAGCTCCACCATGGCCGGGGCCGCCTCGTGCAGCGCACCCTCGATCTCACCGAACAGCCGGGCGGCCGCGCCCAGCCCGGCCAGCAGTTCCTCGACCGGGTCACGGCCGGCCGGCTGCCGGGACCCTCCGGAGGGCCCGGCCTGGCCGAGGAAACCCGAGCCGTGCCCGGCCCACACATCGGCGGCCGGGATCATCAGGCTGGGATCCTCGGCGGACTGCAGCGCGAAATCGACCCGCCATAGCCCGAATTCCGGCATGGCGGGCTCGGCGAGCCGGAAACATGTCCGGACTGGACCCGCGGGTATCCGTGCCGCGTCCAGCCACGCGTCAAGCTCGGCGGTCAGCTGCCGCGCTTCCGCCTCTTCCGGTGGCGTCGCCACGTCGATACGGGCGTGGGTCGTGGTCAAGGAAACCACGAACCGTTCGGCAAGCGGAATCCGGGCTGGAATACGGCCGCGCCTGGCGGGCAGCAGCGGTGCGGTTAGCCGGGAACGCGCCGCGGCGTCGGTGAGGGCCTCCAGTGCCGCCGCCAGCAGCGGCCCGGGCGGCGCCCCGTCC
>JALYVS010000313.1 GCA_030853115.1 Actinomycetota bacterium
TCTCCTCGTCGGACTTTGAGCGCAGGTCAGGCCGGTCCGCGACGGCGATCACGTCGTGGCCGAGTTCGCGCAGTTCGGCCGCGATGGCGGGCGAGAACATCTCGTCCAGCAGAAGCCTGACGTCAGACCCGCGGTTCATGCGATGAGTCGCTGCTGGATACGCCACGCCGCTTCCGCACGAACCGAAGCCTCGTCGGCCTCCGCTATCTCGGCGTCGATCTCGTCGGAAAAATCTCCGTAGTAGCTGACCGCTGTACTGACCCGGCTCGTGTCGACGGCGAATACCTCGGCGGCGGCGTCCATCGCGACAGGCCCGCGCTCATCGACTTCACGGAGGAACTTGATGACCTCCCAGACGTCGGGCCCGTAGGCCAATGCGGCCCGGCGGCCGGACGGGCCGTCCTTGAAGATCACGCCCGGGTGATCGGCCATCCGCAGGCCCTCATCGATAAGCCGTTGCGCTAGTCCAGCGACACTGGCTCCGGTGACGGCGTTCGCCCGCTGCCGCAGCCGGGCGAGCAATGACGGGGTGAAGCGGATGGACAGCGGAGTACTCATAACTACATCGTAGCTGTTGCGCTACGAGATGGCGGGGAGCCTGACGGGAGGATCAGCAACTGGACTACCATCTTCAACGAACTCACCTGGCCCACGGCCACCGCTTGGGCACTGACTGGGCCAGGCGAGGAAGAACACAGTGGAGAAGACAAAACCCCACGTGCATCCTTCGCGGGGCCCGGGGGCTCGGGGCTCTCCTTGCCCACGCTTCAGGAGCGGACGATGGATAACGAGATTCAGCTGATCAGTGACGGCGATGGCCTGGCGGTCATCGGGGATCCGGCGGCCGTCGAACGCTTCCTCCTCTCTGAGGGGCTGTCGTCGAAGGATCTGGGATTGCCCCGGCTTGGAGCTGTCCTCAGTACCGGGGCTGCAGCCGCACAGGCAGGTTCCGAGATTGCCCACTCGGGTCGCTGGGTGAAGCTGACTAAGGAGTCCGCGCAGCTTGTCAACAAGTACGGGCTGAGGAAGAGCTCGAAGACCGGTCTCAGCACAGGTGTGCTGAAGGGGAACAGCGGCCAGGTCAAGGGATTCGTCCAATTCGTGGGGCCTGGATCGGTTCTGACCAACCCGGCGCTTCTGGCTGGTGCCGCGGGGATCATGGCGCAAGTTGCGATGCAACGGACCGTGGACGAGATCATCGACTCTCTCGCCACGATCGACGAGAAACTCAATGACGTGCTCCGCGCCCAGGAGGACGCCGTGTGGGCGGACATGATCGGAGTGGGCTTCGACATCGACGAGGCCATGACCATCCGAGAGCACGCGGGCCGGGTCAACGAGGTCACGTGGTCGAAGGTGCAGGCCACGTCGGCGACGATCGCGCGAACCCAGGCGTGCGCGTTGCGGCAGCTCGACGCGCTCGCGGAGAAGATGGAGCGCAAGACCAAGGTCGGTGATCTCGCCATGATGGCGAAGGAAGCCGAGTCCAAGGTTCAGGGTTGGCTCGTTGTTCTGGCTCATTGCTTCCAACTGCAGGACGCGATCGCCGTGCTCGAACTCGACCGGGTGCTGGACGCGGCTCCGGATGATCTGGACGGGCATCGCCTCGGACTGAAGGCTTCCCGGCAGAAGCGGCTGGACGCCATCTCGCGGAGCACCGAGCGTCTAATGGCCTGCATGGATGCGGCCGCGGGCACGGCCAATACGAAGGTGCTGCTGCACCCGACGACGGCTGTGGCTGTAGTGCAGTCGGGGGAACATGTCGCGACTGTCGTCGCTGACTTCCACGGGCGGCTCGGGATCGAGTCCGGCCGGCAGTCGTTGGAGGCAAAGCGATGGGTTGACGCGGCCTCGGAGATCAGGGACAAGGTGCTCGAGACAGGAGCAGAGCGCGTCGATGTTTCCAGGCGTCTCGGTAACGGGGCCCTTGACCGGGCCAGATCGGTGCAGGGCAGGCTCTCCAGCGGGATCGCCGAGCGAGCGCTCCGTCGACGAGGCGGGGAGGACGAGGAACGCAACGAGCAAGGCTGAGTGAGCCACAGGACAACCATGTGGCTTGTCTTCGTTGATGCGGTGGATGATCCGGTAGGTCCCGCGCCGAGATCGCTGAGGATGTCGAGGGTCTCCTGGATGGATTCGTACTCGGCGACGGAGATCAGCATGGCGTCGGCGCGGCCGTTGCGGCTGATGGTGAAGTGATCGTGCTCGCGCGACCTGGTCGACGAGCTCTGCGATGCGGGCCAGCGTCCAGCTCACCCCGAGGACATCGCCGGCCTCGCCGGTATCGGCGCGGACGCCGAGGTGCCCCGTGAGGGCGCGGCCTGGTAACGAGGACGCACCCGGTAGGTCAACGAACTGTTGACCAAACGTCAACGTATCATTGACTAGCGCCAGCTGTCGACTACGCTGAAACGGTGGCCTCTAAGAGTCCCGTCAAGAAGATCCTGGCCGCGCTCAGCGCCCTCGACGTCGTCGGCACCCCGATGAGCCGACTCGACACTGCCCGGCGCCTGCGAGAAGCGGCCGAGGAACTGGAGGCCGCCCAGGTTGAGGCCGCCCGCAAAGTAATGCTTGATCGTCCGCCACTTCAACGGCAGGAACTCCAGCCGCAGGTCCGGGTCGCGGGGAATCTCGATCCGGCCGGCGCGGGCGATCCCGTACCCGTAGCGCTGCACCGGGCTCATCGCCAGCCCGGGCAGCCCCGGGTCGGTGAGCGAGTCATGGGGCCGACGGTGATACACAACCGCGATCCACTCCCGGATGATCGCCTCCAGCTCGCCGAGGTAGAAGAACGCGTCACCCTCGGCGTCCTTGCCGCGGCTGAACACGTCCGGCCCTTTATAGCCTGGCAACGCTTCCAGCAGGCCTTCCCGCAGCGTGCGGAAAAATCTTTCGACCGGCGACTTGTCGGTGGGGGTATAAGGCCGGGCCGGCTGGACCGAGATGCCCAGCCTGGCGCACGCGCTGGTGACATGCTCGGACACGTAGATACTGCCGTGATCGATGACGATGGTGTCCGGCAGCAGTCCGGGGCCAGTGAAACGCGGGCCGTCGACCCGGCCGGCATCCACGACCAGCGTCTCAGGCACCCCGTGATAAGGCCACGCCGCTTCCGCCGGCCATTCCGGCGGTGCCTCGGGAGGGCATAGCGCCTCAAAAAGCACCGAGGCGACATCCACGCTCTTGGTGGATACCGGAGTCACCCGCAGGCCGAGGATGCAGCGGGTGAACAGGTCCATCGCGATCGTCAGCTCCGCCTGCACCCAGCGCAAGGTGACCGGCTCCATCGCGAACACGTCCAGCCTGGTGCTGTCCAGCAGGACGTACTCGCCCGGCCGCGCCGACCGCAGCCGCCCGTAGGATCCCGCCGGGCGGTCGGCGATCGAGCGGCGGGTCTTGGCGCTCCCGGAGAAGCTTCCCCGTCCCCGGCTCAGCTCATCCAGTGCCCGGTAGGCGGCACCGCCTTTCGGTGCAGGCACGCTGTCCGGGCCGAAATCACGGTCCAGCCGGGCCCGGATCCGGCGCAGCGTCAGGCTCTTGGTCACGCTGGCTTCTTCGACCTGCTCATCCAGCACCGCCCTGCAGGCATCCGCCCATCGCGGGTCGACTCCCTCAAGCGGATGCCGGGTCAGCGTCCCGCGGCCGTCAACCAGGCCCGCTTCGCCCAGGTCGCGGTACCTGCCGGCCCAGCCGCGGACGGTGCGGCTGGTCACCCCCAGCTCGGCGGCTTTCGCCTGGTAACGCTGCATGAGCGGGACCCCCGGCGCGTACTGGGGCCGCGGCTCGCCGGGCACGGCCATTTCCTGTGACCCGGACTGGTAGCCCGAAAGCACCTCGCGGACGTGCGCTGCCCGGCTGCGCGCTTCTGCCAGCGCGTGCTCCCCGGCAGCCCCCAGGATCGCTCCCGCAGACTCCCGGCCTGCCTGGCCGGCCGCCGGCGGGAGACCCGGCAAGCCGGACACCCGATGACCCGCCGGCCTTGAGCAGGTCAGCCACCCGGACCCGCGCTGCCCTGCCCAGCCTGTCCTCGATGATCACCTCGCCTGCTTCCAGCGCGACGACCTCGCACAGCTCACCGTCGCGGACCAGCCGGGTCCCGATCGCGATACGCGCCGTGTCCCTCACCGCAGGCGCTCCACCCAGGTCATCGCCGACAAAGGGCAGCCCAGGTCCGCGCGCAGCCGCCCTGACCACAGCAAATGCAGCAAGTGCGCCCTGGCCGCAGGCCGCGATCCTGCGCCTCCGGCAAGAGCAAGCTCCAGGTCCGCTAGCTGCCGCGGCCTGTCAGCCAGTGCGACCGCTTCCTCCAGCACCGAGGATCCGAACTGCCAGCCGCGCCGGTACCCGGCCAGGAACCGCACATTCGCCAGCAGACGCGGTTCCGGCTCGCTGAACACCTCAAACCGCCAGCCCAGCAGCTCTGCCAGGCGGCGAGTCCACCCGAAGGTGAACCTCACGGCCTCATCATCCAGCCGGCGCAACGGCTTGACGTCGATCACTGTCAGCGTGCCGTCACCGCCTTCCACAAGGAAATCAGGAACGTGCCGCCGCAGCCTGCCGTCCGCGCTCGCCACCAGCTGGAACGGCTGGGAATAGATCGCCCGGACGCCCCTATCACGGTCGGCGAGCAGCAAGAACGCCAGCTCCAGGCGCGATTCGTAAATAAGGTGCCCGCCCGTCACCGCCGACCAGTACGCGCCAGGGTAATGAGACTGCCCCTTCCGTGACCGGAAAGTCCGCCACGGATCACTGCCCCGGAACACCGCTGCCGGCATCCGGCATGCAGGAACCTCTTCCACCAGGCCTCCGCGGCGCAGCCGAACCACCGCAGAACCAAGATCATCACCAGCAACCGGTATTAGCGCGGCCATCCCGGCCTCCCGTGGCACATGCCAGCAAAGTGACCCAGAAAGCGCGCAAAGTCACGGAAACACGCCGGATACCTTCAAACACAGAACGTAATATCCCGATATGCACCCTGCCCGCACCGGCGCCAGGCCGGCGCAGCCGAGCACGACAGCAGCGCACAGCCCCCGGCCGCCGACCCGGAGACGACCCGCCCGCAGCACTGCGAGCTGATGGCGACCGCTAACGCGGTCGCCATCCCCGCGAGATTTCCAATTGGAACCCCGGTGGAAAACTTCACCGGGAATCGGAAGAGTTCACCGGGAACCTACACTGGCTGCGGTCGTTAACTGATCGTGGCGGTGAACGCTCGCCATGCGTCGGCGGTGAACGTGAGCACCGGGCCGCTGCGGTCGGCGGCGTCGCGGACCAGCACGTCCGCGGCGGTGGCCACCTCTACGCACTCTCCACCGTTGTCGCCGGAATAGCTGCTCTTACGCCAACTGCTTTCCATTCCTCGCACATCCGCTCTATCAAGGTCAGGGACTCCGACCCCCGGAACGCTTCGTTCCTGAGCGTATCGAAACGGGTGAGCAATCCGGCAATGACGTCGGCGTCCTCGAACACCTGACCGGCCACCGCGGTTTCGACGTATGCGGCTTGCTCGGCGACGGCGAAACCGCCGAGCAGGCCGGCGTGGGCGATGTTCGGCACCACCTGGACGGTGAGGTTCGGCAGACGCGCTATGCCCGCGAGGTGGGCTAGCTGAGCTGCCATGACTTGCGGTGAGCCGATGCAGCGGCGTAGCGCGGCTTCGTCCACCAGGAACCATGCGGCTAGAGGATCATCGCGGGCCAGGATCTCCTGGCGCGCCAGGCGCGCGGCCAGTCGTTCGCTTACCTGGTCATCGGTCACGCCCGGGTTGACGGTGAGGATCGCGCGGGCGTACTCCTCGGTCTGGAGAAGTCCCGAAAGGACGCCGAGTTGCCAGATGCGCAGGGTTGCGGAATGCTGCTCGTGCTCGACCCAGCTGCGGAACCACGGCGGGGTAGCAATCCAGGTGCGGGACTCGGCGTAGAACTCGCCGAACCATCGGTCGCGGTCCGGGAACGCTCGGTCGCACATCTGGGCGAACAGTTCCGTCGGAGGGCGCTTGCCGTTCTCGATGCGGGATATCTGCCCGGGATCGTAGCCGATCCGCTGTCCGAACTCTGTGAGCGTCCATCCAGCTGTGCGCCGAGCTCGCCGGACTTGCTGTCCGAAGTACCGGATGGGGTTACTCGAACCGTCGCTCATCGGCGACCTCCAAGGCAGGGGTTCGGCAGGGCCGGGGAAACGGGCGTCTAAGCGGCCAGTCGACCCTGCCGAGCCAGTTACGACTATAGCAGAGCAGTAATAGCTCTTAGTAGCTTACAGAGCTAGCCAGTCTTTATATAGCTCAGTGAGCACCCTATGTTGGCAGTGTGGCAGCTCGTCCTATTGATCCCTTTGGGGCTGAATATTCCTATGTTCAGGTTGCGGACGATATCCAGCGGCGGATCTCTGAGGACGAGATCACGATGAAGCTCCCCAGCGAGCGGAGTCTCGCCGAGGAGTACGGGGTCGCGTACACCACCGTGCGGCATGCGATGGCGGTGCTGCGTGAGCGAGGGATCATCGTCACAGTGCACGGCAGGGGAACCTTCGCCACACCGCGCGAATCTGGAAGTACGCCAAACTAACGCGGCATGGCGTCTTTGAAGACTTGGCGGTGATGCCAGGAGATGTGGATCACGTCGACCGTTGGCTGGTGTGGCCGAGGGATAAGCAGCGGTTTACCCGCGAGCGCGTCCACGGCCATGCCTGCCTCATTCTTGGCCACGTACAAGCTGGAGACGCGGATCCGGCGGTCCTCGGTGATGCCCAGAACGCCCAAGTCGAACAGCGCGTGGTGCAGCGCGCAGAGCGCCAGCGCGTTCGCCGTCTCGTCGGGGCCTTCCTGGCTGTGCCACCGAACGTGGGCGGCCTCGATCCCGACGGGGTAATGGCCCAGGGCCCCGTCGAATCCGCACATTGCGCATTGGTAGGCGTAGGCGCGCAGGACCTCTTCGGCGAATCCGCGGCGGCGCGGACGGGCGCGAGCTGCCTGGGCCGGTCCTTCGCTTCCGGCGAGGTCCAGAGCGGGCACGTCAAGGTCGACCGCAGCGCAGATCAAGTCGGCCAGGAGCGGCGTAAAGTGCAGGTCCAGTAGTAGCCGGGCGGCCGCCGCCAGTGTCCCGGGGTCGGCCAGGGCATGTTCCACGACGGGCCGCAGACGGCCGACTGCTCCGCGGTCGAGCAGCCAGGTACGCCTTTCGGGGGCGTCTGGGCCGATGTCCTGTCCTGTCGCGTCGCGCAGATCCCAGAGCTCGCGTTCCAGGTGGACGAACGGCATCGCTGCCCGCTGCCGGGCGGCAGCCCGGCTGACCACAGGTGGACCGAAATCGTTGATCAACTGGCTGA
>JALYVS010000042.1 GCA_030853115.1 Actinomycetota bacterium
TAGGTACCGCTCAAACTCGCGGGGGCTGATCCTGGCCTGTACCTGCGCGTCTATTTGCGGAACGACGTCTTTCCACCAGAACGCCTCGATCAGCTCGACTAGGTGCCCGCTGTGGCTGACCAGATCCTGAGCGGCGCGCATGGTCTCTATCGCGGTCAGGTCCGGGTCGTCCTTTGCCAGCACGCCGGCCACGATGGCTTGCCACGGTGCCCGCTCGCGTAGCGGCTCGTCCGGGTACACCATGTTGACCTGCAACGCTGCCGCATTGTCGCCTGCGTCCATCAGGGCAATAGCCTTGATCAGCTGCGCTTCCTGCCACGCGAAACGTTCCTGACGGGTCGGCCCGCCTGGCTCGGCCGGCCCGGTCGGCACGTAGAGGTTGTTTTCCTCGCGGCCCCGGGTCGCGCCCACGTAAAACTGTTCCCGGCCCATCGCGGGCGTGACCACCAGGTGCCCGCGGTCGACGGTGGCGCCCTGGGCCACGTAGACATTCCCCGCGTAGGCCAGCTCCGCATTTTCCTGGAGGTAAGAGGCTGGCAGCAGGAACGGAGACGACTCCGAGCCGTCCCGCTCAACGCGCACCGCAACAGCCACGCGGGTTTCCCCGTGCCCGGCCCAATCGGTGATCTTCAGTGTGTCCCTGTTGCTGAGCGTCTGGCCGTCCACGTCAATTTTCGTGTTGAGCCGGGCGCGCACCAGGTCCCCGACCCCGGCCGCGTTCCCGTCCGCCAGCGTGATCTCATCGGCGCCGGAGATCTTGCCCAGCTCGGCCAGGCGCTCCCGTGCGAGCCGTGCCAGCTGCGCGGCCTCGGCATTGGTACCGGCCAGCAACAGCGCCTGGCGGCCCTTGATGAGGTCCATCACGAACGCGCCTACGGCCTCGTCGTACATGCGATCCTGAGCGCCGCTGCGGACGTGGCCCCGGGCGTGGTACTCGGCCATCGCCATGACGTCGCCCGCGCGGATCTTGAGGCTGGCGTCCCGCTCCCACGCCCTGGTGAACCGGCGGACGTCAAACAGGCGGTAGTGCCCGTGGTCGGCCGCGATGAGCGGGAACATGCCGCCCGCGCCGACCGAGCCGAGCTGTTCCGGGTCGAACACGCCCTTGACCTGCGCGCCGCACCTGTCCGCTATCTCCACGATCCGGCGCGCGTCATCGGTGCTGACCTGCGTTGCCTCATCGATCACGATCACGTCACCCGGCAACACCGGCACATGCCCGCGGGTCCGGTCAGAGTCCTTGATCCGGCCGAGGAACTGAGAGATGTTGTAACACTCGGTCATGCCCTCGCCAGCCAGTACCCGGGCGGCGTTCTCGCTGGTCGTCAGGCCGATCACCCGGCATCCCGTGAGGCTGATCAAAGCCTTAGCGAACGCCGCCATGGTGTACGTCTTGCCGGTACCGGCCGGAGCGACCAGGCAGTCAACCAGGCGCGTGCTGGCCAGCATGCCCACGATGCTCTCCCGCTGGTGATAGTCCAGCTCAACCCCGGCTACTGCCTGTTCTGCCTGCTCCCGGGTCACCCGTTGCGGCACCCGCCTGGCCGCTATCCGGAGTAGCCACTCCTCCGCGTTGAAATGCGGTTTAGTGACGTACCTGGCCTCACCCGGCCGCCGGTAAACGCTGGTGCCATCCCTGCGGTGATCCAAGCCCGACGTGTCGACCACATCGGCCACGGGCGCAATCTGGATAAGCTCCGGCAGCTCGGCCCCGGCTGGTGCGTCCGGGTCATCCGGGCCGAATCCTTCCCGGGCCACGGGCCCGCCTAGTGCCTCATCGGCCAGGCCCTGGAGGTACGCCGCAGCGTCGGTGCCCGCGGGGAACACGGTCAGCAGGGCCCGCTTCAGCTCCCACAGCAATTTCCCCCGGGTAAATGACGGGTTCTGCCGCTGTACCTCGGCTACGGCTATCCGGATGATCCGGGCCCGCTCCGGCCCGCTCGGCAACTCGCCCGGCCCGTGCTCCGCGGCGTACGCGGCTACTGTCCCCGGCAGGCTTTCCAGGCTCTGTACCTGCTCCGTTTCTGCCTTGGCCATCCAGTCGGCGAGCACCTGGCGGGCAGCTTGCGCTCGGTCCTGCTCTGTCTGCGGCTCCGCCGGAGCGCCAGCCGCTTTGGCCTTGCGGGTATCTAGCGTGACCTGCTTGCGCAGCGCGAACAGCTCGCGTCGGCTCGGAGCGTGCCCGTGCTCCTGTTCGTACTCAGTGAGTACCCCGGCTAGCTTCGCCTCGATCTTGGCCGTCCGGATGCTGAACGCGTCCGCGGTCGCTTCGGTGATGCCGCCGACGTCGGCGCCGTTCCCGTCCGCTCGCTGGACCAGGGGAATGCCCAGGTCAGTCAGCTTCTGAGTGAATATCACGGAGTCGAGCGCGGCCAGGCCGAGACGCTCGCTCCAGAACGGGGCACCGTCGAGCGCCCGCCATTTACCGTCCGCTCCGTCCGCGCGCTGGGCCCGGTTCAGGATCACGATCTGAACGTGGAGATTCGGCTCATGCTCGCGGTTGTCGTGCTGGAGAAACCCGGGTGCCACCAGGCCCCGGGCATTACGCCACTGCCCGGAGGTGGCCGAGTGGTGACCTGTCCGCACGTAAGCGTGCTTCTCCAGCAGTTTCACGTGCTCACGGGCGGTTTCCATCAGCGCCTGCTCGATCGCGCTCGCTTTCGCTTCGGCCAGCTCCGCGCTCGCTTCGTCGTGTTCGTCGCGTGCTCGCTTCGCCTCGGCCCGGTACCCGGCCCACAGCAGGGACACCGACTTCTCAACCGAGATCGTGAAGTCATAGAACGGAACCGAGTGCCGTACCTTGGCCATCTCGCGAAGCCTGATCACCCGGGTTTCCTCCGGCGTGGCGAACTGCCCGAGCCCGGCCACCGCGGCGTCTATCCGGTCCTGTGCTCGCTGGACAGAGGCCGAGATCCGCGCGGTACCCGTCTTGCACTCCGGCCGAGCCGCTATCCGCGTGCCGTCCGGCGCGACGCCCTGGTGGTACAGCGCCCGCATCGTGTCCGGGTCGACGTCACCCGCCAGGCCCATAGCCGCCGCAGCGCTGCCCATCCAGACCCCGGGCGGCTCCCCGGCCGCGGTCAGGTAATAATCCGCGCCCACCTGGTCGAGGTAGTAATTCACGTCAAATCCGGTGCTGAGCGTGACTTGAGGCATCTGCATTCACCTCCCTTAATGATCTTGAACTTCGGTTGTTGACTTGCGCCGCGCAGCCGGCGCGACCACGATCATCATTCGTGATGCACGTGCCTGAAAGGTCTTTGGTTCGGTTTGGATCGTAACTTGAGGGTCTGTCATTGCTGTCGTGGTAAACCGCCAGGGATGGGGGGGCCTGTTCTAGGGCCTGGTGGTAGCCGGATACCCGGGGTCATACTCGGGAGGGTGGATGCTCATGACTCGGCCTGGGTTCCCGGGACCTATAAGCCGCCACCTGGTGCCGTGGATGATTCCGGGGGATCTCCTGGATGCGGTGAGAGCTTTCGGAGAGGCGTTCGTTGCCCGGCAGGCGGGAGAGGTGGCCAAAGGCCGCGATTTGATGGCCGAGGCCCGGGGGGTGCTGGGGCACGCGGGCATCGCCCTTGTGTTTGCGTTGCTGGAGGCGGGCCGGATTCCGTTCCCGGACGCGCCGTACTGGCCGGTGTTCCTGGGTGAGCTGGCGCGGCATGATCCGGACGAGCCGCGTTACGTCGCGCTTCCGCCGCGCAAGCGGCGGACCCCGGCGGCTGCACCTCAGTCACCGGTCAGCCTTGCCGATGAGATGCGGAATATGGGCCTGGCGTAGGCATGCAAGGAAACACCCGCCCGGCCCGTTGTCTGGCCAGCGCGGGTGTCCCTGTTCGATCGGGTTTACTCCTGACCGGAGCGGCGCCGCTTCGGCATGGCTGGGGTGTCGGCCGCCGTGGTGCCCTGGCGGACCTCGGCCCGGGCTGCGTCTAGCTCGCGTTCGGCCCGGTCGGCCCGCTGGCGTAGTTCGTCGCGTGCCTCGGCCAGCACCCGGGCCCGGTCGTCTAGCAGCTCGCGCAGTTCGTCACGCTCGCGGGCGGCGTCGGTCCGGAGCCGGTCTAGCTCGGCCGCGGTGCTGGCGCGCAGCTCAGCTAGTTCGCGTGCCGCATCTTCCCGGGTCCGCGTGGTTTCTGCGCGTGCGTCTTCCGCGCGGGCCGTGGCTGCTGCGGAGATCCTGCGCTCCTCCTCGGCCTGCTGGCGCGCGGCGTCCCGCTCGGCCTGCGCGGCCCACATGTCCTCCAGGGCCTCGTTGATCCGGCCCTGAGCCTCGGCCTGCGCCTGCTCGATCTCAGTACGGGCGTGCTCTTCGGCGCCGGTAATGCGGGCCGCGGCCTCTACGCGGATCTGGCCGAGCTCGGCCGTGTGCGCTGCGGTGGCCTCGGCCAGCCGGTCGTGTGCCTCGCGGGCCCGGGTCTGCTCGGCGGCCAGATGTGTGGCCATGTCTTCCGCCGCGGCGTCGGCGTCGGCGCGCATCTGATCAGCGGTGGCGGCGCGGCTCTCGGCCTCAGCCCGTTCGGCCTCCGCGGCGACGGCTCGCTTCTCGGCCCCTGCCCGCACTGATTCAGCCTCGGCATCAGCAGCGGCCGGGTTAACGATGGTAGCCGCGGCGTCGGTCAGCCGGTCGACCTGCCCCGCGAGCTGGCCCGCCAGCTCGCGCATCTGCCTGAGCATTTCCATACCGGTCACCCGCGCCATGCTGACCGGCTGCTTGCTCTCGACCTCATTCGTGGTCGTAGTGATGCCGCGCTCAGCGTCGGCCTGGCGCTTGCGTTCGCGCCACGCGCTGACCGCATTGTGTCCCTGCTCACCGCAGTACTGCGGCGGACGCCCCGGCTTCCCGTCCGCTGGCTCCGGCGGGTTCTCGCACCCCGGGTACTTGCATGTCGCCGTGGTGCTGGCCTGCTCTGTCATGACGCCTCCTGGGCCTTCTTGGTTCTGGACACGAGCCTACATCATTTCATCACTTTACACAATGAAAATAATGAAATAAAAGTAATGAAATTAAACTATCAGGTCGGCTATTATTGACACGTACGTGTCAATAATGGGAAACTTGAGGCATGGCAGCGACTAAGCAGGACGTGACGATCAGCCCGCGGCTCGTGACCGCCCTTGACCGTGCGTGGGCAGCGATCCAAGCCCGGCACGCGGACGTCCCGGCCGTGGTGATAACCCTCGGGTCCGGTTCCGGTTCCGGCTCGCCTGCTGGTCACCTCAAGCTGGGCCACTTCGCTACCGGCCGGTGGCAGCGGGCCGACACCCGGCTTTCCGAGCTGTTCGTCGGCGGGGAGGGGCTTGCCAGCGGCTCGCGTGAGGTCCTGGGGACGCTCCTGCACGAGGCTGCTCACGGTATGGCCAGCGTCCGGGAGATCCAGGACACCAGCCGTCAGGGCCGGTTTCACAACACCCGCTACCGGGCGCTGGCGGAGGAACTGGGCCTGACCGTGGCGAAAACGGAGCCGATCGGCTGGAGCGGGACCACCGTTCCCGACGCCACGGCGGCGCTGTACCGGGCCGAGCTGCGCCGTCTGGATGACGCGCTCGTGGCTTACCGGCACGCTGAGCGGGGGAAGGCCGGGGGCGGCCGGGCGAGCAACAACAACGGCAGCTCGGCCCGCTGCGACTGCGGGCGGCGTATCCGGGTCTCTGTGTCGGTGCTCAGCGCGGGCCCGATCACGTGCGGCCTGTGCGGCGCCGACTTTGAGGCGGCCGAGGCGGAGCCAGGCCAGTGACCATCACAGGGACCCGGCCGTGCGCCTGGTGCTCGGAGCCGATACCGGCGAGGGCCCGGCGCGATTCGGTGTGCTGCTCCAAGCGGTGCCGCCAGGCCCGTCACCGGTTCCTGCGCGCTGCTGGCTACGCCGAGTCGGTAACCGGCCGCCCGCTGCGGCTGGCCTACGCGGACCCGCCCTACCCGGGCAACTCACGGCTCTACCGTGATCACCCGGACTACGCGGGTGAGGTCGACCACGCGGCGCTCATTGACCAGCTGGCCGCCTACGACGGCTGGGCCCTGTCGACGTCGGCCGCGGCGCTGCCCGCGGTGCTGGCACTGTGCCCGCCCGGTGTCCGAGTGGCGTCCTGGCACCGAGGTGAGCGCCCGACTGCCAGCCGGTGGCCGCTGAGCGCGTGGGAGCCGGTTATCTACCACGGCGGGCGCCAGCTCCCGGACGGCTCGCGCCGCGTGGACTCGATTGTCTGCGGGGTCGCGCCGGTTACCACGCTTCCCGGCCGCGTGATCGGCGCCAAGCCGCCCTCGGTGTGCCGCTGGATCTTTGACCTACTCGGCGCCGGGCCGCAAGACACGCTCGATGACCTGTTCCCTGGCTCCGGCTCGGTCGGCCGCGCGTGGGCCGCGTTCACCAGGCAAACCGGAGATGTCGTATCAGGCCCGGGCCGACGCGTCGTTTCCAGCTCGAGCTGACGCGTCGTCTCAGGCCCTGCGCGACGTGTCGCACCCGGCCGCGCTCGACGCGTCGCTTCCCGCGGTGCGCGACGCGTCCGCCACGGTGGTACTCGACGTCTAGGACGCAAGAAGCGCCCGGCCGGTGAGGAAGACCCGGCCGGGCCGCTCTGGTGTCTGGGTGCGCTGGCTAGCGGTGGCAGCTGTGCGAGTTGCCGGTGTACATGGCTCCGCACTTCGGGCAGGAATTGATCGGCTTGGCTTCTCCGCGCATGATGGTCTCGCCTCTCTGAGGTGGCCCCGGGCGTCTTCCGTCGAAAGCAGGCGTCCGGGGTCGGTGGGGGTTCCGGAGCTGGAGCGCTCCGCACCCGGGCCGAGGTGTGCCCGGCCCGGGTGCGCAACCTCAGCGCCCGGTGTTCTCCGTGTAGCGCTCGACTGGAATGCGTGCGGCCTCGGCTAGGTCCGCGGTGTGGGTGGCGCCGTGGCTCTCGTCGCGGATGAAGGCGAGGCACACCGCGGCGCCTGCGGTCACCATCTCGGCGTTGCGCCGGAATCCGGCTGATTTCCCGTAGCGGTCCCAATCGGCCGGGTGGCGCTCGACCTGGCCGCCCCAGCTGCGCCAGATGTGCTCAGCGATCGCGTCGGCGCCGCGGGGGCACGCGCCGGATACCAAGATGGCCGCGGGGTGGTAGTACCGGGCTAGCGCTGCCCGGATCACGGTGGTACCGGCCCACGTGCGCGAGCCGGTTACCAGAATCCGCCTGCTCATCACTAGAACGGGGGCTCGTCGCCCTGACGCTCACCGGCCCACGCGTCGGTGGTGGCGCCCATCTCCGCGGCGTTCGCCCGCTGGACCTTCTCAACCTTGGCCGTAGCATTGCGGAGGGACGGACCCACCTCGTCTACCTCGATCTCATACACGGTGCGCTTGCCGCCGTCCTGGACCTCGTAGGACCGCTGGCGCAGCCGCCCGGTCACGATCACCCGGGTTCCCCGGTTCAGGCTCTCTGCTACGTGCTCGGCCGCCTGGCGCCAGACGTGGCACGTCATGAACAGGCTGTCGCCGTCCTTCCACTCCCCCGTGCTCTTGTCCAGGTACCGGGGCGTACTCGCGATGCGGAAGTTGGCCACGGCGTGGCCTGCGGGCGTGAACCGCAGCTCCGGAGCGTCGACCAGGTTGCCTACCAGGGTGATTTGGGTGTCGTTCATGATCAGGTCTCCTCTGTGATCTCGGGCGCGAACGGTGATCCGTCCGGGAGAAAGCGGGGTAGGGGCGGCATCGATGCGCCGCGGTGCTGGTGTGAGGCCAGCCAGCGGCCTGCCTGGCACGCTGGGCACGTGTATCCGGCCGCGATGACCTTCCGCCAGGCGTGGCAGCAGGAATGCGCGTAGCCCTCGGTGCCGGTCAGGTAGGACGGCTTACCGCAGTACTGGCACGTTCCCGGCTGGGTAGTCCTGTTCATGGCCGCCGTCTGGTCTTGATCTTGGGCCCTTGCTTTTTAAGGGCCCTTGACCCGAGCCAGCGCGGAGCGTGGCGCCAGGAACGGCGGGTCAAGGGTGGCGTAGCCATCGCGTAGCGACGTGAAGATGTTTTGCGGCCAGGAGGCTCGCGGCTCCGGCGCTTTTTGCCGGTGTCGTGAGTGGCCGGAAAAGATCTTTGCGCCCTTGATGCGCTGGGCCTGGTGCCGCACACTTCCGGCGAGTCAAGGACCCGTCCCCCACCTCAACTCTGACGTCTGTACGTCGTGGCGTCTGGACACCATGAGGCCGGTACCGGGATGATCAGGCCCATGTCTCCCCCGAAAACTCCCCCGATCTGGGTTATCTCGATGCTCAAGGGCGGTAGCCGCAAGAGCACAACGACAATGCTCCTAGCGTTTGCGCTGGCGTCTAGACGTCATGACGTCTTGGTGATCGACGCTGACCACGGCACGCAAGGCGTGACCGACTGGGCTACCCGGGTCTACGCCGCAGGCGGAGAGCTGCCGTTCCACGTTGCGCAGTGGACGCCGCGCCTCGGCCTGCTGGTGCCGTTCATTCAGCAGCAGGCCCGGGAGACCGGCGCGGCCCGGGTGCTGGTCGACGTCGGGGGAGAGGCGCCCGAGGTGCTCCGCCAGGTCGTGCTAGCCGCGGCCATGGTGATCACTCCGGCGGGCCCGGAACAGGGAGAGCTGTCCAGGCTCCCTGCTACCGCGGCGATCGTGCGGCCGACCCGCATACCTCAAGCCGTGCTTCTGACCCGGGTACCGGCGGCCGGGCGCGGCGCGGCCAAGGATGCCAGGCGAGATCTGGCCGATGAGGGATACGACGTGCTGAGTACGGAGATCCCGCAGAACCGTGAGCGGTACGCGGATATCTGGGGCACCGTGCCGGAGGATCCGGGCGCTTATGATGCGCTCGCGGCCGAGCTGATCGAGCGCGAGAAATGAGCCCGGAGGGTAAGCGCCGGTTTGCGGTGGCCGCGGACTCCGGCACCCGGCCGAGCGCGGATGAATCGGCAGGCGTCACGACGTCAGGACGTCGGGACTTCGCTAAGCCAGGGGGCGGCTTGCAAGGCCGTACGGCGTATACGTGGCGGCTGACCGCGGACCAGGCGCTCACGATGGATGACCTGATGTTGCGGCTAAAGCGCGAGCTAGGACGCGGGAAACTCGACAAGGCCGAGATGCTGGCGGCGCTGGTCGGCCTGGCCGCCGGTAATCCTGCGATCTTCGGCGCTCTGGTCGCGCAGCTGCAAGCAGAATAGACGTCCTGACGTCACGACGTCTGCGGACTCGATGCTGTTTGCTTCGGCCGCGCGCCGAGGGCATCGCCCGCCAGCACCGCGGCGCCGCCCGACCTGTTCCGCGAGCTCGGAGTTCCGTGACTCCCCGATAAAGAACGGGGGGGGGGCAGGCAGTGCCCTGCTGGCGGACCGCGTTGAATCTTGCCCGGTCAAGGGGGGGCCTGGCGAGCTGCGGAACGTATCCGGTGACGGGGTCGCCCGGCGGGAACCGCCGACTAGCTGTCTATGGACGGCTACCTTAGTCGATGGCAGACTATAAGCGTCCCTGCATGTTCGTGCAGGCCAGGGGGTATCTACGGTGGGCAGGCATGACCGACCGCGAGGGCCCCAGGTTCGACCCTGCTGGAGAGGAACCGGTGTACCTCGAAATCGCCAGGGATCTTGTTTCCAGGATCGAGGACGGGACGTACCCGCCGGGCGGGCGCATCCCGTCCCTCGATGACCTGGTGCACGAGTACGGCGCGGCTCGCGAGACGGTGCGCAAGGCGGTGCGGCAGCTGGCTGACCGCGGCCTGGTCAGGATCAGCCGCGGCAAGGGCACTTTCGTGAGCCAGCCGGGCGGGCCGGTCAGGTAGCGGGCTGGCCGTGCCTGATTCCCGCGAGGAACCGGTCCCAGCCGGCGGCGGTGACGGCCAGGACCGGCGAGCCCGGAAGCTTCGTGTCCCGGACGGCGACTCCGGTACCTGACTGGCCGACCTCGACGCAGTTGCCGAGGGCCTTGCTGCGGCGCGGTGTCCGCCAGCGGGTGACCGCGGCGGGACCGCTATTCTTTGGGGCCATCAGGCGTGGAGGTGGGTCTGGGGTGCCGTGGCGTGGAGGTGGGTCTCGGGTGACACGCTGGCGTGAGCCGCGCCGGCGGTGACGGACCCGGCTGCGGCGAGGCCGAGGGTGAGGATGACGGCGGTGATGATCCGGCGGGCGCGCATGGTGCCTCCTCCGGCAGGACACGGAATGTGGCCCGCCTGTAGCTGTCAGTTCTTTGCAGGATGTGCCCGGCCCGGCGGGGAGACATCGGTCACCTGACGTATATTCGGCTACGGCAGTCGGTTGGGGTCCATAGCCGTCTAGCTATTACCGTGACCGTCTGCTTACGATCCGCTCATGAACAGTTACCTGCCCGCCACCGCCCCGGACATAGCCCCGGTCCTGGCCGCCGTCCTAGCCGCCAGCGCCCGCCCGCTCACCCAGGTCCTGGAACGGCTCTCCGGCCGCGAGCTCCGCATCACGGTGCTGTCCTCCGGCGAGCGGGCGCTGACCGACTCCGAGCACTACCGGCTCGGCGGGGCGGCCATCACCCGCTGCCGCTACCGCGGCGGCCTGCTGGTGACCTCCGATGGCACCGTGGCGGCCTCCACGTCCCTGCTGTGGCTCCCCGCCAGGCTCCCCGCCGACGCTTGCCGGGCCCTGGACGATGGCACCCAGCCGGCGGGACGCATCCTGGCGCCCTACGGGATGCACCGCGCCGACCGCCGCGCCCTGGCCACCACCGGCATCGAGGACGTCACCGGCGCGGACGCCGCGGTACGGTCCACCGCGGTCCTGGTAGTCGGCGGCATGGCAGCCGCGATCGCGGAGGAAACCATCACCCGCGCGTTCGCGCAATCGCTAGCTGAGGAGCACCCGTGACCTGGACCTGGACTGACAACCCGGCCGTACTGGCCGTCCTGCTCCGCGATGGCGAGCGGTCAGCGCCACGCCCGGGCCTGGCCGCGCCGAACCGCCGCCCGCTTCACGCGACCGGCCTCCGACCGGATGTGGTTAGCCCTCCACTGCCGAGCCCCTTAACGTGACTGACCATTCAGTTGCTGCCCGAGCACCGTCGAGCGGGCCGGGTCCAGGGCCTGGTGCTGGTCGACGTCGGGCCGAGAACAGTGTGGCTTTTGCTCGTTCCGCGCTAGACCTTTACCATCTGAGTAAATATAGTTTGGCTTTCAGGCAATAGCCAAACCATATCGATCCGGGGGCCTGTCGTGGGCGTGTCACCGATGATGACGGCCGGGATGACGCCGCCGAACGCTGGCAGGAAGTACCCGGCCGAGGTGCTGACCGCTGATGAGGTCCAGGCGCTCATGGGCGCGTGCTCGGCCAGGTCCGCGAGCGGCATCCGCAACCGCGCCCTGATCGCGCTGCTGTACCGCTCCGGCCTCCGCGTGTCCGAGATCGTGGCCCTGAGGCCCGCAGACGCCGACCTGCGCACGCACAGCGTGCGCGTGCTCCACGGCAAGGGCGACAAAGCGACCACACGCGGCTTCCACCCGAGCTGCGATGACGCCCTGGCCCGCTGGATAGACACACGCAAGCGGCTGGGCCTCAGGAACGGGCCGCTGTTCTGCACTCTGGCGGGCGGCCCGGTGTCCGATCAGTACGTCCGCAACCTGCTGCACCGCCTCGGCCGCCGGGCCGCGGTGGAGAAGCGCGTACACCCGCACGGCCTGAGGCACACGTATGCCGTCGAGCTGGAGCGCGCCGGAGTGCCGGTCAGCCAGATATCCAAGCTGCTCGGGCACAGCTCGATCGCGGTCACCAGCCGGTACCTGGATCACCTCAGCAACGCCGCGGCGATCGAGGCCCTGAAAGCCGTCAAGCTGCCCGCGCTCGGCGTCTAGGGGCCCCTCGCGGCGTAGGCCAGGCGCGGCAACCGTTACCTAGAGTGAGATTTCTGGTTGTCCGGAACCGTTTCCTAATGACCTTAAGCGTTCGTGTTGACCTGAAGCGTTCGTGCGGGTCCTTAAACGTGCGGCAATAAGCGTTCGTGTTGACCGGAAACGTTCGTGTTGACCGGAAACGTTCGTGCGGGTCCCTTAAACGTGCGGCAATTAGAACAGTTGAGGTAATCCTCTGTAACCGACCCATGGGTAGTTGCGCTAATTGCGTCTAATTAGTGCAACTTACCCTGCTGACCTGGGCGTTTCGGGTTATTTTCGGAAGATGTGCGGCGGAGCGTGATTTATGTCAGCTGCACCTTATATGGTGCTTTTAACTGGAGAGAGATACCGGCTGACCTGGCGAGTCAAGGGCCGGTTTCCCTCTGCTGGCCCCAAGCCGTCGGAATGAACCTGGAGGCGTGTCGATGACACCACGGAATGAGGTTGTCCGCAAGTCCGGCTCTCCTCGCCGGGAGCCTGATCCGCCGCCCCGCAAGCTTCTCTCAGTCAGGTCAACGCTAATCCTGACCTTGGCCGTGCTTGCAGGTCGCGGCTGCGCGGTTCTGCTGTATGCCGCTCACCCTCCGGCCGCACTGGTCGCGTTGGGAGGGGTCGGGATCTTCGTCCCCGCGCTGAAGTTCTTTGACTGGCTGATCGAGTTAGGGCTCAGTTACCCCTGCCGGCGAGCCTGCGAGCTATCGCCGGCCGGGCCGGCTTGGATATGTGCCGTCCGCTGTATCCCGATTACCCGGAGCTGCATTAAGCCCTAGACATGCGAACGGCCCTCACTAGGAGGGCGCCGCACAACTCCATACCCGTTCGCCTGATCCGCTACGACGCCTGGCAGCTAGTTCGGATCTGAGACGAGAGCTAAGCACCGATGACCACGATACAGGGTCAGTCGGCCAGGTCAACATTGCCCGAGGCCGACACGCCGACACCTTCTGATGATCTTTCCCGGGCCGAGATAGCCCGGGCTGTGCCGCGCGGCTCCCGATGTGTCCGGAGCCAGCGTGAGGCCCTGCGCGCCGGTCTGAGCTGCCCGGACCTGGCCGACGTCCGCGCGGATTTCCGGGCGAACCTGACGGCCTGGTGGCGGCTTCACGTCCTGGCCATGTCCTGGGGCGGAGAGAACCGGCCGCCAGCTGGTACCACTCAGCCCACCAGGGCCCGCGTCTGCGAGCGTGCTGGTTTTTCGGCGTCCACGTACAAGGTCTGCCGGGCCTGGTGGGAGTCGCGCGGTTATACGGCCATCGTGCGGCCCGGACGGACACCGATGCTGCGGCCCGCGGCTTTGGTGCGCCCTGGTGACCATAACGAGCGCCAGGTCTACGTCATCTGCTGTCCTCGCAAGAAGCACCCGATTATCCGGCCTCGATCAGATCAGAAGCTAAGTCGGCCCCTATCTTGCTCACGTAGTGAGCAAGAAATCCCTTCGCGCGTGAGTAAGCCCACAGGCAAACCCGGACTAGCGATGATTCGGCCTGCGGCACTGCGGGCCTGGCCGCTCCGCGGCGTCAGCGATGGGTGGTGGGCCCACTTGACCCACCCGTTCACCGCGGCCGGTTGGAGCCCCCGTGACCTGCTCTGGGCTATCGACCACGAACCCGGCGGGGAGGCTCACCGTGAGCGCCTGGCGAACGTCGTGCATCCGGTCGGCTGGCTCCGCTGGCGTCTGAGCGCCTGGCTTGCGCCCGGTGGCTGTCCGGTGCTGTCACCAGCTCAACAAGCTGAACGGCGCAAGGAGGCGGCGCACCTCGAGCTAGCGCGCCAGCGTGCCGAACGGGCCCGGCTCGAGGCCGAGCGCTCGCGTGACGTCCCCAGTAAGGTGGCCGAGATCCGGCGGATGCTCGCTGCTAGAGGTGGCTCCGTGATGTCACCTGCGGTGGGCCCCACCAGGCGATACTGAAAACTTGCTCAAGATCCCGTAAGAGAATTTCTGCGGGACTACCCGGCTGACCAGTCGTACACAAGCTCCCACGCGTGGGCGGGCATGATGTGAAACTGCGCCTCGACCACCCGCCCGGAGGCATCGTAGGCCAGGTGCTGGATCTCGTACACGCGCTGCTCTGTATCCAGCTGAAGGAAGACGGCCTCCGTGTCGGTAGCCAGCCGGATCTTTATCCGCTCGCTGAACCGTGCTGGTGCGTGATCCAGCTCGCCCAGCCTTGAGTAGGTCCCGCCTACTCCGGTGTCTACCTGCTCGATCTGCGTGTCCCCGGCGATATCCAGCGGGTACCAGCCGGTAGCGAGCTGAATCGGGATGTCATTGCCGAACATCCGGCGCTTCCTGGCCAGGGCCGCGCCGCCCGCTTCTACGTTCAGCAATTCTGCCACGTCCGCGGGCGGTACCTCGCGCGTGACTTCCACCTCAGACTTGCTCGTGATGCCCAGTGACTCAAGCTCAAATTGGAAAGCTCCGCGGCCATCACGTGTCTCACGGTTGACCTGCTGTAGCCGTTCCAGCCTGTGACTGGTGATGGGCGGTAGTTCCCTGACCACCATGCCGACACCGCGCCTTCCGTGCACCAGGCCCTCACCGCGCAGTAGCTGTAGCGCGTGGTTCACGGTCTGGCGGCCGACACCGAACTCACCCGCAAGTGTCGGTTCTGCGGGGAGCATCGATCCGGCCCCGTAGAAACCAGTCTCAATCCGGGTCCGCAGCTCATCGGCTAGCTGGCGGTACTCGGCCTTCCGCGGCTGTATCGGCATGGTGTGTGTCTCCTGTGTCCCGTGTTCATTAGTTCGCGCTCCAGGATAGACGTCCTGTGTCTTGTGTCTTGACGCCTGGCCAGAAGCGATGCACTCTAAAGACACAACACGTCTTGTGTCTTGGGTCATCCATCGTAGGCCCAGCGCGCCAGAACGTGTCTAAGTACCCCGGTCGTAATCAGTGAAAGGAACGCACGACGTGACAGAAACCGGAACCGGCCCGCGCACAGTGAGTACGGGCGATGACGACTTCGGGCCCATGACCCGGCGCCAACAGATCGTCACCCATCGGCCACCTCGTATGAGTACGTGATTACCTGGCGGGGCGGCATAACCCACTCGCCGTACAGGATGACTCCCTCAGCGTCTGACCAGATGTGCACGCCTGCCAGGATCGGGCTGCCGACCGTGATTCCGAGCGCCGCGGCTTCCCGGGTGTCTGCGATCCGGCTCTCTAGATGGTCCTGCGCATGAGTGACGTGCCGCCCGGTTACGGTCGCGATGAGATACGCGGGCCCTTCCGGTACCGGGTCACCAAGAAGATCACTCGCAACCATCACGTTCTGATTAGGTATCCAGTCAACGCTGAGCATCCGCGCACGCCCGCGGAGCGTGGTTATTTCTTCCCGCCGTATGACCAGCGCGCCCGGCTCAATTCCTAGCAACCCGGCCACGTAACTGGGTGCGAGCACGATTTCCGCCGCGTTTACGGTGACGGTTTCGCCGCTGGCAATCCGGACTGGCCGCGGGCCCCGGATGCGGTCTCCTGGCGTGCGGCTGATCACGTCATCCGAGCCTACAAACGTTCCCTGCGGGCTCGTAAAGACGGCCTTTTCGACCTGCAGACGGCTAATTGCGTTGGCTGCGGTCGCCCGAGCCACGTGCCATTCCTCAGCCAGGTCCGTGATGGACGGTAGGCGGTCACCTGGGCTCAGCTCACCCGCCAGGATCGCGTCTCGGTAGTGGTTAGCGATCTGGACGTACGCCGGAGCCCTGCGCTCTACGTCAGGCATGCCCGCGCCTCCCTTGTCCCGCTAGTTGCAACCTACCAGTACACGGATTCCTTCCCGTGTACTAGCACACTCTCTTGCGTTCGTGTACTAGTACACCTATCCTCGTAGGAGGTGTACTAGTACACGTGCTGAGAGAGGAACGCATGACATGCAGCTCCGGAACCGGCCCGCGCACTGTGAGGTGCGGCGATGACTTACCCCGTGACCCGGCGCGAGCGGATCATCGCGCACCTGGCGGCTCATCCTGGCCTGACCGCGGGTGAGGTCGCCCGGGCGCTTCGCCTGAGCGGCCCGCTTAATTCGCTGCTGCGGGACATGGAAGAGCGCGGTCAGGTCACCGCGTCGAAAATCTGGTGGCCGCAGCAGGGCCGTCAGGTCAACGTCTGGCGGGTGGCCGCAGCCGGTACGGCGCCGCTGGCCGTCCCCCGGGAAACGATCGAGTGCCGCCGCGAGCTTGGCCGCCTGAGCCAGGCTCGTAGCCGTGCCCGGGCACGGGGCCTGGTCATCCCGCCCGGCGGCACCGTGCCGGATTTGCGGGTACCGGCGGGCGGCTTCACGCTCCCGGCGGGCGCTGCCTGCCGCGCCGCAGATCCGGAGATGTTCTTTCCGGAGCCAGGCCAGGACGATTCCGAGGCCCGGGCCATCTGCGCGGCCTGCCCGATCCGGGTCGGCTGCTACGACCTAGCCCGCGCGACCGGCCAGCAATTCGGCGTCTGGGGCGGCACCAACTTCGACGTAACCGCAGCAGTTCACAGAGAGGCAAAAGCATCATGACCACACACGCCCGCCAGGGCCTATTGGAGGTCATCTCCGCGTTTTTTGAGGCCGAGCGCACGGCCGGAACTGGCCAGGTCTGGCTAGGCCGCGCGGAACCAGATCTCGGCCATGACTATGACGGTCCCGAGCTTCACCCGGGCACTCCGGAGTACGAAGCGGGTTACCGCGAATACCTCGCCGCCGAGCGCTGTATCCAGCCCGCCGAGGAGGTGACGCACCCGCCGCACGCCGATCGCTCCCTTACCAACGATCCCTACGTCATCCACGAGACCGAGCCCGGCTCGCGGGCGTACATCACGCAGGTCTGGTCCCCGGCGCCGGATGAAGGAATCCAGCGCCTGCACTCACCGATGCCGGAGCCGGAGCTAGAACCGGAGGCCGAGATATGATCCGGGCCCGCACGATCCGCGGCGCGCAGGCGCAAGCGGCCATCGCCGATTACATCCGCGGTCAGGTCGAGCTGCCCGGTATGCGGGTGTCTCCCGAGGCCGGGGCGGGCCCGGCCCGGCCGACCCAGGCGGATCTAGACGCCGCTACCGCTGCCACGGCCACGGCGATCGCGGACCCTGCCGCGACCCGGGCCGGGGTCGAGCGCCTGGCCGAGGCCGAGGAAGCTGTTTACGCCGCGTGCCCGGATTACCCGTCCCTGTACGACCCGGAAGCCGAAGCCGAAGCCGAAGCCGAAGCCGAGGCCGAGCTATGAGCCGGATCGCCTGGATACCAGCGCCGCGGACCAGCCTGGAACTCTATGAGCAGATCGAGGTGCCCGAGCCTGGCGAACCTGGTTACCCCGGCCCGGAACTGCCCGCAGATGACCCGCGGGCCGGGACTGTCAACCAGGTCCGGGCCGAGATCGAAACTGGCTATGCGTACGCGCAGGCAGATGTTAATGACATCTGGGACGGTCCCGAACCGGATGCCGAGGCCGAGATATGACCTCTTCCCAGCCCGAAGTCATTACCCCAGCTCACAGCGGAACTTTGGACGGCAACGCTGCGAGCCGGGGCCCGTCTCCCCGACACGAACCCGAAGGAACGCACCGATGAGGAATTCAAGTATCCCGCGTGATGCCGATGGCTTCCGCGCCGCGTCCGGGCTAGCCAGCTGGTCACCCGACATGCTCAGTGAGGTGATCCTGGATCAATCTCCGGCGCCGCGCGGCCCGGGCCTTTTCGCCATCACCCGCGGTAGCGGCGAACGGATGATTACCAACGTCCGCCGGATCGCGGGTACCGAGCGGGGCCCCGGGTCGGTGCTGGTCTCATCCGCCACGGTGCTCCTGGGCCTGCTGGCCGCGGGCCTGTTCGTGGTGTCGCTGAGCGCGCAGTACCGCTACGTGCTGAACGTTAAGCACGTTGCTCCCGTGTCTTATATCGAGGCAATCGGACTAGATGCCGGAATGGTGGTGTTCAGCCTGCTAGCGCTCGGCCTGGCCAGGGCCGGTCAGTCCGCCCGGGTAGAGCGGGCGCTGATCATCGCCTGCGCGCTCGGCTCGGCCGCGATGAACTACGCGGCCAGCGACGTCACCTCACCGCGGTCTGTGGCCGCCTACGTCATGCCGCCCGTGTTCCTGGCCCTGGTGGTCGACCGGACAGTAGCCGTGGTCCGCCGTCACGTCCTAGGCGACGCTGAGCGTTCCGCGTGGGCGGTGCTGGCCACGGTGGCCCTGTACGCGCTCCGGTGCGTGCTGGCGCCGCCGTCGACCGCGGGCGGCGTGAGGCGCTGGGTCCTGGCCGCTACGCCGCTCCCGGCCGCCGCTACCGAGGCACCCGGGGTGCTGGTGATCGAGCCGCCCGAAGATGAGGTCACCGAACCGGCCGAGCTGGCCGACGCGAGCAAGAAGGCCCGGTTTGCCTGGTGGTATGAGCGGGACGCCGCCTATGGCGATCGCGGGCAGGCCAGCGCCGCGGCGAGCCGGATAGCGCCCGTGGTCGGCCTGTCCGCCGGTACCGCCCGGGCCTACTGCTACTCGATCCTGGCCGAGCTGGAGAAAGCCGGGGCGGCATCATGATCCGCTCTGGTACCGGCCTGGCGGCCGATCTCATCCGGGCCGGAATCCATCACCCTGCGGCCCCGCTTATCGCCCTGGTGCTCATCGCCGTTCCGGTGCTGTTCTACCGGCGCGTCCTTAGCCGCTCCGCGCAGGTCCGTAACCGCGTCCGCGCGCTGCGGTGGCGTATCCGGCTCCGGCTCCGGCCCGGGCCCGGGTATGCGTCCCTGCCGGAGCTGGTGTTCCGCTGGGGCCGCCTGGCCGCGCTGTCCCATGGCCGCCGCGCCCGCCCGGGCCTGCCGCTCCGCTACCGGCTCATCCGCCCGGTGACGGACTACGCCGTGCGGCTCGGCCGCGCGCAGCTCGGCCGCCGCTGCCTCGGCCGGATGGAAGATCAGCAGCTGGTCATAGCGGCGCCCCGGACAGGGAAGTCCGGCTATCTGGCGGACCGCCTGCTAGATCACCCGGGCCCGGCCATCACGACGTCGACCCGGGTGGATCTTTACGCGCTCACCGCGGGCGTCCGGTCGCGCCGCGGCCCGGTCGAGATCTTCAACCCGCAGAACATCGGCGGCCTGGCGAGCACGTTCTCATGGGACATCCTCGGCCCGTGCCGTGACCTGGTGATGGCCCGCCGGATAGCCGCGTGGCTGACCGGCGCCACGGTGAGCCAGGGCGCCAACCTCGGCAATATCGAGTGGTTCGGGGCCAAGGCCGCTACGGCGCTCGGCGTGATCATGTGGGCCGCCGCGGTCTCCGGCCGGACCATCACCGATGTTTTCGGCTGGGTTCAGCTCTGGAATCACGATCAGGCGCTGCGGGTCCTGGCCGATCACCCGGACAGCACCCCGGAAATGCTCGCGGTAGCCAAGCGGGCATTCGCGGACAACCGCACGTCGGGCTCGATCCGCGATTCGATGGAATTGTCTCTCGCGTGGGCGATCGTCCCGCAGCTGGCCGACGCGGTTACCCCGGCTCCCGGCCGCGGATTCGACGTTCAGCGGTTCCTCGGCCAGAACGGCACGCTCTACCTCGTCGCGCCGGGTGATGAGGATAGCCCCGTGGCCAGCGTCTTCGCTGCGTTCACGTCGTGGGTGCACTGGGCCGCGGGCCTCGCGGGCACTAACTCACCGCACGGGCGGCTCGACCCGCCGTTGTGGCTCGGCCTCGACGAGGTCAGCCAGATCTGCCCGATCAACCTGCCTGTCCTGCTCGCCGACTCGGCCGGTAAAGGCATCATGATCACGGCGGTAGTTCACGGGGTGAGCCAGCTACAGGAACGGTGGGGTGAGCACGGCGCCGCCACGATCCTGGCCACCTGCGGGACAAAGGTCATCCTGCCCGGGTTGTCCGACTCCCAGACGCTGGAAAGCCTGTCGGCGCTGTGCGGCTCGGTCGTGATCGGTGACGACGACACTGTCCCGGTCGTGCCGCCGGAGCTTATCCGGGCGCTGCCCGACTGGCGGGCGCTGGTCATCCGGATGAACCTTTCCCCGTGCGTCGTGAAGATCCGGCCCGCGTGGAAGCGGATCAGCTTCCGGCTCGGCCGCGTCCCCGCCATGGTCCCCCAGCCGCCCCGGCCGCCGCGGGCCGAGGTCATCCCGGCGCCGGAGCTGGCCGAGCTCGACCCGGTACCGGACGCGTTCCCGCTGCCGGGCTCACCTGAGCGCGCGCCGTGGCTAACAGACAGGAGGTGATTCCCGATGACTCCCGAAGATGCGCGGCATACCGCTGAGCGGGTAGAGGCGGCCCGTCAGACTTACGCTGAGCATGCGGCCGAGGCCGGCCGGATAGGTTCCCGAGAGGGAATGATCGAGTGCGGCACACCCGAGGGGCGGACGGCCTACGTTGCCGACAGGATGGCCGCCGTTACCTATGACATGTATCTAGACGCGCAGCTTGAGGCGTACGGACCCGAACACGGCCCCTGGATCGAAGCTGAACAGGAACTCGATGCCGAGCCGGAAGCGGAAATCTGACCGTGGCCGCTGACGACACCGTAGCCGCGCTGGCCGGTCAGGTAGACCAGCTGCGCGGCCGGGTCGACAAGTACCAGGGCGTCGTTGCGGCCTGGGATTCCCGGCTGGAAACCGAAGGTATCGGCGCCACGCTGGTCATGCGGGCCGAACTCAAGCGCCTCAAGGCCGAGCTGGAAAAGGCGATAGCCACTCACCAGGCCAAGCCGCCGGACGCCCCGTGGTGGGGTGACCTGACCCGCGAGCAATACCAGGCACAGCTAGCGGACCTGCACACTTGGGTTGAGGGTTTCCTGCGCCCGCACTACCCCGGGCCCCTAGCCCGGCTCACGCCATGCTGGCCGAACCACCCGGAGTCCGCATGGGAGCTGTCGACCTTGCGGGCCGAATGGTCCAGGATCTACGTGGACCCGGAAAACAGGGACCTGGCGGGCGCCCTGGTCTGGCATGACCGCTACCTGCCCGGCGTGATCGGCCGTCTGACCAGCTCGATTCAGTGTGACGAGGCCGGTTGCCGCAGAGCGCGGCAGGCTTCACGCTGACCAAGCCGCACCGCGAAAACCCCGGACACCTATTCCCGGTGCCCGGGGTTTCCGCGTTGACGCGTCGTACCGGGCTGGGAAACAAACAGCTCCGGTTAAAGCTTGGATATTGCCTGGCCAGGCATAATAAACGGATGCCCGTTCCCCTGTTCGCGAACAAACCGGAACGCTGCCCGTACGGGCACTCGCTGGCCCGCGGCAAACCGCAGAAAATCGGGTGGATGCCCTGTATCTGCGGCCCCGCCCGCGAGCGGGCCGCCCGGGGTCACGGCGGCATCGGCCACCTTTGGGTCCGTTGCGAGACATGCTCGGCCGAGGACCAGCGGGACACCACCTTTTACGAACCCCCGCACGACACCGGCCACCAGGCGGCCAGCGCCTGGGCAACACGGCCGGGAACCTTACCCAATCTCGGCCTCATAGTCGGCCTCCGGCGCTACTTCCTGCTCCAGCTCCGGTTCTAGCTCCGGCTCCGCGTGGTCCCTGCCCGCACCTGACTGCCACGCTGGCTCGATCCCGGCCTCAACCTCGGCCTGGTGCCGCGGGCCTGGTTCGGCCGCGTACCCGGCCATCTGAGCCTCACGCCTGGCCTCAGCATCCGGCATCGCCTTGACCGCGTCGTGTATCTCATCGATGCCCTGGCGGACCTCGGCCATGTCCGCCAAGAACGCGACCCGGGCCGGGTTCTGGTCCAGCACCGCAGCGCCGTACTTCTCTAGCTCCGCATCTGTCACCGGAGTGAGCCGCGCCGACGCCTCCGCCCGCGCCTCCCGGTCAGCCTGCACACGTGCCGTCTGCGCCTGGCGCTGCGCGGCGTGCTCGGCCGGATCTGGGGCCGGGTAGTCCCTCGGGACCTGGCCAGCTGCGGCCCATTCGGCATCCGTCATCGGGATGGGCTCGGCCACCTCCCGGCGCTGCAACTCGCCAGATGCCGCCCTGGCCGCGGTGATGATCTCGGCGTTGGCCTCGGCCCATTCCTTCCGCGCGGCGTCGGCTACTGTCAACTCCGCTATCTGCGCGGTAGCCATAGAGCTTAGGTTCGCCGCGCCGCGGGCGATCGCGTCCTTACCGGCCTCCACCGCTGCCTCGGCCTGGTCATTGGCCGCCTCAAGCTGGCTCTTGGCACTGTCGAGCCTGGCGGTCACCTCCGGCGGAGCTAGCGCCGCGGCGCGCTCGTGCTGGCGTACACGGGCCTCAAGGTCACCGCGGCCCATCGCGGCCAGCATCGCCTGTTCGCTGTTCAGCTCCAACGCGTGGACGCTGGCGCTGAATAGCTCGCGGCTGACCGCGTTGCCGGTCGGCACGGGTCCTATGGACACCTTCGGGTCCGTGATACCGGCTATCTCGCGGTACTGGCCGACTAGCCCGGCCCGGCGCTCCCAATCGTCGCGTAGCGCTCCGGCCTGAGCTGGCGGCTGGCCCCATGCGCGGACTGCCCATTCTTCGGGATGCTCGGCTAGCCCGTGGCCTATCTCTGCCTGGCGAGCGTCGGCCGCCTGAGACCCTTCGGTGATTTCCGGCGTTACCCCGCCCGGTATGCGCTCGGCAAACGTCCTGGTTTGGCCCCGGGCGGGAGCCTCATCTTTTTCCAGGCGTCCGTGCATGACACCCGCTATCGAGCGGGCACCGTCGAACGAGCGGCCGGTAATCCGGTCGAGTGATTCCCCGATCGAGCGCCCGCCGATCTCGTACGTGCGGAGTAGCTGAAGGAATGCCGGTCGCTCCGGGTCCGCTAGGTACCGCTCAAACTCGCGGGGGCTGATCCTGGCCTGTACCTGCGCGTCTATTTGCGGAACGACGTCTTTCCACCAGAACGCCTCGATCAGCTCGACTAGGTGCCCGCTGTGGCTGACCAGATCC
>JALYVS010000314.1 GCA_030853115.1 Actinomycetota bacterium
GCGTCGGGCCGCGCGGGCTCCTCGGCCAGGCCGGCCACCTGGGTGACGACGGCGACCAGGCTGGCGATGCCCCGCTCGGCGGCTTCCACGTCGCGGGCGGTGCTCCGGCGCCGGCCGGCGAGCCAGTCCTCCACGGCGCGGAACCGGTCCGTGCCGAACAGCCGCTGCAGCAGCTTGGCCCGGTCACCGGCGTCGGCGTGCAAGAACTGCGCGAACTGCCCCTGCGGCAGCAGCACGACCTGGAAGAACTGGTCGGCGGACATGCCCACCAGGTCTTTGATTTCCTCGTCCGCCTCCCCGGCGCGGGTGGAGACGGCCTGCCAGGAGGCGCCGGTGAACTCCTCGAGCAGGACCTTCGCCTGCTCGGTGGTGGTGCCGTGGCCCCGCAGCTTCTGGCGCTCCTGCTCCGGCTTGCGGGTGATGCGCATCCGCCGGCCGCCCAGGGTGACCTCGAGCTGCACGTCGGTCGGCGTGCCCGCCGCCGCGTGATCGGAACGCAGCCGCCTGACCTTGCCGCGCTCACCGGGGACCCGGCCGTACAAGGCGAACCCGATGGCGTCGAGCAGCGTGGTCTTGCCCGCGCCGGTATCCCCGTGCAGCAGGAACAAGCCCGAAGCGGCCAGGTCGTCAAAGCAGACCTCGACCGTGCCGCCGAACGCGCCGAACGCGGTTACCCGGAGCCGGTGCGGGCGCATCAGGCGTCCACGTCCGCGCCGATCCGGACGGCTTCGAACGCCTCGGCGAGCAGCCGCCGCTCGGGCTCTGAGGCCGGAGCGTTCCTGACGTGGGTGACGAATTCGGCCGCGACCGCCAGGTCGTCCCGGCCCGCGATCCTGGCCCGGTACCCGCGTTCGTCGGGCAGCACGCCTTCCGGCTCGAAGGTGAGTACCAGGACGTGCGGGAACCGGCCCCGCAACGCGTCCATCGCGGCCTCGGGACGGCTCGGGTCGGTGAGGGTGACCGACACGAAGTCATCCTCGTACGGGGTGAAGACGGCCGAGCCGAGCAGCTCGGGCAGCGCTCCGCGGAGCACGCTCAGCCGCCGGTAGACCGGTGCGGGCACCCGCTCGGCCCGGGCGTTCCCAGCTTCGTCCAGCTCGACCAGCCAGCTGCCCTTATGGTGGCCGGCCTCGGAGAACGAGTAGGGCAGCGGCGAACCGCTGTAGCGCAGGTGCGCGGCGATCGTCTGCTGGCCGTGCAGGTGACCGAGGGCCACGTAGCTGAACCCGCCGAACAGGTCGGCGGGCACCTGGCCGATCCCGCCGACGGTGATGTCGCGCTCGGACTCACTCGCCGCTCCCCCGGCGACCCAGCCGTGCGCCATGACCACCCGGCGGGGCAGGCCGCGCCGGTCGGCGTCGGCACGGATGCAGCTGACCGCGTGACCGAGCACCCCGGCATGCCCGCGGGCCACCTCGCCGCCCCTGGCGGGGGCGTCCGGGCTGCCGACGGGGGGGTCTATGGGCGGGAGATCGCCGCGGACCGCGTCCGGCTCCAGGTAGGGCACCCCGTACACGGCTACCGGCCCGTGGGCATCATCTAGCAGGACCGGGCGGGCCAGCGCGCCGGGCCTGGTGCGCAGGTGTACGCCCGCCTTGTCGAGCAGGCCGCTGCCGAAGCCGAGCCGCCGGGCCGAATCGTGGTTGCCGCTGATCAGCACGATCCTGGCCCCGGCATCGTGCAGCCGGTTCAGGGCGTCTTCGCACAGCTCGACGGCGTCGACCGGCGGCACGGCACGATCGTAGATGTCCCCGGCGACCAGGACCGCGTCTACCTTCTCCGCGCGGACCGTCTCCACCAGGTGATCCAGGAAGGCCGACTGCGCCGCGCGGAGATCAGCGCGGTGCAGTGATCGCCCGAGATGCCAGTCGGAGGTGTGCAGCAATCGCATGGCCCGGACCTTAGCGGAGGGCACCGACATTACGAGGCGGTACGGGCCAGCCGGGGTGATGCCCCGCTAAGGCTGCTCGCCGTCATGCGAGCTGGTCGTTCCCTGGGCGGCGAGCCAGCTTCCGACCTCGGCTTTCCATCGCTGCTTATCGGCCTCGGGCGCGAAGCACGCGTCGAAGGAGTTGTGCGCCAGCTGGGCCATCCGCTTGTCGTCGAACCCGAACTCCTGCTGGACCGCGGCCAGGTTGTCATCGACATAACCGCCAAAGTACGCGGGGTCGTCGCTGTTCACGGTGGCGAGCAGCCCGGCGTCCAGCATGGCGGGCAGCATGTGATCACCCAGCGCGGAGACCACGCGGAGCGCCACGTTCGACAGCGGGCACACGGTCAGCGCGATCTGCTGGTCACGCAGCCTGGCCACCAGCTCGGGATCTTCCATAGACCGCACGCCGTGATCGACGCGCTCCACGTGGAGCAGGTCAAGCGCGCCACGCACGTACTCAGGCCCGCCCTCCTCGCCCGCGTGCGCCACCAGCCGGAGCCCTTCGGCCGCCGCCAGCTGGTACACCTTGGTAAACAGCGCGGGCGGGTGACCGAGCTCGGCCGAGTCGAGCCCGACGCCGATAAAGCTATCCCGGAACGGAAGCGAGGCCCGCAGCATAGCGTCGGCGGCGTCTGGTCCCAGGTCACGCAGGAAGCACAGGATCAGGTCGGCGGAGATCCCGTGCTCCTTGGCCCCCTCGGTCAGTGCGGCGGTCAGCCCGCCGAACACCTCTTCAAGCCGCACCCCGTTGGCCAGGTGGGTCTGCGGATCCACGAAGATCTCGGCCCGGCGCACCCCCGCCGCCGCGGCGCGGGTCAGGTAGGCGCTGGCCAGATCGTAGAAGTCCTGCTCGATCTTCAGCACGCGCAGGTTCGCGTAGTGCAGGTCGAGGAAGGACCGCAGGCTGTCGAACTGATACTGGGCCCGCAGCTCATCGACGTCCAGGGTCGGCATCCAGGTACCATTCCTGGCCGCGAGCTTGACCAGGAGCTCGGGCTCAAGCGTGCCCTCGATGTGAATGTGCAGCTCGGCAACCGGCAGCATGTGCCATCCTTCCCCTCCGCTAAACCCCGCCCGCCCGAGGTGACCAGGTGCATCCGTCTTACAGGGTAGGGGTGGCACCTCTGCGAACTCTCTCAACGGCCGGAGAGGTCCCGGCGGGCTTCAGCCGCCGGACCGGACGTCGGTGTCGTCGTCATCGACCACGTGGATCGCGGCCTCTTCCGCGCTGGCCGCTCCGCCGTCGATGCCGGTGTCGCGCGCGACCAGATCGGCCTCATCGTCGGGGTGGGCTCCCTCGTCCTGCGCCACCAGCCGGCCCGCCCGGGGATCCGGCCCGTCGTCGAGCAAGAGCCCGTCGACGTACTCATCGGCAACGTCCTGGTCGGCATCGCCGGAATCGGCGCCGCCTGCCGCGCGGCCCGCTGGCAGGTCGTCGGCGAGGGCAACGTCCGGTTCCTCTTCGGCCAGCCGCTGATCAAGGGATTCGCCCGACTGCTGCTCATCAGCTGTGGAGCCGAACTTCATTCCGGCCGACCACCGCTCCGGCGGAGCCACACCCCGGTCCAGGGGATCGTTACCCGGGTCGCCCGGGTCCCCGGTCAGGGAGTCCGACGGCTCTTGCACCGAGTAATCGTCCAGATCAGCGGACTCGTGGCGAATCTCGTCAGGCAACGGTCTCAGCTCCTGTTCCTTAATCTTCCGGCGCCGCCCTCACCCAGCGGACCTGGAGGGGCGCCTGCCCGCGGCGAACGTGGTCAATCATGGCTTAGCGTCACCGGCCGGATGCATTCAGGTTCACCCGTCGCCGCGTTGCCTGTAGTTTCGTGACACGGGGCGCTAGCGGGTTCGGGAGGAAGAATATGTCACAGGTCACCGCGGACCCGGCCATCCTGGTGGAGGGCTTGACCAAGTCGTTCGGTGAGGTCCGGGCGCTGCGTGGTATCGACTTGTCGGTGCCGCACGGGACGGTGCTGGGCGTGCTCGGTCCCAACGGCGCGGGCAAGACGACGGCGGTACGCATCTTGACCACGCTGATGCGGCCGGACGGCGGGCGGGCCGTAGTGGAGGGCTATGACGTGGTGCGGGAGGCGGCCGCGGTCCGGCGGTCGATTGGGCTGGCCGGGCAGTCGGCCGCCATCCAGGAGGAGCTGACGGGCCGGGAGAACCTGGAGATCATCGGACGGCTCTACCATCTGAGCTGGCCGCGGGCGCGCGGCCGGGCCGCGGAACTGCTCGAGCAGTTCGGTTTGAGCGACGCCGCCAACCGGGCTGCGAAGAACTATTCGGGCGGCATGCAGCGGCGCCTGGACCTGGCCGCCAGCCTGGTCGGCCAGCCGCGGGTGCTGTTCCTCGATGAGCCCACCACCGGCCTGGACCCCCGGTCGCGGCTGGGCATGTGGGAGATCATCAGGTCGCTGGTGGCCGACGGTACCACCCTGCTGCTGACCACCCAGTATCTCGACGAAGCCGATGAACTGGCCGACGAGATCGTCGTCATCGATCACGGCCTGGTCATCGCCGCGGGCACGTCCGAGCAGCTGAAGGGCAGGGTCGGCGGGGACGTGGTCGAGTTCACCGTGCCCGACCGCCGCCGGATCGGTGATGCGCTCGCGGTGATCGCCAGGATCGGCGAGGGCGAGCCGAACGGCGACGCGGAAACCGGCGTGGTCAGCATCAAAGTCGGGGGCCGCGGCTCGGACGCGCTGGTCGAAGCCGTGCGCGCCCTGGACCGCGCGCAGGTCGAAACCCGCAATCTCGCGCTGCGCCGGCCTTCGCTCGATGACGTGTTCCTGGCCCTGACCGGGCACGCCGCCGAGGACGAGGAACCGCGAGGACGCCGGCGCGGGCCTCGCGGACGCCACCGGAGCGGCAAGCAGATGGAAAGGACGCCATCATGACCGCGGTGGCGGCACGTCCGGTCGCGGCGGACCCGCCCGGCCTGCGCGTCCGGCTCGGCTGGGCGGTAACCGACACGCTCACCATCACCCGGCGGAACCTGCTGGTCTGGATGCGAGTCCCCGCCTACCTGATGTTCACCGTGATCCAGCCGGTGATGTTCGTCTTGTTGTTCAAGTTCGTCTTCGGCGGCGCGATCCCGGTGAATGCTCCGGGGGGCTACGTCAATTTCCTGATGCCGGGCATCATCGGGCAGAGCGCGGCGTTCGCCACGTTCGGCACGGCCATCGCCCTGGCGCAGGAGCTGAAAAAAGGCGTGATTGACCGGCTGCGGTCGATGCCGATGGCACGCTCGGCGGTGCTGGCCGGACGGCTGGTCGCCGACACCGGGCGGATGCTCGTGACCATCCTGGTCCTGGTCGCGGTGGGGTACGCGGTGGGCTTCCGGTTCTCCAACGGCATCGTGGCCGCCGTCGCCATGGTCGTGCTGGCCACCGTGTTCGGCCTGGCGATCTGCTGCATCGCCGCCTATACCGGCCTGGCCATCGGGGACGAGGAATCGGTGCAGGCGTTCGGCTTGATCTGGCTCTTCCCGGCCACGTTCCTGTCCTCGGCGTTCGTCCCGATCTCGACCATGCCGGGATGGCTGCAGGTCTTCGCCAACAACCAGCCGGTTACCTACACCATCAACACCATGCGTGTGCTGGCTCGCGGCGGCCCGCTGGAGCCAGATTTGTGGCGGAGCCTGGCCTGGCTGGCCGGGATCTTCATCGTGTTCCTGCCGCTCGCGGTCCGCGCTTACCGCCGGGCCAGCTGACGCGGCTTCGCGCGGTCACCAGGGGCGGTGTTTTTTATCCGGATTAGGTGACGCTGCCCCCGTTTCGCCGCACATGGTCCCGGGCAAGGCCAAGGCAACCCCAGGAGGTTCTAATGACCGATCCTGATGCATCCCGGCGGGTAGAAGTCAGAGATGGCGATCGGACGATCGCGGCGGCCGAGGTGAGCACCACCCAAGGCGCCGAGGGAACCGCCAGGACCTCGCTGCACGCTCCGTCCGGGCACAGCGCCCCGGGGAGCCGGGCGAGCCTGGTCGACGCGGTCATGGACCTGCCCGAGGTGCAGGCCAGCACCCGGCTGGAGGCCACCGTCCCGCTTGGTGACGGCGAGGCGCTCGAGCGCCTGCGGCAGCGGACCGAGGACTCGGTGACCCGGCCGGCCGGGTCGACCGCGCTGCTCGACGCGAACATACCCTCAGGCGGGGCGGTCAGCCGGCCCCCGGATCAGCGCTGAGCTGAGCCAGCTCCTCACCGGTGGCCTGGGTATCGGGATGGCTGACGCCCAGCACCCGGCTGCGGTCGGCGAGGACCTGCCGGTACAGCTCTTCGGCCTCGGCGCGCCGTCCCTGCCGGGCGGCGAGCCAGGCGAGGGTGGCGCGCGAGGTCACGGTGTCGGGATGGTCATCGCCGAGGACGCGGTGCCGGGCGGCGAGCACCTCACGAGATAGCTGCTCGGCTTGGGCGTAACGGCCCTGGGCGCCGACCAGGGCCTGGCGGGCGAGCAGCGTGTCGGGGTGGCTCGAGCCCAGGACACGCTGACGGTCGGCCAGCACTGCGGCGTAGCCGCGCTCGGCCTCGGCGTAGCGGCCCGCCAGCCCGGCGATCCAGGCCAGGGTGGCACGCGAGGTGAGGGATCGGGGTGGTCATCGCCCAGGACCCGGCGGCGGTCCGCCAGGACGCTGCGGCACCGTTCGCCGGCTTCGGCCAGCTTGCCGCGCGGCGCGGTGAGCCAGGCCACAGTCTCACGCGCGGCGAGGGTGTCGGGATGATCGTCGCCGAGGACTTGCCTGCGGTCGCCGAGCACCTGGTTCACGATCTCGGTGGCCTCGCCGTAGCGGCCCTGGCGCCCGATCAGCCAGCCGAGCCGGTGACCGGTGGCCAAGGTGTCGGGGTGCTCCTCGCCGAGCGCGCGCCGCCGGGCCGCGAGCACCTGCCGGAACATCGGCTCCGCGTCCGCGTAGCGGCCCTGCAGGCCGAGCATCCGGGCTAGCCGGTGACGGGTGGCCATGTTGTCCGGGTGGTCCTCGCCCAGCAGCTGCCGCCGGTCCGCCAGGACCTGATAGCACAGTTCTTCCGCCTCAGCGTAGCGGCCCTGCAGGCCGATCATCCTGGCCTGGCTGTACCGGGCGGCCAGGGTATCGCGGTGCCCGGGCCCGAGCAGCCGGTAATCGTCGTCGAGCAGCTCGCGGTACAGCTGCTCGGCCTCACGGTAGCGGCCCTGCACGCCGATCGCGGCGGCGAGATCGTGGCGGGTGGCGAGGGTGTCCAGGTGGTCATCGCCTTGCACCCGGCACCGGTCGGCGAGCAGTTCGCGGTACTGCTCCTCGGCCTCGCCGCTGCGGCCACGGCGCACCAGCGTGTCCGCCAGGCACCCGCGAGCGGCCATCGCGGCCGGGTCGTCGCGGCTGAGGAAGGCCGCTGCCACGACGCCGGCC
>JALYVS010000315.1 GCA_030853115.1 Actinomycetota bacterium
GCCCAGGCCGTGACCGCCGCGCGGGCCCAGCCGCTCGGTGACAGCCCGCCCGGGTTCTGGTACGGCACCGACAGCTGGCCGGTCCCGGTCAGCGGCAGCGCGCCGTACCGCGAGCCGGGCACCGGCGGAGCCTACGGCGGTTACATCGGGATGACCGGGAGCTGGTCTTACTGGCTGGGCTGCCGCGGCGGGTTCCTCGCCTGGTCCGCGGCGAACAGCGCGCAGGCCGACACCAACTACACCAAGTACGGCAAGGGTATCGGCACTGCGGTGTACTGGTTCATGGGCGGCCCCGGCGTCGATCCGGGCTACACCGGGTCCGCGGCCGAGGCCTCGGCCTGGGGCGCGCGGCAGGCCGTCCAAGCGCTGTCTGACGCGGCCAAGGAGCATGTGACCTACCCGGTCCTGTTCATGGACATCGAGCTGCCCGGAGTCGCGCCCGCCTCCGACAACGGCTGGAACAACGTTTACACCTCCCCATGCAGCGGCGTGGTGAAGCACCGCGGCGTCCCCGCGGCCGTGGACCGGGCGGAATTCAACGGCTTCTGGGACTACGTCACCGCGCACTCCAAGTACAAGCCGGGTGTCTACTCGGCTGCTGGCATCTGGGCGAGCATCTTCGGTACCGGCAGCGCCGCCTCGATCCCGCACACCGACGAGTGGACCTACGAGCCGGAGACCGCGAACCTGTCCGATGCCCCGAGCGGCTGGTGCCTGAAGTCGGGCGGCTGTGCCCAGTTCTTCGGCGGGGTCACCAGCTCGAGCTCGCACGCCCTGATGTGGCAGTGGTCGGGCGGCGGCGGTGTCCGCAACGCCATCGGCGATTTCGACCAGATCGACGCCAGCCGCCAGCGCTAGCCGGCGATGAGGGGCTCGAGCGTGATCTCGGGGTGTTCCCGCTGGATCTGGCCGAGCCGCCACTTGTCGCTGAACAGCGCGAGGACGGCACCATCGTGGCGGCGGGTCAGCACCTCGACTGCCCGCTGCCCGGCCAGGGCGCGGATGCCGTCGGCGTCGGTGCGCCGGGCCATCGTGTAGTCGAGGTGATCGAGTTCGGCGCGAGAGCCGAATTCGTGCTCGAGCCGGTGCAGCACGACGTCGAACTGCAGCGGGCCGACGGCGGCGAGCACCGGAGCCTGGTCACCGCGCAGGTCGGAGGCGAGGACCTGGACCACGCCCTCGGTGTCCAGCTGCTCGATCCCGCGGCGGAACTGCTTCTGCTTACCCGCGTCCTTGCCGCGCACCACCGCGAAGTGCTCGGGCGCGAAGCTGGGGATCGGCGGGAACTCCACCGCGATGTCGCCGGCGTACAGCGTGTCGCCCGGACGCAGCGCGGTCGCGTTGACCAGGCCGATGACGTCACCGGGAAAGGCTTCCTCGACGGTCTCCCGGTCCTGGCCGAACATCGACTGCGCGTACTTGGTGGCAAACGGCCGCCCGGTCGCGGTGTGGGTGAGCACCATGCCGCGCTCGAACCGGCCCGAGCAGACCCGGACGAATGCCATCCGGTCCCGGTGCGCCGGGTCCATATTGGCCTGCACCTTGAACACCAGGCCGGAGAACGGCGCATCGACTGGCCGCGGCTCGCCCTTGATGTCGGCGCGCATGGCCGGCGGCGGGGCGTACGTGGTCACGGCGTCGAGCAGGCGGCGGACACCGAAGTTCGGCAGCGCGGCGCCGAACAGCACCGGACTCGTCTGGCCGGCCAGGAATGACTCCATATCGAGGTCGTCGAGGCGACCCTCCGCGTCCCCCAGGTCACCGTAGATCTCGTCGAGCAGCGCCAGCTCCTCCTGCGCGGTCGCGTATGCCTCGCCGTCGCGGGCGGCCGCGGCCGCGGCGTCCAGCCGGGCTTCCTGGGCACGCCCGGCCCCGCCCGGGGTCCGGGTGAAGGTGACGTAGTCCCCGGTAGTCCGCTCGACGAGGCCGCGGAAGTCACCGGCTACGCCCACCGGCCAGTTCACCGGGGCCGGGCGCAGCCCGATCCGCTGCTCGATCTCGTCCAGCAGTTCCAGCGGCTCCCGGCCGGGCCGGTCCCACTTGTTCACGAACGTGATCACCGGGACGGACCGGCTGCGGCATACGTCGAACAGCTTCAGCGTCTGCGGCTCTAGGCCCTTGGCCGAGTCGAGCAGCATGATGGCGCAGTCCACCGCGGAAAGGACCCGGTAGGTATCTTCAGAGAAATCCGCGTGACCCGGAGTGTCCAGCAGGTTCAGGACCGTCCCGTGATAGTCGAAGCGCAGTGCCGCCGAGGTGATCGAGATACCGCGGGCGCGCTCCATCGCCATCCAGTCCGAGGTCACCCCGCGCCGGCCTGCCTTGCCGTGCACCGCGCCGGCCTGCGTGATCGCCGATGCGTGCAGGGCGAGCGCCTCCGTGAGCGTGGACTTGCCCGCGTCGGGGTGGCTGATCACCGCGAAGGTCCGCCGCTTGCCCGCCTCGGCCAGAATTTTCGAATCGGGCACTTGAGAGTTGAGCACCTTCGTGTCGGCGGCACGAGCAGGCGCCCCCGTATCCGCCATAGTCACTTAGTTGAGGATACTGGGTCCGTGGACCGCGTCCTTACGATCCCGAACGGGATCAGTGCCGCCAGGCTGGCCGGGGTACCGGTCTTCCTGTGGCTGGTACTCGGGCCGCGGACAGCTGTCGCCGATGACTGGGCCGTGGCCCTGCTCATCGCGGCCGGGCTGTCCGACTGGCTCGACGGCAAGATCGCCCGCGCGCTGGACCAGGCCAGCAGGCTCGGCCAGGTCCTCGACCCGGCGGCCGACCGGCTGTACATCGTGTCAACCGTCGTCGCGCTCGCGATCAGGGGGATCATCCCCTGGTGGCTGGTCGCCGTCCTAGGGCTCCGCGAGCTGACGGTGGGCGCAGCGCTTGGCGTGCTGCGCCGCCGGGCCGGGTTCGGCACGCTGCAGGTCAGCCTGGCCGGCAAGGGGGCAACGCTCTGCCTGCTTTATGCGTTTCCGCTGCTCTTCCTCGGCGATCACCCCGGTTGGGGCGGGACGCTGGCCCGGGTAATAGGCTGGGCCTTCGCTACCTGGGGCACGGTGTTGTACTGGTGGGCCGCGACGCTCTACCTCGCCCAGGTCCGAAGCCTGGTCGGGGGCGGCCAGAGTCCGCAGGACAGCGCCGCGGCGCTGTGATCCGGCCGGGCGGCGACCGGAAAGTGGCCGCACGCCCGTGATTCGCTGCCGACGGGGTACACCTAAGGGCGGGAACCGGGAAAGGAGCCGCAAATCCCTTGAAAGCCGTCGTCATGGCAGGGGGCGAGGGGACACGGCTGCGGCCGATGACCGCAAACCAGCCTAAGCCGCTCCTCCCCGTGGCCAACAGGCCGATCATGGAGCATGTGCTGCGGCTGCTCAAGCGGCATGGATTCGATGAGACCGTGGTAACCGTCCAGTTCCTCGCCGCCCTGGTCCGTAACTACTTCGGTGACGGCGAGGAATTCGGGATGAGCCTGCAGTACGCCACCGAGGAGATGCCGCTCGGCACCGCGGGCAGCGTCAGGAACGCCGCGGACGCGCTGCGGGATGAGCCGTTCTTGGTCATCTCGGGCGACGCGCTCACCGACATGGACCTGACCTCGCTGGTGAAATTCCACAAGGACAAGGGCGCGCTGGTCACGGTGGCCCTGGCCCGGGTGCCCGACCCGCTCGAGTTCGGCATCGTGATCACCGCGGAAGACGGCCAGATCCAGCGGTTTCTGGAGAAGCCGACGTGGGGCCAGGTGTTCTCGGACACGGTCAGCACCGGGCTGTACGTGATGGAGCCCGAGGTGCTCGCGGAGGTCCCGCCGGGCGAGGTGGTCGACTGGTCCGGTGACGTCTTTCCCAAGCTGCTCAAGCGCGGCGCCCCGCTGTTCGGCTACATCTCAGAGGACTACTGGGAAGATGTCGGGACCCTCGAGAGCTACATGAAGGCGCAGGCCGACGTGCTGGCCGGACGGGTGCACAGCGACATCGCCGGCTTCGAGGTCTCACCCGGGGTCTGGGTCGCCGAAGGTGCCGAGGTCGATGCCGATGCCGTGCTCACCGGCCCGCTGTGCATCGGGGACTACGCCAAGATCGAGGCGGGCGCGCACCTGCGCGAGTACACGGTGATCGGCAGCAACGTCGTGGTCAAGGAGGGTGCGTTCCTGCACCGCGCCGTGGTGCACAACAACGTCTACGTCGGCCAGGGCGTCACCCTGCGCGGCTGCGTGATCGGCAAGAACACCGATGTCATGCGGCTGGCCAGGATCGAGGAGGGCGCGGTCGTCGGGGACGAGTGCGTGATCGAGCCCGAGGCCTACCTGTCCGCCGGCGTGAAGGTGTACCCGTTCAAGACCATCGAGGCCGGCGCGGTCGTGAACACCAGCGTGATCTGGGAGTCCAGGGGCCAGCGCACGCTGTTCGGCCCGCGCGGCGTGTCCGGGCTCGTCAACGTGGAGGTGACGCCCGAGCTGGCGGTCCGGCTGGCCAGTGCTTACGCCTCCATGCTGCGCAAGGGTTCTACCGTCACCACCTCACGAGACGTGTCCCGGGCGGCGCGGGCGCTGAAACGGGCCGTGCAGGGCGCCCTGAACGCCAGCGCCATCAACGTGGTGGACCTGGAGGCCCAGCCGCTGCCGGTGGCCAGGTTCGAGACGGCCAGGGACCACTACAGCGGCGGCATCGCGCTGCGCACCACGCCCGGCGACGCGCAATCCGTCGACATCATCTTCCTCGACGAGCGCGGCGCCGAACTGTCCCAGGCGGACCAGCGCAAGCTGGAGCGGGTCTTTTCCCGGCAGGAGTTCCGCCGGGCGTTCCCCGGCGAGATCGCCGAGCTCAGCTACCCGCCCCGGGTGGTCGAGTCGTACACCCACGAGCTGCTTGAGTGCATCGATATGACGGGTGTGCGCGAGGCCAGCCTGAAGGTGGTCGCGGACTGCGCCGGCGGCACCACGTCGCTGGTGCTGCCTAGCCTGCTCGGCACCATCGGAGTCGACGTGCTCACCTTGAACAACCGGCTGGACGAGGTGTCGCCGACCGAGACCGTGGCGCAGCAGCGGGCGGGCCTGCAGCGGCTGGCCGAGGTGGTGTCCTCGTCCAAGGCGGCGTTCGGGGTCAGGTTCGACCCCGTCGGAGAGCGGATCCAGCTCGTGGACGAGAAGGGCGAGCTGGTCAGTGAGGACCGGGCGCTGCTCGCCGTGCTCGACCTGGTCGCGGCCGAGCGCAAGGGCGGCCAGGTCGCCCTGCCCGTGACCACGACCAGGGTGGCGGAGCAGGTATGCCGTTTCCACGGCGTCCAGGTCAACTGGACGCCGACCTCGATGCACGCGCTGACGCTGGCGGCCGCGCAAGATGAGGTCATCTTCGCGGCCGACGGCCACGGCGGTTTCGTGGTGCCGGAGTGCAGCCGGACCATAGACGGCATCGCCGCCTTCGTCCGGCTGCTCGGCCTGGTCGCGCGAACCAGGCTGACGCTGAGCCAGATCGACGCCAGGATTCCCGTGGCGCACCTGCTTAAGCGGTCGATCCCGACGCCGTGGTCGGCCAAGGGCGGTGTCATGCGTACGGTTCTGGAGGCGGCAGGTCAGCACGAGATCGACACCACCGACGGCCTGCGCGTTACCGAACGTGATCGCGGCTGGGTCCTCGTACTGCCCGATCCGGCCGACGCCGTTACTCACCTGTGGGCCGAGGGACCCGACGCTGACACCGTGCAGCTGCTCCTGGAGGAGTGGGCCCTGGTCGTCGAGCAGGCAGGCCGCTAGGACCGGTAATGCCGCCGCGGGGCGTCACCGATACCGGGCCGGTCCCCGGATACCCAGGCCACGTCCGGGTAAGCTCTGCTTCACGCGAGGCTGCGAAAAGCGTTAACGACGCGGGACTCACGAATGCGCACGAATGTGAGACAATCGCGCATTGTTATTCGCTTACGTCATGGGCCGCTGCGGCGAGTTAGCGACGGACGGGCGAATAAACGACGGGCGGAGGTGACCAGGCGGTGTGGCGGAAGCGTCGCGACGAAAATAACGGGCGCGGACGGCGTGGGCTGTTCGCGTGGCGCATGGACCGCCCCGCCCCCTCTCGCGTACCTTGGGGCGAAGCTGAGGACCAGACTAAGGGGAGGCCGAGCGGAGCTATGCCACGCGTCTACTGCGCCCGCTGCGGTCGGCCCAATCCCGACGGTGCCCGGTTCTGCTCGAACTGCGGGGCCCAGCTCGGGGCGCCTGTGCCTCCCGGATCCGGGATGCCGGCCGGTCCCGCGGCCCCCGGGCCCGGCACCGGAAGCATCCCGGTCCGCCCTGGTGTGGATACCTCGACGATATCGCTAGGCCGGACGGACGACGGCGACCTAGCCGACGAGCTGTTCCCGGACTCCGCTTCGTTCGGCGCCCTGCCGCCGGGCAGCGCGCTGCTGCTGGTCATGCGGGGGCCCAACGCGGGCAGCCGGTTCCGGCTCGACGGCGACCTGACCACGGCGGGCCGTCACCCGGAGAGCCACATCTTCCTCGACGACGTCACCGTCTCCCGGCGGCACGCCGAGTTCGACCGCCAGGGCTTCAGGTTCACCGTGCGCGATGTCGGCAGCCTCAACGGCACCTACGTGAACCGGGAACGCATCGAGGAGGCGGAGCTGACCGGCGGCGACGAGGTCCAGATCGGGAAGTTCCGGCTGCTTTTCCTCACCAGCCAGGATCTCGGCCCGTCACCTTCGGCTGACCGCCGCGGCAGGGGCGGCGCCCAGGACTACGCATGAGGCGCGCGGGAAACAACTCATGAGCGAGCAGCCACCACGCGGCCAGTTCGGTATCGGCGAAGTGCTGGCCCAGCTGCGCCCGGAATTCCCGGATATCAGCACCTCCAAGATCCGTTTCCTGGAGGCCGAGGGCCTCATCGAGCCGGCCAGATCGCGCTCGGGGTACCGCAGGTTCTCCGCGCCCGACATCGCACGGCTAAGGTACATCCTGACCATGCAGCGGGATTCGTACCTGCCCCTGCGAGTGATCAGGGAACGCCTCGCCGACGGCGGTGAGCCGGGCCAGCCGGAGACTCACGGCGCCGAGCGGACGCCGGCCGGCCTGACCCGCCACCAGCTGCTCGACGCCGCGGACATCAGCGACGCGGACCTGACCGAGCTGGAGGATTACGGCCTGATCCGCCGGGTGGGCCGGCAGTACGGGCGGGACGCGCTCGCGGTGGCCCGGGCGGTGGCCGCGCTACACCAGTACGGCGTGCAGGCCCGGCACCTGCGTGCTGTCAAGGCGTCGGCGGACCGGGAAGCTAACCTGGTCGAGCAGGTCGTGGCGCCGCAGCTGCGCCAGCGCGGCCCCGGCGCC
>JALYVS010000316.1 GCA_030853115.1 Actinomycetota bacterium
GGCGCCGACGACCAGGCCGCCCGCCGCGCCGAACCCCACCCGGGCTGCCGTGGCCGCGTGCAGCGGCAACGCGACAAAGGTGTCACCGACAGTCGCGAGCACCACCCGTGATCGGCCGCCGGCGGCCGCCGCGACCGGCCTGGCCAGCACCGGATCGGCGGGGTCACCCGGGCCGAACAGGTCCTCCACGGTCATGCCGAGCGCCCGGGCCAGCGCCAGCGCGACCCGCAGCGAAGGATCAGAATGCCCGGATTCGACCGCGGACACCGCCTGCCTGGTGACGCCGGCTACCCCCGCGAGCTGCTGCTGGGACAGGCCGCGGGCCTGCCTGGCCAGGCGCAGCTGCGCGCCGCTCGGCGGAGCGGCTTCGGTCCCGCCCCGGCCTGTCCCGCCACTTGCCTCTGTCATGCCCCGACCTCTCGCATCGCCTCCGGGCGCCCGCGCTACCTCTGCACTCTATGATCCGGGGCATGAAGACGCAGATCATCGAAGTCCGGACCGGAAACCGGGAGACGATCAGGGACATCACCCGGGACTGCGCGGAGTTCGCGCGCACGGCCGCGGACGGGGGCGACGGGCTGCTGCACGTCTTCGTCCCGCACGCGACCGCGGGGATAGCGGTCATCGAGCTCGGCGCGCGCAGCGACGATGACCTGCTGGCCGCCCTGGCGGAGCTGCTGCCTGCCGACGATCGCTGGCGGCACGCGCACGGAAGCCGCGGGCACGGCCGGTCGCACGTCATGCCGGCCTTCGTGCCGCCGTACGCCACCGTCCCGGTGATCGGCGGCCGCCTCGCCCTGGGCACCTGGCAGTCGATTGCCCTGGTTGACCTTAACGCGGACAACCCGGACCGCCAGGTCCGGCTCTCCTTCCTCGGCTGATGCACGTCCTGGTCAAGGGTTCGGGCGGGAGCTCGGGCTGGCCGCGGCCCGGCTGCCGGTGCGCGTCCTGCCTGCGCGGCCAGGCTAGCGGAAGTATCCGGGAACGGTCGAGCATAGTTGTCGATGGACGACTGAAACTGGAGAGCGCAGGGACGCCGGAGGTGGGGGGCGCGGAGGGGTTCCGGGTGCGACGGCTGGCCGATGCGCGGGGCGCGGGCGATGGCGGGGCGCGGGGGGGATGGGACATCACCTCCGACGGCGGGGAACGGCTGCTTTATCCGGCGGGGCCCGGGGCGGTGCCTGATCCGCCGCCGGGGGCGGCTCCTTACCACGTGGCGTTTCTCGACATGCTGGGCGAACCGGCTCAGCTCGGCCGGCTCCGGTCCCGGGGGCTGGTGACGGCGGACACGATCACGGTCGTGGCGTTCGCCGATCACCGGGTGCCCGGGCCGGGGGAACTCCAGCAGCGCGCCGGGTTCTGGCGGGTGGGCGTGCCTGCTGACGGTGACGCGATCACCACGGACCGTTCGGCCGCGGGGTGGGAAGATTCTCGCGCGGCCGTCCGGCGGGTACCGTGGCGGGTGCTCGTGCTCGGCGGGGCCCGTTCGGGGAAGTCGGAACGAGCAGAGCTGCGGCTGGCGGGTGAGCCGGAGGTGACCTACGTGGCCACCGGGGCCAGGCCCGACGAGACCGCCGACCCGGACTGGGCGGCGCGGGTGGCGGCACACCGGGCCCGGCGGCCCGCCTGGTGGCGCACGGCCGAGACCACCGGCCTGGCCGGCGTGCTCGCCACCGCCCGCGGCGCCGTGCTCATCGACGGGATCGGTACCTGGCTGGCGGCGGTGCTCGACGAGTCCGACGCGTGGGACGCGGCTGATGGGGTACAAGAGAAGGTGACGCGCAGGATCGCGGATCTTGTCGCGGCGTGGCGGCAGGCCGAGGCCCTCGTCGTCGCGGTCAGCGACGAGACGGGAATGGGAGTGGTGCCGGCCACCTCGGCCGGACGGCTGTTCCGGGACGAGCTCGGACGGCTGAACCAGGCCCTGGCCGCCGAGTCCGAGGAGACTGAGCTCATCGTCGCCGGGCGGGCCGTGCCGCTGGTCAGCTGGTGACGAGAGGTCGCAGGAGCTGGAGACGAGAGGTCGCAAAGGTAACAGTACGATGACAATCCTGCCGGTGTCGCGTGTTACGCGGCGATCTAACAGAGATGTCTGCATCCCCGGCTGGCCAGCCGGGGATACCGCCCGCTACCGTAGGAAGTCTGCGACCGGACACGCCGAAGCGCACCTAGCCACCGAAGCCGGGCTGAACTCGGCGCCACCGTCCGGACACGGGGTTGCCGCTCGCGGCTTATCCTGCGGAGGCTCCGGGGGGACCCGCACCCTCGGATCAGTACAGCGATGAGGTGATGATGACTATGGCGCGCGTGGTGGTGATCGGCGACCTGATGACGGACGCGGTCGCCCACGCTACGCTGCCGCTTGCCCGGGGCAGCGACACGCCCGCGGCCGTGACGATGCACGGCGGCGGATCCGGAGCCAACATCGCGGCCTGGATGGCGGCTGACGGCGGCGATGTGGCGTTCGTGGGGCGGCGTGGCGCGGATATCGCCGGGCGCAATCGTGACATGGAGCTGATGGGCTACGGCGTCGACGCCAGGCTGGTGATGGACCCGGAGCGGCCCACCGGCACCTGCGTGGTGATGGTCACCCACAAGGGCGAGCGGACGATGCTCTCCGACCCGGGCGCGAACGCCGCCTTGTCCCCCGACGACCTGCCGCACGACCTGTTCGTGCCCGGCGGCCACCTGCACGTCTCCGGGTACACGCTGCTGTCGGAGGGAGCGCGGGCGGCCGGCCTGGCCGCCATCGACTACGCCCGGCGGACCAACATGACGGCGTCGGTGGACGGGGCGTCCGCGGCGCCCCTGGAACGCGCCGGGGCCGAGCCGTTCCTGGAGCTTTCCGCCGGGGCCGTGCTGCTTTTCGTCAATGCCGCCCAGGCCACGGTGCTCACCGGACGTGACGACCCGGAGCAGGCCGCCCGGGTGCTGACCGCCTGGTACCCGCACGTCGCCGTCAAGCTCGGCGCTGAGGGCGCGCTGTTCTACGCCAACGGCCGGCCCCCGGTGCGGGTCCCGGCGCCGCCGGCCGAGCGGGTGATCGACGGTACCGGAGCCGGCGACGCGTTTATCGCCGGCTTCCTGCCCGCCTGGCTGGACAAGAAGCCGCCGGGCGAGGCGCTGGCCGGCGGCTGCCGGCTGGCCGCGCACGCGCTCAACCTGATCGGTGCCCGCCCCGTCCTGTAAAGTCCCGTGCCGTGACGAGCACGGGGTTTGTGGAGGATCTTTTCTCACTGGCCGGCCGGGTGGCCGTGGTCACCGGCGGGAGCTCGGGGATCGGGGCGGGGATGGCGACCGCGCTGAGCCGGGCCGGAGCCCGGGTTGTGCTGATCGCGCGGGACGCCGAACGGCTCGGGGCGGCCGTGGCGGGACTGCTCGCCGCCGGCGGCCGGGCCTCCTGGGTCAGCGCGGACCTGGCGGACCGTTCGGAGGTCGAGCGGGCGGGCGCGGAGGCAGCCGGAGCGTTCGGGCCGCCGGACATCCTGGTCAACTGCGCCGGGATCAACCTGCGGCCGCCGCTGGGCGAGCTCACCGTGGCGGACTGGGACCTGACCATGGCGGTCAACCTGACCGCGCCGTTCCTGCTGGGCCAGCGGTTCGGGCCGCAGATGGCCGCACGGGGCTGGGGCCGGATCGTGAACGTGACCTCGCAGCAGGCCCACCGGGCGTTCGGCAGCAGCGGCGGGTACGGGGCGTCCAAGGGCGGCCTGGCCGCGCTGACCCGGTCGCAGTCCGAGGCCTGGGGACGGTCCGGGGTGTGCTGCAACTCGGTCTGCCCCGGGTTCGTCCCGACCCGGCTCAACGCGGCCGTGGCCGCCGACCCGGAGCGGATGGCCGCGATGAAAGCCCGGACGATGACCGGGCGCAACGGGGAGCCTGCTGACTTCGCCGGGATGACCGTGTTCCTCGCCTCCCGGGCCAGTGATTACGTGACCGGCCAGACGTTGTACGTGGACGGCGGTTTCTCCGCCACGTAGACGGGGTGGGGCGGCGGGGTCGGCGGGCACGGCAGAATGTTCGGTATGGCAGCACGGCGAGGCGGTACCACCACGCCCCCTGAGGATTTCGAAGAGAACATCGTCGACATTGACGTCGCGGAGGAAATGCGCGGCAGCTTTCTCGAGTACGCCTACAGCGTCATCTACCAGCGCGCGCTTCCCGACGCCCGGGACGGCCTGAAGCCGGTGCAGCGCCGGATCTTGTACCAGATGAACGAGATGGGCCTGCGCCCGGAGCGGGCCCACGTCAAGTGCGCCCGGGTCGTCGGCGAGGTGATGGGCCGCCTGCACCCGCACGGGGACTCGGCCATCTACGACGCGCTGGCCCGGATGGCGCAGCCGTGGGCAATGCGGCTGCCGCTGGTCGACGGGCACGGGAACTTCGGCAGCATGGGCGGTGACGATCTGCCCGCGGCGATGCGGTACACCGAGGCCCGGCTGACCGCGGCCGCGATGGAGATGGTCGCCTCCATCGACGAGGACACCGTCGAGTTCATCCCGAACTACGACGGCAGCGAGACCCAGCCCGAGGTGCTCCCGGCGGGCCTGCCCAACCTGCTGGTGAACGGGGCCTCCGGCATCGCGGTCGGGATGGCCACCAATATGGCGCCGCACAACCTGGGCGAGGTCATCGCGGCGGCCCGGTACCTGATCAAGAACCCGGACGCGCCGCTGGATGCCCTGATGCGCTTCGTGCCGGGCCCTGACCTGCCGACCGGCGGGCGCATCGTGGGGCTGGAGGGCGTCCGGGAGGCCTACGAGAGCGGCCGCGGCATCTTCCGCACCCGGGCCACCGCCACGATCGAGCAGATTACCCCCCGGCGGGCCGGCATCGTGGTCACCGAGCTGCCCTACAGCATCGGCCCGGAAAAGGTCATGGCCCGGATCAAGGACCTGGTCCAGGCCAAGAAACTGAACGGCATCGCCGACCTGAAGGACCTCACCGACCGGCACCGCGGCCTGCAGCTGGTGATCGAGGTCCGCAGCGGCTTCAACCCCGAGGCCGTGCTGGCCGAGCTGTACCGGCTGACCCCGATGGAAGAGACGTTCGGCATCAACAACGTCGCGCTGGTCGACGGCCAGCCCCGGGTGCTCGGCCTCAGGGCACTGCTCGAGATCTACGTCGCGCACCGGCTCGAGGTGACCAGGCGGCGGACCGACTACCGGCGGCGCAAGCGCACCGAGCGCCTGCACCTGGTCGACGGCCTGCTCGTCGCGCTGCTCAACATCGACGAAGTCATCCAGGTCATCCGGACCAGCGACGACGCCGCCGCGGCCCGGCAGCGGCTGATCGAGATCTTCGAGCTGTCCGACATCCAGGCGCAGTACATCCTGGACACGCCGCTGCGCCGGCTCACCCGCTTCGACCGGCTCGATCTGGAGCAGGAGCAGGACACGCTGCGGGCCGAGATCGCCGAGCTGACGGAGATCCTGACCTCCGACGCGCTGCTACGCGCGCTGGTCAGCGACGAGCTGGCGGAGGTGGCGAAGAAGTTCGGCACCCCGCGGCGGACGGTGCTGCTCGAAGGCGGCGGCGAGGCCCGGACGGCGGTGGTCCCGCTCGAGGTCGCCGACGACCCGTGCGTGGTGCTGATGTCCGCGACGGGCCTGGTGGCCCGGGCCGCGGTCAGCCCGGGCACCCCGGACCAGCCAGCTCATTTTCCCGAACGAGCCGTGGTACCCCCGCCCGGTGAGCTGACTCGCTCCGCGCAGGACGCGGTGGTCTCGGCGGTCCGGGCCACCGTGCGGGGCACCATCGCAGTGGTGACGTCGGCGGGGCGGCTGGTCAAGCTGAACGTGCTCGAGCTGCCCGCGCTGCCGCCCGGAGCCGGGCCGGTCTCGCTGGCGGGCGGCACGCCGGCCAGCGAATTCACCGACCTGGCCGCCGGGGAGACCGTCGTCGGGCTGTGCGCCGTCGATAATCCCGGCGCCGGCCTGGCGCTGGGCACCGCCGAGGGCGTGGTCAAGCGGGTGCTGCCGGACTATCCGCAGGCCAGGGACGAGTTCGAGCTGATCACGCTGAAGGAAGGCGACCGGGTGGTGGGCGCGGCCCAGCTGGCCAGCGAATCAGCCGAACTGGTCTTCATCAGCTCGGATGCGCAGCTGCTGCATTTCGCCGCTTCCTCGGTGCGGCCGCAGGGACGGGCGGCCGGCGGGATGGCCGGGATCCGGCTGTCCGCGGGGGTCTCGGCGGTGTGGTTCGGCGCGGTGGACGCCGACGCGGCCGCCGGGACGCCGACCGGGACACCGGGAAGCTACTCCCCCGCCGTGGTGGTCACCGTGGCGGGCAGTGCCGGCGCCCTGCCCGGAGCGGCCGCGGGCAGCGTGAAGGTCACCCCGATGCACGAATACCCGAGCAAGGGCCGGGCCACCGGCGGCGTGCGCTGTCACCGGTTCCTCAAGGGCGAAGACATGCTGGTCATCGCCTGGGCCGGTCCCGCCCCGGCGGTAGCGGCCACCGAGTCGGGCGCCCCGGTCGCGCTGCCGGATCCGGTCGGCCGCCGCGACGGGTCAGGGGTAGGACTCTCCGGGCCGCTGGCCGTCGTCGGCGCCTCGGTTCAGATCGCGTGAGGCCCGTTTGGTGTATTCTTGGTGTATGAGCGTGATGACGCGGACCAACATCGAAATCGACGACGAGCTCGTCGCCATCGTGATGAAGCGCTACCAGCTCAAGACTAAGAAGGACGCCGTGGATCTCGCCCTGCGCCAGGTGGCCGGGACGCCCCTCACCCGCGATTTCCTGGATAGCGTCGAAGGCATGGGCTGGGACGGGGACCTGGCTGAGATGCGCGGGTCCAGGGGAGTCGACTGGTGACGGGTGTACCTCGTCGACAGCTCGGCCTGGATTGAGTACTTGCGCGGGACCGGGAGTCGGGCGCACCAGGAGGTTCGCACGATGGTGCGCCGCGACTCGCCGACGGCCGGGGTGACCGAGCCGGTGATCATGGAGTTGCTGGTGGGCGCGCGCAATCTCGCCGACTTCCGCAGGCTGCAGCGGCTTACCAGCGCGATGCCGTTGTGCGCGATCGACCCGGTGTGCGACTACACCGAGGGCGCCGCGCTGTACAAGCTGCTGCGCACCGAGGGCTTGACCATCCGATCGGTGACCGACTGCCTCATCGCGGCGATCGCATGGCGGCGCGATGCCACGCTGGTGCACGCCGACGTCGACTTCGACCGGATCGCCGCGCGCTATCCAGTGCAGGTCATGTCCTTGCTCGGCTAGCGGGCCCGAGCCGCGGGGCCTGCCTGCCGGGGGACAGTGACGGCGGGGGTGGCGGCGGGCGCGATGGGGGCGGCGGG
>JALYVS010000043.1 GCA_030853115.1 Actinomycetota bacterium
GGGGGCCGCGACGGGCAGCGGTCAGCTTCCCGGCTTCGATACGGGTGTCGCGAACGCGGCCCGCATGTGGAACTACTGGATCGGCGGCAAGGACAACTTCCGCGCTGACCGTGACGCCGGGGAGCAGGTGCTGGCGGCGATGCCCGCCCTGCGGCTGGTCGCCCGGATGCTGAGGCGCTTCCTGATCATCACGGTGGATGAGCTGACGGCCGCGGGCGTCCGCCAGTTCCTGGACATCGGAACTGGGATGCCCACCGCCGACAACACCCATGACGTAGCGCAGCGAGCCGCGCCCGAGTCACGGATCGTCTACGTGGATCATGACCCGGTGGTGATCAGCCATGCCCGCGCTCTGCTCACCAGCAGCGCGGCGGGAAAGACGGACTATATCCACGCCGACATGCGGGACTGGGCGCGGATCTCGGCTGGGGCCCAGCAGACCCTGGACTTCAGCCGCCCGGTCGCCGTCTTGCTGATTGCGGTGCTGCATTTCATTCGTGACGCGGAGGACCCGCACCGGATGATCTCCCAGATGATGGCCGACCTGGCCCCTGGCAGCTACCTGGTCATCGCGCATGCCGCCAGCGACATCGGGGCCGATACGGCCGCGGCGATGGCCCGCAGCTACAACGCCACCTCCTCGCTGACGATCACGCCTCGGGACCGGGCCACGGTGGCCCGGTTCTTCGATGGCATGGAAATGGCTGGCCCGGGCCTGATGCCGCTCGACCAGTGGGAATCCGGCCCGGCCACCACCGCAGGCTCCGGCCTGAGCTGCTACTGCGGCGTCGCCAGAAAGCCTCTGGCCTAGGCCAGCCGCGCAGGACGCGGGAATCTGCTCCGCCTCAGTGCGGGGCCGGGATGAGTATGGTGCGGTCGAATGGACCGGGGTGCGCCGCCGCGTGCGTGACCGCCTCGTCGGCTTGGTCGAGGGCGAAGCTGGTTACCTGCTCGTGACCGAGATCGAGCGTCCCCGACGCGGCGAGGCGGATCAGGCCGACGTTCGCCTGACGCGGGTACATCCACCATCCTGGACGCCGTCGCAGCGGCCGGACATGAGCTGACCGGGCAGGCGCCACGGACCGAGACCGCGCGCCTCGGCGTGTTCATCAGCGCCGGCGCCCAATTGCTGCCGACCGTCCTGGCGCGGCTGGCGGCAGCAAGCCCGCAGGTCAGCGTGACCACACGCGAGGGCACCACCCCCGGGCTGATCCGGGCGCTGCGCGCGGGCTCGCTCGACCTCGCCTGCTCACGTCCCGGCCGCCGCACCGGCCGCTCGACGACGAGTCACCACGCCTGCAGGTGGAAACCCTCGAAGACGCCGGGCTGCTCGTCGCGGCCCCCGCCGTGGGCGTCTTCGCCGGACGTTCCGCGGTACACGTGGACGAGCTCGTGGACGCCGACTGGATTGCCGCCCCCTCCTCCTCCGCCGAGCCGCTGCTCGGAGTCTGGCCCGGCTTGCCCGGCCGTCCCCGCGTCGTGTACAGCGCCCGGGACTGGCTGACGAAACTGCACCTGGTCGCGGCCGGCTTCGGTGTCACCACGGTCCCGCCCTACATGGCGCGGGTAATGCCGCCCGGGGTGGCGCTGCTGCACGTCGACGGCGCCCCGCCCGAGATGCGCCGTCTCCTCGTGGCCCGGCTGCCCGGCCCGCCATCGCCGGCCGTCAGGTCACTCACGCGGGCCATCGCGTCGGCTCTGCCAAGTTCCAGGGCAGGCGTCAGGAGCTGAAGACGAAGTGCTCGATGATCGCGGCCAGCTCCAGAGGCGTGTCGCCCTGCAGGCTGTGACCGGCTTGCTCGACGTGGATGACCTGGGCGGAAGGCAGCCGGCGCAGCAGTTCCCGCTCGTCGTCGTCGTCGAGCACCGAGTCCGGCCGCATGCCCCGGGTGAGCAGCACCGGCACGGTGATCGACGACAGCGCCTCCCAGAGCTCCCCGTAGCGGGTACCGGCGGCGGGGCCGGCCGGCCCGAGGATGACGGGCGCGGGGCTGGCCGGGACGTCGGAACGGCGGTGCCGGGCCCACCGCCACACCCAGGTGCCGTCCGGCTGCTGCTCGGCGTTGTGCAAGATGCCCCGCCGCAGCGACGACCGGGACCGGGCCGGGTTGAACCGGGCGGCCCGCTCCACCAGCTCCTCCAGGCTGGCAAAACTGGCCGGACCGCTGACGAAATCGGTGATGTGCTGAGCCCGCTGCGCCTTGAGCCCCGGCAGCACATCGACCAGGACGAGCTTGCGGACCAGCTCGGGGGCCTCGGCGCCCAGCGCGATGGCCGTGAGGCCGCCCAGAGACATGCCGATTACCGCCTGGGCGGCCGGGGCGAGCTGGCGGATGGCCTGCGCGACGTCGACCGCGTTGCCGTACGCGTCCAGCTGGCCGCCTGAACGGTCTGCGGGGCCATCGGAGTGGCCGTGTCCGGGCAGGTCGATGGCCACCAGGGGACGGTCCAGGGCCATCGCGACCGTGTCCCAGGTATGGGCGTTCTGCGATCCGCCGTGCAGCAGGACCAGTTCCGGGTCCCGGTCTTGCCACACCAGCGCGCTCAGCCGCCGTCCGCCGGTTACCGGGTCCACGGCGGCGAAGGCCCGCCGCACGGCCGGCGGACGGTCAAAGGGCAGGTCGTACTCGGCGGCGTTCTCGTGGAACAGCCCGAACTCGTTGTAATCGACGCGGCCAGTCACAGCTACTCCCCGGGCTCGTTCTGCTCCTGCGCCGGCAGCTGGGCCACGCCCTGGCCGCCGGTCAGGATTGATCACGCCCGGCTAGGTACCGGGCGAGGTGATCGATCACCGTACGCGCGTCGTCCTCGATGCCGCAGATGAACGTGGACCGGCGCCGCAGCAGCACGGGCAGGCCCAGCGCGTACAGTCCCGGGCTGTCGACCACACCGCCCTCGTGGCGCAGCTGGCCCTTCGCGTCCAGGACGGGCACATCGAGCCACTGGTAGTCAGGCCGGAAACCCGTCGCCCACACGATCGCGCCGATTTCGCCGCTGCCCAGGTCAAGCTGCAACCGGGTCGACTCGGGCACCCGCGTCGACCCGAAGCGCTCGGGCGGCCCGACCTCTGCGCCCCGCCCCTGGGCCGTAGCCCCGCGCGTCCGGGCCCACTCGTCGAACGTGTCCAGCAGGCGCCCCAGCTTGAGGTCCGCGAGCGAGAACACGTTGCGCAGCCCGCCGGAGAACAACGCGCGGCCGTCACGGACCGCCGCCCAGCGGCCCGTCAGCTCGACGCCGATCGAGGCGAGCGCGTTGAGATCGAGCGTCGTCCGCTCCGGGGTCCCGACGAGCTGGGGCGAGGGCAGCCGCCGGGCCCGGGTGAGATCCTCGACCTCGTCGTACCGCTGATCCCACACACCCGCCTGGTCCATCCACCACAGCACATCGCGGCCGCGGTAGGTGCGCGGCAACCGTACGTGCTCCCCCACCGACAGGGTCACCGGCCGGCCGGACCGCTGCAGCTCGGCGGCCAGCTGGACGCCGGTCGCCGAGGCTCCCACCACGAGCACGCCACCGTCGGGAAGCTTGGCGGGGGAACGGTAGTCGAACGGCGTCAACTGTTCGACGGAGGCCGGTACCGCAGCGGAGAACCGCGGCACTGACGACTGATTGCAGGCGCCGCTCGCGATGACCACGGTCTGGCCGCGAAACTCGCCGCGCGTCGTGCTCACCTGGTACCCATCGCCGTCGCGCCGGACCGACGTGACGGCCGCTCCGGTCCGGACCGGAGCGCGCGAGAGCGCGGCGAAGCGCTCGATGAACGCGACGACTTCCCCGGCCGTCATGTAGCCGTCGGGGTCCGGGCCTTCATAACCCAGGCCCGGCAAGCGGCTTTGCCAGTTGGGAGTGAGCAGCCGCAGCGAGTCCCAGCGTTCGGTCCGCCAGGAGTTCGCCACCTCGCCGCGCTCGAGCACGACGTGGTCGATCGACCGGTCGGACAGGAAACGGCTGGCGGCGAGGCCCGCGTGCCCCGCGCCGATGACGACCGTGGTGACGTGCTCGATGACGTGAACCCCTAACCCTCAGCGCTATCCGGAGTGCGCGGTGCTTTCCGGAGCGCGCTCACGCGACTTCGACGGTGACGTTCGTCGGGTTGGTGAGAGCGTCGTACACGGCGGAGCGCTTCTGGGACTGGGCCACCAGCGCCTCGATGTCCTCCCTCGATGCGTCGGCGTCGATGTTGAACGTCACCTTGATGTCGTTGTAGCCGTTGCGGACGTCACTGTCGGCCCCGAGGATGCCGCGGATGTCGTGCGCGCCTTCGACCGTGGACTCGACCGAGCGCAGCTGGATGCCGCGGTTCTGCGCGATCGAGGCCACGCCCCCGGTCAGGCAGCTGGCCAGGCCGACGAGGAGGTACTCGATCGGCGTGATGCCGTCGTCCTCCGCCGCGAAGACCTCGGGGTGGTCGGCTTCGAACGCCCACTCCTTCTTGTGGGTCCGCTCCTCCCCCAGGCCGAAGAAGCTCTGGACCTTGATCGTGCTGTGCACGCCGGTCTGCCACTTGGCGGTGGCGCGCCAGGTGAACTGGGCGGCCTCAGGCGCGCCCTTCAGCACTTCGCGTGCGTCGAGCAGCGCCTGTACGTTAACTCCATTGCTAACCGTAGTCATGTCGCGTGTTACCTCTCTCGGCCTATTCTCCACATTCCTGATGGAGATGCCCGTAAATATACCGGCTCCGACCAGCTAAGATGGCCCCCATGGCGGAGCCCGTCTCGAAGCTCGCGGCCGGCTCGGCAGGCACGGTCGAAACGCGGCACCTGGACCTGCCGGAGCCGTTGCGGCTCGACTGCGGCCGGGAGCTGAATCCGATCCGGGTGGCCTACGAGACCTACGGCACCCTGTCACCCCGGCGCGACAACGTCGTCCTGGTCTGTCATGCGCTCAGCGGGGACGCGCACGCCGCGGGCTTCGCGAAGACCCCGTCGCAGGCGAGCACCCGCGACGGGTTCGCGGCCGAGGACCGCGATGGCGTAGCTCGCAAAGGCCTGGGCTGGTGGGACGGGATGATCGGCCCCGGCAAAGCGTTCGACACCGACCGCTTCTTCGTCGTGTCCACCAACCTGCTGGGGGGCTGCCGCGGGACGACGGGGCCTTCCTCGGTCAACCCGGCGACAGGCCGCCCGTACGGCGCGGATTTTCCCGTGATCACGGTCGCGGACATGGTCCGGGCCCAACGCGCGTTCCTGGACGCGCTCGGCATCGAGCGGCTCGCGGCGGTGGCCGGCGGCTCGCTCGGCGGGATGCAGGCCCTGGAGTGGGCCATCTCCTACCCCGATCAGGTCGATGCCATCGTGGCCATCGCCAGCACCCACGCCCTGCACCCGCAGGGCGTGGCCTGGAACTCGATCGCGCGTGACGCGATCATGCGTGACCCGGCCTGGCAGGGCGGTCATTACCACGGCACGGGCCGCGCGCCCGAGGCCGGCCTGGGCCTAGCCCGGATGGTCGGCCACGTCACGTACCTGTCCGCTCTGGCCCTGCACGACAAGTTCGGCCGGCGGCTGCAGGCAGGGCCGCAAAGAGCGGGCGACGGCATCCGGTACACGATCACCGAGCCCGAGTTCGAGATCGAGAGTTACCTGCGCCACCAGGCTGACTCCTTCGTCCGGCGGTTCGACGCCAACACTTATCTCTACACGTCCCGCGCGCTGACCTATTTCGATCTCGCGCGGCAGCACGGCGGCGGATCGCTCACCCGGGCCCTGGAAGCTGTCGCCGCGCGGACGCTGCTGATCGCGTTCAGTTCCGACTGGCTGTATCCGCCGTCCGCGTCGCAGGACGTCGCTGACGCCTTGCGCGGCCTCGGCCGGCCGGTAGATTTCCAGGTAATCGAGGCGCCGTACGGCCACGACTGCTTCCTGCTCGAGGAAGCGCGGCAGACGCCCATCATCCGCCAGTTTCTGGGCCAGCCCAGCCTGGCCGGAGCCGGAGACGGCGCGACCGCACGGAAGAGGCTCCTATGACTGACAACGGCTTCCGTCACGAGGAAGCACGCTCGTTTGGCTTCGAGACCCGCCAGCTGCACGCCGGGCAGCGACCTGACCCGAACACGGGCGCCCGCGCGGTGCCGATCTTCCAGACGACCAGCTACGTGTTCGAGGACCCGGAATCCGCGGCAGCGTACTTCAACCTGCAGGAGTACGGGAACACCTACGCGCGCATCATGAACCCGACCGTGGCGGTGTTCGAGGAGCGGGTGGCTAATCTCGAAGGGGCCGCCGGCGCGGTGGCGTTCGCCAGCGGCCTCGCCGCGCAGAACGCCGCGCTGTTCACGCTGCTGGAGCCGGGTGACCACCTGGTCTCGTCCTCGGCGCTCTACGGCGGGACGGTGAATCAGTTCAAGCACGTGCTGCGCAAGATGAACGTGGAGCTGACGTGGGTCGATCCCGACGACCCGGACGCGTGGGAGCAAGCGGTCCGGCCGAACACCAAGGCGTTCTTCGGTGAGACGATCGGCAACCCGGCCGGGAACGTGCTGGACATCGAAACCGTGGCGGCCATCGCGCACTCCCACGAGCTGCCGCTCATCGTGGACAACACGTTCGCGACACCGTACCTGTGCCGCCCGATCGAATGGGGCGCCGACATCGTGATCCACTCGGCGACCAAGTTCATCGGCGGTCACGGCACGACCATCGGCGGGGTGGTCACCGAGGCGGGCACCTTCAACTGGTCCAACGGGCGGTTCCCCGTGGTCGCGGATGCGTCGCCGGCCTACCACGGCCTGCAGTTCCACGAGACGTTCGGGACGTACGGCTACCTGATGAAGCTCCGGGCCGAGACCCTGCGGGACCTCGGCGCGGCGCTATCGCCGTTCAGCGCCTTCCTATTCCTGCAAGGGCTGGAGACGCTGTCGCTGCGGATGGACCGCCACGTCGAGAACGCGGTGGCGGTCGCGGCGTTCCTGGCGTCCCACGAACTGGCGTCGAACGTGACCCATCCCGGCCTGCCGGGCAGCCGGTACCGCCCGCTGGTGGAGAAGTACCTGCCGCGCGGAGCCGGCGCGGTGTTCTCCTTCGACTGCGCCGGCGGCCGGGACGGCGGCCAGGACCTCATCCGGGGGCTGACGCTCTGGTCTCACCTCGCGAACGTCGGTGACGCGAAGAGCCTGGTCATCCACCCCGCCAGCACGACCCACCGGCAGCTGGGCGACGACGAGCTGCGGGCGGCCGGCGTCAGGCCAGGGACGGTGCGGCTGTCGGTCGGCACCGAGTCCGTCGAAGACCTGATCTGGGATCTGCAGCAGGGTTTCGCGCTCGTCGCCGCGAGGCAAGCGGGGAACACGGCCGGAAAGAAGGTGGCCACACCATGAGCGAGCTCGATCTCACGCCGTACCAGGACCCGACGACGATCCAGCGCGTGCTCCACTCCGCCAAGACGATCGCCATCGTGGGACTGTCCGCCAACGAGCTGCGGGCCAGCTATTTCGTCGGCTACTACCTCAGGCGACACGGCTACCGGATCATCCCGGTCAATCCCCGCGAGACGGAGATCCTCGGCGAGAAGTGCTACGCCAGCCTGACGGACATCCCCGAGACCGTGGACATCGTGAACGTCTTCCGGGCGCCGGCCGCACTGCCGCAGATCGCGCGGGACACGGTGGCGATCGGGGCCGGCGCCCTGTGGTGCCAGTTCGGGGTGATCAACGAAGAGGGCGCGCGGATCGCCTCCGGCGGCGGCGTGAGCGTGATCATGGACCGCTGCATCAAGGTCGAGCACGCGCGCTATGTGGGCCGGATGCACTGGCTCGGCTTCAACACGCAGCGCATTACGTCGGTTCGCACCGGACTGCAGTAGCGTCACCGTTTCCGGTGCCTCCCGGATCTCAGTCGATGATGGCCCCGCAGGTGAGATTTACCATCGCGCCGCTCATCGCGCCTGCCCCGTCCGAGGCCAGGTACACCGCGGTCCCGGCCAGCTCGGCCAGCCGGGGCAGCCGGCCCAGGAGCGTGTTCGTCAGCAGCGGGGCCAGCATCTCCTTCGTGACGCCGGGATACGTCTCGGGAGTGAAGTTCGAGCGCAGGCCCACGACGCGCACCCCGCGGCGGCCGAACTCCCCGGCCAGGGTCCGGGTGAGCGCTTCGACCCCCGCGCACGCCAGGCTGAACCCGCCCATCTCGTGACGGCTCTCCTTGGCCGCCGAGGCGGTCAGCGTCACGATCACGCCCGCCCCCTGCGCGGCCATGTGCCGGGCGGCGGCGGTCGCGGTCAGGAAGTTGGTACGGCACAGCCCGGTGATCGGGGCCAGGAAGTCCTCGACGGAGATCTCGGTCAGCGCGACGCCCTGCACGGCATCGACCGCCACCGCGTTGAAGGACACATCGATGCGGCCGGCGGCCGCCGCCACGCGATCGGCGTGCGCGTCCACGGCGGCCTTGTCCATCGCGTCGACCTGGGCCGCCTCGGCCCTCCCGCCGTGCGCACGGATGCCGGCGGCCACGTCTTCCAGCGTGGCCAGGGTGCGCCCGGCCAGGTACACGCGCGCGCCGTCCCGGGCGAAAGCGCGGGCCACCGCGCCGCCGATCACCCCCGCTGCTCCGTAGACGATCGCGTTCTTGTTCTCCAGCAGCACAGCCGTTTTCTCCTCACCCGCCGAGGCCAGCAGTCAGGAAGCTGGAGATAACCGGGACCGCGACGCGTGATGGCTTTTCCGGCCGGCCATCGCGCCGGTCGTCAGCCTTGAGCCTGGGAAGCGGCCAGCAGCCCCAGGTAACCGTCCGCCACGATCCGCCGCGCCCGCACGTCATAACTGGCGGAGTCGTCGGGGGCGATGGTGGCCAGTCCGTCGACGTACCGGTTGAACATGCAGAAGGCCGCCGCGATCAGCACTGTGTCGTGGATCTCCAGGTCCGTCGCGCCTGCTGCGCGGGCCGCCGCCACGTCGTCTTCGGAGACCTTCAGCCCGCCTTGTTGTACCGCGGCGGCAATCCCCAGCAGGGCCCTCAGCTTGGTGGAGACTGGCGCGCTGGCGGCGTCGGCGCGGACTTCCTCCACGAGCGCCATACCGCCGGGCAGCTGGGCCGCGGCGTAGGCCGAGTGCGAAGAACAGCAATACTGGCACTCGTTCAGGGACGACACGTAGGCAGCGATCAGCTCGCGCTCACCAGGGGTCAAGCTGCTGGGCCCCCGCAGCAGCACTTCGGCCAGCTCGTTCAGCGGCCGGGCCGTCTCCGGCCGGAAACGGAACAGGCCGCGTATTCCTGGTTCATCAGAGTTCAGCGTTATGTGCGGCATGAGCGCTCATTCAGGTTTCTGGAGAAAACGGACACTAAGTAGTGTCGGCGCCGGGAGATAACGAGGCAACTCCTAGGTTGCTCTGTTGGGGCGACAGCCCGGGCCGGCAGATCCTGCTCTGGTGTGCCCCCGGGGATTCCTACCGCTACCGGATAAGCAGAGCACGCGCGAATAAGACACTGACCCGGCGGCCGACGATCCTGAGACGGAACGGTGCACTGGCAGGAGGCGTTCCGTTGACCGACATCGCCCAGCATCCGATGCGACCCCTCAATCACATCCGGATGACGCCGGCTGACATGGTCCGGGCCGCCAGCGCGTTCGCCGACCGGATGTCGGTGCGCCGGTCAGTGCGGGAATTCTCGCCCGAGCCGGTGCCGGAACTAGTGATAGAAGCGGCTATCCGGGCGGCCGCGAGCGCACCGAGCGGAGCCCACGTCCAGCCGTGGCGGTTCGTGGTGGTGACCAGCCCGGCGCGCAAGCGGCGCCTGCGGGAGGCCGCCGAGGCCGAGGAGCGGGACTTCTACGACCGCCGCGCCCCGGAAGAGTGGCTGAGCGCCCTCGCGCCGATCGGCACCGGCTGGCGTAAGCCCTTTCTCGAGATCGCTCCCGTGGTGATCGTGGTGTTCGAAGTGCACCAGGGACCGAACAGCCCCCGGCCGTATTACGTCAAGGAGTCGGTGGGCATCGCGGTCGGGCTGCTGATCGCCGCGCTGCACCACGCTGGCCTGGCAACGCTGACTCACACGCCTAGCCCCATGCGCTTTCTCAACGAAGTGTGCGGCCGGCCCGCGGAGGAGCGTCCTTACCTGGTGATGCCGGTCGGGTATCCGGCCAGCGACGCCGTGGTACCCGACCTGGCCCGCAAGACCCTTGATGACGTGATGGTCCGGTGCTGACGTCCCCGGTCGCGGCGGCTAGCTGAGGTCGTTTTCGAAGAAGGCCCGCAAGGGGTTGACATGCCGGTCAGGACGACGCCATTCAGCCAGCAGATCCTCGAGCAGGTGCTGTTCGGCGATGAGCTCGGTGCCGCGGTAGCGCCGGACGACCGGATGGATAAAGGCGCTTTCCGCGGCCCGGTCCGGGACGGGATGGCGGCCGATCGCGAATACATCCCCGTAGTCCTCGCGGCCCCAGCGCAGTGCCACCGTGTAGTAGTGCGGGGCGTCGCCGAAGCGCGACACCGCGTAGTCCTCGGGCAGGTCGCAGTAGTGCCGGAACTGGCCGGTCGCCTCGTCTAGCAGCAGCACGTCGCAGAGATACTCGAACTGGGTCCACAGCGCCGAGCTCCAGTTCACCCGGTCCAGCACGAGCGACGTCAGCCGCTCCGGGTCCGGCGGCGCCACGTCGTACGCCAGCGGGACCCCGTCGTAACGTTCGCGCAGCATGGCGGTGAGCGTACGCAGGTTGTAGCGGAATCCGTCGATGAAGGGCGACGACGCATGACGGGAATCGCGGGCCTGGGCAATGGTGCCCGCGAAGTAGAGGTCATCCACGTTGGCCGACTGCCAGTCCGGGCGCAGCGCCGGGATCCGGTCGTCGCGAGTCATCTCCGGAACGCACGTCTGGCCGAAGACGGTGGTGTCCATCTGGAAGCCGGTGCATCTGAGCACCGACTCGTATTCCAGCACCGCCTGCTCCCCTTCGGCGTGCGTATAGGTGATGCGCGCCTCGAAATGGTCGCCGACGGGGCGGATCTCGTCGATGGTGCAGTCGAGCACCGAATGCAGCGTCTTGAACTGGTAGCTGTCCAGGATCGCGGCATACTGGCCGCGTACGTCACCCGGGTGCTTGGTGTTCCACGCCAGCCGCAGCGGGCTGCGGCTGGCCAGGTGCACCATCGACGCCTGCCCGAGAAGCGCCGCTGAGGTCTCGAAGGCCGAGTTGCCCTTCCCGATGATCAGGACCCGCTGGTCGGCGTAGGCCGCCGGGTCGACCTCCATGTCCTCGTAGCCGACGGCGTGTTCGATCCCGGCGATCAACGGTATGTACGGCTTCCCCCAGCCAGCCGCCACGATGACGCACCGGCAGCGCACCGTGGCCTCGGCCGTGTGCACGAGGAACCCGTCCTGGATCCGCTCGATCCGTTCCACCGGCGTGTCGTACCGCACCGCGAGCTGATGGAGCCGCTGGAACTCCGCGAGGTAGTGCACCATGTCGTCTGCCTGCGGGAAGTACTCGTCGCTGAACTTAGGGAACAGCAGCTCAGGTGAGTCGTTGAGCAGGGAGTTCCAGTCCCAGCGGAGCCGGATCTCCGGATCAGGGCTTCTCGTGTGCACCTTGTTAAGGGAGATCAGCCGGCGGTGGCGGGGGTACCGGCTGAAAAACTGAGCCGGCCCGGCCTCGCGTTCCAGCGTCACGTAGTCGGCGCCGGCCTGCTGCAGGAAATAGCTCAGCTGGAGCCCGGCCGGGCCAGCGCCGACGATCACGTACTGGTGGGCCTGCCCGGAACCGGCGGCCGCCGGGCTGGTGCTGGTTTCGGTCACGAATGCCTCCCGCTCGGCGCCCTCAGCTGCCAACGATGCAGACCGGACCGTCGGCTGTCAATGAACGACATCACACCACCAGGAAGTCAGCAATCCTGGAGTTGTCACCGATGAGTTCCGTAGCGCCAGGGCGTCTGACAGAGTGTGAGCGACTGCGCAGGAGCCCGCGCCGCTGGTCCGAAGGGCTCTTGACCGCAGCGGCGTCGACGACCGTGAAGGAGTGACTGTGACCACCATGCCGGACATCGTTTCCGCCGAGAAGTGGCAGCAGGATCGCGACGAGCTGCTCCAGGCCGAAAAGGAGGCCACTCGCACGCTGGACGCGCTCGCCGCGCGCCGCCGCCGGCTTCCGATGGTCAAGTATGACAACGACAAGTACGTTTTCGACACGTCAGCCGGCCCGCGGAAGCTGCTCGACCTGTTCGGCGAACAGCGACAGCTCGTCGTCTACCAGTTCATGGACAACGGGCCCGACGACTACTGCCCGGGCTGCACCCACTTCACCAACAACGTCGCCGGCCTGGCCGCGCTGGCCGGCACCGATGTCAGCTGGGTGACCGTGTCCAACATGCCTCTCGCCCAGATCGAGGCCTACAAGGCACGGATGGGCTGGACCATGCCGTTCGTTTCGTCGCACGGCACGACGTTCGCCGACGACTGCGGCGCGAGCGGCGGCTTCATGCTCAGCGTGTTCCTGCGCGACGGCGAGGACATCTACCGGAGCTACTCCACCACCGCTCGCGGCGTGGACCGGCTCTTGTTCGCCAACAACATCCTCGACCTCGTCCCGTACGGACGCCAGGAGGAGTGGGAAGATTCCCCGCCCGGCTGGCCGCAGCACCCTACCTACGGGTAGGCGAGCCGATCTGGTGTGCGCGACGCGGCGTCCGGCCATGAGCTGCCTCGGGATAACGTTAACCGCATGGCGATCATGACGCGGCCGCTGGGCCGGACACAGCAGGACGTGACCATCCTCGGGTATGGCGCCATGGAACTGAGCGGCGCGCCGAGGGAACCCAAGCTAGCGGGCGAGGACGCTGAGCGCCTGCTCAACGCGGTCCTGGACGGCGGCATCAACCTGATCGACACCTCGCCCGACTACGGCCGCAGCGAGGAGCTCATCGGGCGTTACGTGGGGCACCGGCGGGATGAGTACTTTCTCGCCTCCAAATGCGGCTGTCTCATGGAGGTGCCGGCGGACTCGCCGCCGCCGTACCCGCACGACTACAGCCCAGCCAACGTCCGCGCGGTGCTCGAGCGGTCGCTGCGGCGGCTCGGTACGGATCACCTGGATCTCGTCCAGGTGCACATGTCCCCGAGCCGGGCCACGCTGCAGGCGAACCACACCGTCGAGACGCTCCAGGAGCTGCGGGACCAGGGCAAGATCCGGTTCATCGGCATATCAGGCATCCTCCCTGACCTGCCTGACCACCTCGCGATGGACGTCTTCGACGCCTTCCAGATCCCCTACTCGGCCGTTCAGCGCGACCACGAGGATCTCATCGCCGAGGCGGCGGCCAAGGGCGCGGGAACGCTGGTCCGGGGCGGCGCGGCGCGTGGCGCGGCGTCGGAGGAGAAGAACTGGCGGACCAGCCCGCTCACCCAGGAGCCGGGCCTCGGCCAGCGGAACTGGAATACCTCGGGCATCGAGGACCTGCTCGCCGACGCGGGCATGTCCACCATGGAGTTCGTCCTGCGCTTTACCCTCAGCCATCCGGGCCTGTCGACCACCATCGTCGGCACCTCGAACCCGGCGCACCTGGCCACTAACATCGCGACCGCCGAGAAGGGGCCCCTGCCTGCCGACCTCTACGAAGCGGCCAAGCAGCGCCTCCCGCAGTGATGGACCGGTCCGGAGCCAGCCGGATACGCACGTTACGGTCCGGAACTACCTGTCCTCGGCCGCGGCCAGGCTGGGGGCCGCCAACCGCCCTCGACGACGCACGGCGTTACCACGGTCACGACCTGCGCTACGTTCTTGCGCTGAACCGGTGAAGGTACCGACGACCTTCACGGTCGTACGGGCGTAATCGTCCCGGCGCCGGGCCCGATAGGCTGTGCGCTGTCCGACCACAGACCAGGAGACGCGCATGGACCTGCCCGAGGGCCTGCTAGAGCTACTGACGAAGGCCAGTCCTTGTTATCTGGCCACGACAATGCCTGATGGCTCACCCCAGCTCACTCAGACCTGGGTGGATACCGACGGCGAAAACGTCCTGATCAACACCGTGCAGGGATTCCAGAAGCTCCGGAACATCGAACGTGACCGGCGGGTGGCCCTGACCGTTTCCGATCCCGATGCCCCGGCTCGTTACTACGAGGTACGCGGCGACGTGACGGGCATCACCACGGACGGCGCGGTCGAGCACATCGAGAAACTGGCCCAGCGCTATCTTGGCGCCCCCTACCCCTGGTACGGGGGGCGGGACCAGGTCCGGGTGCTGCTGACCATCGAAGCGCGCAAGATTACCGCTCCGCTGGGATAACCCGAGGGGCCGGCCAAGACCATCCAGGCCGGCCGTAGCGGGGCCGGCCTGGACGTCTTGATCAGCCGAGGTCGAAGCGGTCGAGGTTCATCACCTTGTCCCATGCCGCGACGAAGTCGGTGACGAACTTGTGCTTCGCGTCATCGCTCGCATAGACCTCGGCGAGCGCCCGCAGCTCCGAGTTCGACCCGAAGACGAGGTCGGCACGGCTGCCGGTCCACTTGACCTCCCCGGTGACGGCGTCGCTGCCCTCGAACGTGCTCGGCTCCTCGGCCCCGGCGTTTCCGGGCACGGGCTTCCACGTGATGCCCATGTCGAGCAAGTTGACGAAGAAGTCGTTGGTCAGCGACCCGGGGGTCGCGGTCAGGACACCGAGCTTGGACCCGTCGTAGTTGGCGCCCAAGACGCGCAGGCCACCGACGAGCACGGTCAACTCAGGCGCGCTCAGGGTGAGCAGATTCGCCTTGTCGATCAGCAGGTACTCGGCCGGCAGCCGGCTGACCTTGCCGACGTAATTCCGGAACCCGTCCGCGTTCGGCTCGAGCGCGGCGAACGACTCCTCGTCGGTGTGCTCCTGCGACGCGTCGGTGCGCCCAGGCGTGAAGGGCACCTCCACGTTGACACCGGCGGCCTGGGCGGCCTGCTCGACGCCGACCCCGCCGGCCAGCACGATCAGGTCGGCCAGTGAGATCTTCTTGGCGCCGGAGCTGAAGGACCCCTGGATCCCCTCGAGGGTGCGCAGCACGGTCGCGAGTTCGTCGGGGTTGTTGACCTCCCAGCTCTTCTGCGGCTCGAGGCGGATGCGCGCGCCGTTGGCGCCGCCGCGCTTGTCGCTGCCGCGGAACGTTGAGGCCGATGCCCAGGCGACGGAGATCAGCTGGGACACCGACAGGCCCGCGGCGGCGATCTGGCTCTTGAGGGCGGCGATGTCCGCTCCGTCGACGAGCTCGTGGTCCACCGCCGGGACGGGGTCCTGCCAGATGAGCGTCTCGGATGGGACCTCAGGGCCGAGGTAGCGCACGACCGGGCCCATGTCACGGTGGGTCAGCTTGAACCACGCGCGGGCGAAGGCGTCCGCGAGCTCAGCGGGGTTCTCCAGGAAACGCCGTGAGATCGGCTCGTAGATCGGGTCGACCCGGAGCGCCAGGTCGGTGGTCAGCATCGTCGGCGGGCGCTTCTGCGCCGGGTCCTGCGGGTCGGGCACGGTCCCGGCCCCGGCACCGTCCTTGGGCTGCCACTGGTGCGCCCCAGCCGGGCTCTCGGTCAGCTCCCACTCGTAACCGAACAGGTTCTCGAAGTAGCTATTGCTCCACTGGGTCGGGGTAGCGGTCCAGGTGACCTCGAGGCCGCTGGTGATCGTGTCGCGGCCCTTGCCGGAGGCGTAGCTGCTATGCCAGCCCAAGCCCTGCGCCTCGAGCGGGGCGGCCTCCGGGTCCACGCCGACCGCGTCCGCGGGGCCCGCGCCGTGCGTCTTGCCGAACGTGTGACCGCCCGCGATCAGGGCGACCGTCTCCTCGTCGTTCATCGCCATCCGGCGGAACGTCTCGCGGATGTCACGCGCCGAGGCCAGCGGGTCCGGGTTGCGGTTCGGGCCCTCCGGGTTGACGTAGATCAGGCCCATCTGAACCGCGCCGAGCGGCTCGGTGAGCTCACGCTCGCCGCTATAGCGCTGGTCGTCGAGCCATACGGTCTCCGGACCCCAGTAGACGTCCTCCTCGGGCTCCCAGGTGTCCACCCGGCCGCCGCCGAAGCCGAAGGTCGTCAAGCCCATCGTCTCCAGGGCCACGTTCCCGGTGAGGACCATGAGGTCGGCCCAGGAGAGCTGCTGGCCGTACTTCTTCTTGACCGGCCACAGCAGCCGGCGGGCCTTGTCCAGGCTGACATTGTCCGGCCAGCTGTTGAGCGGCGCGAAGCGCTGCTGGCCAGCCCCGGCGCCGCCGCGGCCGTCGCTGATGCGGTAGGTGCCCGCGCTGTGCCAGGCCATCCGGATCATCAGCGGGCCGTAGTTGCCGAAGTCGGCCGGCCACCATGGCTTGGAGTCCGTCAGCACCTCGGCGATGTCGCGCTTCACGGCGGCCAGGTCGAGGCGGCTGAACGCCTCGGCGTAGTCGAAGTCCTCCCCCAGGGGGTTGGACACCGCGGGGTTTTTGGCCAGGATCTTCAGGTTGAGGCGCTTCGGCCACCACTGCGAGTTGGCGTCACCCTGGGTCGGGTGCACGCGGCCGGGCGCGACCGGGCAGCCTGCTGCTTCGGCTTCCGGGGTCGGCTCCTCAACAACGAGTGGATCGTGGTGCTCAGACTCGGACATGGAAATCCTTCCGAACTAGACGGATGACGGTGCCCAGGAACTACGGGCGGTGGAGCAGGCGGGACACAGGCCCCAGTAGATGACCTGGGCCTCTTCGATCGAAAAGCCGTGGTCCTCTGAAGCGGTCAGGCAGGGTGCCTCGCCGACCGCGCAGTCGACGTCAGCGACCACACCGCACGACCGGCAGACGACGTGGTGGTGATTGTCCCCGACGCGGCCCTCGAACCTGGCTGGGCTGCCGGCCGGTTCGATGCGGCGGATGAGGCCCGCCGCGGTGAGCGCGTGGAGGGCGTCGTAGACGGCTTGCAGGGAGATATGGCCGATCCGGGCGCGCACCCCGGAGGTGATCGCATCGACACCGAGGTGGTCACCGTCCCGGACGGTCGCGAGCAGCGCGACGCGGGCGGGCGTCACCCGGAGGCCAGCACCGCGCAGCTCCTCGGCGGCGGTCGGCGGCTGGGCTGCGGTCATAACGCCGACCCTACCTTTCATAGACACGACTGATTCAATAACACAAGTAACTAAAGTATAGCGTGAGCCCGGAGCGTCAGGCCAGCGCCAGGACGATGGCATGCAGGGCCAGTCCGACGGCCGCCCCCACCACCGTGCCGTTGATGCGGATGTACTGCAGGTCACGGCCGAGCAGCAGTTCCAGCTGGCTCGAGGTCTCGGCGGCGTCCCACCGCTCGATAGTCCCGGTCACCAGCCCGGCGAGTTCGTCGTGGAACTGATCGGCCAGGGCCCTGGCTCCGGACTCGATCGCACGGTCGAGGCCGCCGGCCAGGCGGTCATCGGAGCCCAGCCGCCGGGCGGCCGCCATCAGCGCGTCGGCCAGCCGACGGCGCAGCTCGGACTCCGGGTCAGCCGCCTGGATCCGCAGCCCCTCCTTGGCTTTGCGCCACAGCGACGAGGACCAGTCCCGGAGGCCGACGCTACCCAGGACGTCGCGCTTGAGACGCTCCCCGCGTTCGCGCAGCTCCGGGGACGTCTCGAGGCGGTCGGGGAGCCCGGCGATCCACTCCTCGAACTGACGCCGCGTCTGGTCGCCGGGATCGGCGGCCATCGTGACCAGCCGCTGGCGCAGCCTGGCGTACAGACGGTCGAAGACCCGCCGGTACACGGCGTCGGGCACCCAGCGGGGCGACTCACCCTCGAACAGCTCACGAAGCTCCTGGTCATGGGCGTCGAGATAGCGGTCGGCGCCGGACAAGATGGCGTTGAACAGCTCGGCGTGGTGGCCTCCCGCGATGATGACCCGCAGGGCCCGGCCAGCCAGCGGCGCCACCTCGACGGCATCGACCGCCCGGGTCAGCTCGGCGGTGAGCACGCGCTGGACATCCTCGTCACGGAGATTCTCGGCCACCGTGACGACCAGATCCGCCGCGCGGCCGGCGAAACGGGCGGCGTTGGCCTCGTCGGCCAGCCAGGCCGCCAGCCGGGGGACGAGGCGGGCGGAGCGGATCCGCTCGGCCAGGACGTCGGCGTTGAGGAAATTCTCCTGCACGAACTGGCCGAGGGTGGCGGCGAACTGGTCCTTGCGCTCGACGATCAGCGCGGTGTGCGGTATCGGCAAGCCCAGCGGGTGGCGGAACAGGGCCGTCACCGCGAACCAGTCGGCCACCCCGCCGACCATGGAGGCCTCGGCGCCGGCCTGCACGTAGCCGAGTCCGATCCCGTGGGCACCGGCCACGGTCACGGCCACGAACACGACCGTCACCCCCACCAGGAAAGCCGTGGCCCGCCGGCGTGCGGCGGCCAGGTCGCGGACCCGCACGTCGGCCGGCTCACGCCCGGCCGCGGGTACCGGCGACGCGGGCATCGGTGCGGCAGGTTCCATCGGGCAGCCCCCGGTCAGTGCGCCATGCTGGGCGGAAAACGGCAATCAGATCCGCCCCACGATAGGGGCCGGGCTCACGTCCTAGCGGAGACGGGTCGCGCCGTCGACGAGACCCTGTACTTCCGGAGCGGGCTAAGTGACGAACGGGCTACTTCACGAGCGGGTCGCGAGGGAGGCCGAGTATCCGCTCGGCGATCTGGTTCCGCTTGATCTCCGACGTACCGCCGGCGATCGACATGGCCCGGTTCATCAGCACGAGCGTGGCCGCTAGCGCCCCGTCGCCGGCCAGGAACGTCGCGTCCGGGCCCGCGAGTTCCGCCATGATCGCGGCCGTCTCGTGGCCGATCTCGGACAGCAGCAGCTTAGCGATGTTGCCCTCCGGGCCCGGCTCACCGCCGGACACCGCCCGGTAGGCGCTGCGCTGGTTCAGCACGCCCATGGCCTGCGTTCGGGAAATATGCCTGCCGACCCGTCCGGCCCCGCCGGCTAGCCGCTCCGGGTGCGCGTCCAGCGGGGCGATGAACGCCTCGGGCGGCATCACCGTGGCGCCGCCGCCGCTGCCGATGCTGACGCTCTCGTGGCCGAGTGTCGCGCGCGCGACGGTCCAGCCGGCATCGACCGGCCCGACCACGTCGGTGTCGGGTACGAACACGTCGTCCAGGAAGACCTCGTTGAAATCCGAGTTCCCGGTCGGCATCTTCAGCGGCCGGACGGTGACGCCGGGTGCGTGCATGTCGATCACCATCATCGTGATGCCCTCGTGCTTGGGCACGTCCGGATTCGTCCGCACCGTGGCGAGGCCGAAGCTGGCCAGCTGCGCGCCGCTGGTCCAGACCTTCTGGCCGCTGATCCGCCAGCCCCCGCCCGCCTCCCCATCCCGCAACACCGGAGTCGCCCTGGTCCTGATACCCGCCGCGTCGGATCCGGCGCCCGGCTCGCTGAACAGCTGGCACCAGATCACGTCCTGGTTGAGCGCCGGGCGAACCCAGCGCGCCACCTGGTCCGGGTCGGCGTGCTGGATCAGAGTCAAGATAATCCAGGCCGTGATGCCCAGGCTGGGCCGGGTAATCGCGGCCGCGGCGAACTCCTGCTCGATCACGAGTTGCTCGACGGCCGACGCGTCCCGGCCCCACGGCTTCGGCCAGTGCGGCATCACGTAGCCGGTCTCGATCAGCGCCTGCTTCCTGGCTTCGCCGGTGAGGTCGCGCAGCCGGGCCACCTCGGGCCTGATCGCGGCCCGGACCGGTTCGGCCTCGGCGGGAAGTTCGATGGCGGCGGCCCGGCGCACGCCGCGGCGGACCAGATCGGTCACCTCGGTCGCCGCCTGCCCGGCGTCCGCCACCGCGGCGATCGCGGCGGCCCGTCGCAGGTACAGGTGCGCGTCATGCTCCCAGGTGAACCCGATCCCGCCGTGCACCTGGATGTTGAGGCTGGCGTTGCTGACCGCGGCCGGCACGGCCAGGGCCGCCGCGATGGCCGCGGTGTAACTGAGCTGATCACCGCCGCCGAGCCCGGCCCGGCCGGCCTCCCATCCGGCGGCCGCGGCCAGCTCGGCTGCCACCAGCATGTTCGCGCAATGATGCTTGACCGCCTGGAAGGTCGCGATCGGGCGGCCGAATTGCTCGCGGACCTTCGCGTACCCGGCCGCCTGCTCGGTGGTCTCGCCGGCCACTCCCGCCGCCTCCGCCGCGAGCACCGCCCGGGCGACGGCGGTCAGCAGCGCGCCCGCGCCCGGCAGTACCGTCGCGGACGCCACGTCGAGGCTGACCCGGGCCGCAGGCCGGCTCGGGTCCAGGTTAGCGGGCACCTCAGCCTGAACGCCGCCGCCCGACTTCTCGACCACCAGTACGTCCCCGCCCACCGGGACCAGCAGCACGTCCGCCAGGTGGCCGCTGATCACCACGCCGGCCCACCGGGACGCGCTGCCGTGGTCATAAGTGCGGTTATCGATGACGTCGCCGCCCAGGCCGGCCGCGCCGATCACGCTGCCGTCGGCCAGCCCTGGCAACAGCCGCTGCTGCAGGTCAGCGGGCGCGGCGGCGGCCAGCACGGCGCTGGCCACCACGGTCGGGACGAACGGCCCCGGGGCTAGGTACCGGCCCATCTGCTCGGCCACGACCAGCGTTTCGGCCAGCCCGAAGCCCGAGCCACCATGAGCTTCTGAGATGTGCAGCCCGAGCAGGCCCAGGCCGCTCAACTCGGCCCAGAAGGCCGGCCGAGCGTCGGCCGGGGTTTCGAGCGCGCGGCGCGCCGCCGCCCGGGACTGGTGCTTGGTCAGCAGGCTGGCCACGGTCTGCGCGAGGGCCCGGTGCTCTTCGGTGATGGCGATCGGCATAGCTAGATAGTTCCTCTGTTATCCGGTGCTGGCTATCGGTGCTGGCTATCGGTGCTGGCGACCGGGCCCGGCGGCTGGATCAGCCGACCCGGAGCGGCAGTGCCCGCGGCCCGCGGATCTGACCCGCGGACCAGATCACCGCGCTGGGGTCCTGGAGGGTGAACGCCGGGATCCGCTCGAGCCAGACCTCCAGAGCGACCCGGAGCTCCATCCGCGCGAGGTGCGAGCCTACGCAGCGATGGATGCCCAGGCCGAACGCGGCGTGCCGGTTGACCTCGCGGTCGATGACGACCTCGCGCGCCCGGTCGAACTGCGCCGGGTCACGGTTGGCCGCCGGGAACGACAGCAGGATCCAGTCCTCGGCCTTCATGTCGACGCCGTGCCAGGACATGTCCTGCTTGACCAGCCGCGCCATCGTGACCGGCGCGTAAGCCCGGAGGAATTCCTCTATCGCGGTCGGCAGCAGCCCCGGTTCGGCGACGAGGCGCGCACGGTCGGCGGGGGTTTTCGCCAGGTGCCACAAGGACGCCCCGATGGCGCTCCACGTGGTGTCGATGCCGGCGATGAGCAGCAGGGCCATCGTGCCGGAAACGTGCGACGGGCTGAGCTTCTGCCCGTAGAGCTCGGCATCGATCAGGTAGGTCGTCAGGTCCTCACGCGGTCGGTCCAGGTGGTCGTGGATCTGCGTGAGCAGGTAGTCGAACAGCCGGGAGACCCGGGCGATACGGTCGTCCGGCGGCAGGTTGATGCCTTCGAGCAGATCCTCGACGAACTCACGGAACTGCGGGCCGTCCTGCGGCGGGAAGCCGAGCATGTCCGCGATGACCCGCATCGGGATGTGCTGCGCGTAGTCGTAGGCCGCGTCAACCACCTGCCTGCCCTCGAACGAGTCGACAAGTGAGTGGCAGAACGCCCTCGTCGCCGGTTCCTGCCGGGCGACGGCCTGTTTGGTGAACGCGGGCAGCAGCAGCTTGCGCGCGTCGTGGTGGAACGGCGGGTCGGAGGAGATCGGCGGCGAGCCGCCGATTGGCGCCAGCTCGGGGGGCGGCCGGAAATTGCTCATGATGATCGACCGGGACGAGAAGCGCCCGGTGTCATAGGCGATCGCCGCGACGTCCTCGTAGCGGGTCGGCAGCCAGGCGCCGCCGAACCGCTCGGTGCGGGCGATCGGGCAGCGCTGCCGCAGGTCGTCCTGGATCAGGTAGGGATCGGCGGACCACTCCGGCTCGAGATGGGAGAAGTCGGTCGCCCAGTCCGCGACCGGGCCGGTGACGATCTCGCTGCGGGTGCCGGAAATCTCCTCGTCCGGGGTCTCCAGGTAGTCCGGGGTGAAACGGTCATCGGCGGCCATCACCCCTCCTCGACGAACTGGACGGCGTGCTCAGGGCAGTTCAGAGCGGCCAGGCGCGCGCCATGCTCCTGATCCGGCGGCACGGCACCGTCGCCGGGGACCTGGCCGTAACCCTCGTCGTCCTCGCTGAACAGGCCAGGGGCGAGGTCGTAGCAGCGGCCATGCCCCCTGGCAAAGCGCGGGATCGATCTGCACTCTCACTGAGCTGCTCCTGTCCGTGGGGTGCGGTGCGGTGCGGGCGGCACGATGACGCCCGCGATGCGGCCCCTGGCCAGAATTAAAGAACTGTTTATTTTGCTGGTCAACAGCAGGCCGGCCCGGCGTACGACAGCCCGTTGCCGCTACGGCCGAGCGGAGGTGCTCTAGCGCTCAGGCCTGCTTGTCCTGCGGCACCCCGGGATGAACTCGGGCAATCCCCTGTATATAGGTTTCACCGGTGTACGCTGCTGTCCCAGATCGCGGTGCGAACGGGGAACACGATGGGCTACAGCGGGACGGCAGCGCCGGCGCTCGAGCTCCCCTGCCTGCCGGACGACTGGTGGGACCCGGCCTGGCAGTCGGTGCAATCGGCGGGTGCCTGCGAGCCCGCGCCAGCGCGCTGGGACCCCGCCGAAGCCCCGGCCCCCGCCGTTGCCC
>JALYVS010000317.1 GCA_030853115.1 Actinomycetota bacterium
GGCCAGCACCGTGTCCAGGACGCCGTCGACCTCGGCGCGCAGTTGCCGCGGGTCAGCGGCCACCTCGGGGAGCTTGGCCAGTGTGCTGTCGGCGCGGAAAAGCTCGTCCACGAGGGGCCAGATGGTGCCAAGCGCGGCCTGCATCTTGCCGTGCGACAGCGGAGTGCCGTCACCGAGGCGGATCACCCACTGAGCCGCGTAGTCGCGGTGATAAGTGAGCTCCTTGACGCCCTTGGCCGCGATCGCCGCCAGCACCGGATCGCGGGACGCGGTCAGCTGGCCCAGCAGCGCCAGCCGCCAGGCCGAGAAGACCAGCAGCCGGCCGGTCAGCTCAGCGAAGTCCGCGTCCAGGGCCTCGACCAGCCGCACGTTGCGGAACTCGGCTTCGTCGCGGAAAAACGCGAGCTCATCTTCGGCGCGTCCGCGGCCGTCAGGCCGCGCGGCGCCCTCGGCCTGGCCGGCTCGCGCCAGCAGCATGCGGGCCTGCCCGAGCAGGTCCAGGGCGATATTGGCCAGCGCCGTCTCCTCCTCCAGCTCCGGCAGCCGGGTCATCCACTGCTGCAGCCGGTGCGAGTAGATCAGCGCATCGTCGCCGAGCATCAGGCAGTAAGTCGCCAGCGCACCGGCCTCCACGCCGTCCGGCACCGACGCGTCGACACCCTCGAGCGGGTCGGTGAATCCGGTGCCGAACGCCCAGCGGTGATCCTCGGTGTCCGCCGCCAGGCTCTGGTAAGCCGTGAAGTCGTCGTCGGTCATCGGGGCGCTCTAGATGTGCGGGACATCGTCGGGTATCTGGTAGAACGTCGGGTGCCGGTAGACCTTATCGCCGGACGGCGCGAAGAAGGGGTCCTTCTCGTCCGGGCTCGACGCCGTGATGTCGGTGGCCGCGACCACCCAGATGCTCACGCCCTCGTTCCGGCGGGTGTAGAGGTCACGGGCGTGGTGCAGGGCCATCTGAGAGTCCGCCGCGTGCAGCGACCCGACATGCACGTGATTCAGGCCGCGCTTGCCGCGCAGGAACACCTCGTACAACGGCCAGCCCGAGCGCACCTGATCCGGGCCGGTGCCGGCCGGGACCCCGGTGACGGGTACCGCGCCGTGGCCGCCCTCGGCGGTGAATGTTTCCCCCATCAGGCGGCGTCCTTCCGGGCTGCATGCTTGGCGGCGTGGGCGGTAGCGGCCTCGCGGACCCAGGCTCCGCCGTCGTGGGCCGCCTTGCGGCGCGCGACCCGCTGCGCATTGCACGGCCCGTTGCCCTTGACCACGGCTATGAACTCATCCCAGTCGACCGCGCCGAAGGCGTAGTGCTCGCGCTCGGCGTCCCACCTCAGGTCAGGATCGGGCAGGGTGACGCCGAGCTTGTCCGCCTGCGGCACCGACATGTCCACGAAGCGCTGCCGCAGCTCGTCGTTGGTATGCCGCTTGACGCCCCAGGCCATCGACTGCGCGGTGTTCGGCGACAGGTCGTCCGGCGGACCGAACATCATCAGCGACGGCCACCAGAACCGGTTCGTGGCGTCCTGCACCATCGCGCGCTGCGCCGCGGTGCCGCGCATCATGGTCATCAGCAGCTCGTATCCCTGCCGCTGATGGAAGGACTCTTCCTTGCAGATACGGACCATGGCCCGCCCGTAGGGACCGTAGGACGAGCGGCACAGCGGGACCTGGTTGCAGATGGCCGCGCCGTCCACCAGCCAGCCGATCACCCCGACGTCCGCGTACGTCAGCGTCGGGTAGTTGAAGATCGAGGAGTACTTCTGCCGTCCGCGCACGAGCTTGTCGGTCAGGTCGGCACGATCAGCGCCGAGCGTCTCGGCGGCCGAATACAGGTACATGCCGTGGCCCGCCTCGTCCTGGACCTTGGCGATCAGGATCGCCTTGCGGCGCAGCGACGGGGCGCGGGTGATCCAGTTGCCCTCCGGCTGCATCCCGATGATCTCCGAATGCGCGTGCTGGGCGATCTGCCGGACCATCGTGGCGCGGTAGGCGTCCGGCATCCAGTCACGCGGCTCGATGCGGCGGCCGCGTTCGAGCGTCTGGTCAAAGTGGGCCGCGAGGCCACTAGCGAGGTCGCCAGCCTGGTTGCCGGCCTGGTTGCCGGAGAGCGCGGTCATTGTTCCCGTTCCTTCGCCACCATGGTCAGTACGTCGTATGTCGCGGCCACCGAACCATCCTGTTTGGTGAGCTCGGCGTCCCAGCGCACCTCGCCGTAGGCGCCCTCGCGCGGGCTGATCTGCTTACAGGTCAGCGTGACCGTTACCTCGTCGCCGGGGTAGACCGGGGTGAGGAACCGGAGATTGTCGACCCCGTAATTCGCGAGTACCGGACCGGGGTCAGGCTGGACGAACAAGCCGGCGGCGAAGGCGACGAGCAGGTAGCCGTGCGCGACGCGGCCGGTGAAGAACGGGTTGGCGGCAGCCGCCTGCTCGTCCATGTGCGCATAGAACGTGTCGCCGGTAAATTCGGCGAAGTGCTCGACATCCTCCAGCGTCACGACGCGCGGGCCGCCGGTTACCGCGTCGCCGATCCTCAGCTCGGCCAGTGACTTGGTAAACGGGTGGGCGCCGCCGGCGTCGCGGGGAGCTCCCTTGACCCAGCGTCCGGTCACCGCGCCGAGCATGCGCGGGCTGGCCTGGACGGCGGTGCGCTGCATATGGTGCAGCACGCCGCGGATGCCGCCCAGCTCCTCGCCGCCGCCGGCCCGGCCCGGGCCGCCATGGACGAGCATGGGCAGCGGCGAGCCGTGCCCGGTAGACTCCGCGGCGTCATCCTGGTCGAGCACGAGCAGCCGGCCGTGCCATGGCGCGAGGCCCAGGACGACGCTGCGCGCGAACTCGGCGTCGCCCGTGACCACGGATCCGGTGAGGCTGCCCCGGCCGCGGGCGGCCAGTTCGATCACCTCGTCGGTGCCGGCATAGCCCATAACCGTGCTCACCGGCCCGAAGGCCTCGATCTCATGCGGCTCAGCGCGGCTGGCGTCGTCGCAGCGCACCAGCAGCGGCGAGATGAAGGCCCCGTGATGCGCGTCGGCTCCCGTCAACTGCACGTGCTCCGGGTCTCCGAAGACCAGCTGGCCCGCCGACTGGAGCGACTTCAGCGCGCGGCGGACCTCTTCGCGCTGCTCCAGACTGGCCAGGGCCCCCATCCGCACCGATTCGTCCGCGGGATTGCCGACCACGATCTTCTCCAGCCGCGCCCGGGTCGCGTCGATGACCGCGTTCAGCTGCGCGGCAGGCACGAAGGCCCGGCGGATGGCGGTGCATTTCTGCCCGGCCTTCACCGTCATCTCGGTGACGAGCTGCTTGATGTACAGGTCGAACTCGACGGTGCCCGGGGTGGCGTCCGGGCCGAGGATCGAGCAGTTGAGCGAGTCCGCTTCGGCGTTGAAACGCACCGAGCGGGCCACGACGTTCGGCTGCGTCCGCAGCTGCTGCGCGGTCGAGGCGGACCCGGTGAAACTGAGCAGGTCCTGCTCGCCGAGATGATCCAGCAGATCCCCGGCGCTGCCGCAGAGCAGCTGCAGGGTGCCGGCCGGCAAGATTCCGGACTCGATGATCAGCTCAACCAGGCGCGCGGTCAAGTAGGCGGTTTGCGAGGCCGGCTTGACCAAAGTGGGCACTCCCGCGATCAGGGCGGGAGCTAGCTTTTCCAGCGGCGCCCAGACCGGGAAGTTGAAGGCGTTGACCTGCACGGCCACGCCTCGCAGCGAAGTAAGGATGTGCTGCCCGACGAACTGGCCGCCCCGGCCGAGTGGCTCGACGGCCCCCTCGACGTACGACCTCTCGTTGGGCAGTTCCCGTTTGGCCTTGCTGGCGTAGCCGAGCAGGACGCCGATGCCGCCGTCGATGTCGAACTTGGAGTCACCGAGCGTCGCGCCGGTGCGCGCGGAAAGCGCGTAAAGCTCGTCGCGGTGCTCGCGCAGCATGAGAGCGGTGGCTTTGGCCAGGGCAGCCCGCTCGTGGAAGGTCAGCGCGCGCAGGGCCGGCCCGCCGACCCGGCGCCCGTAGTCGAGCGCGGCGCCCAGGTCGATACCCGCTGAGGAAATCCGCGCGACTTCGACGCCGCTGACCGCATCACGCAGGGGGCGCCCGTCCTGCGGCGCGGTCCACTGTCCGCTGACGTAGCTGCGGAGCACCGGCATGCGCGGCTCCTCTCGAAGAATTACCGACCGGACATTCAGTATGTTATTCCATGGGCGGCCGGCGGGCCATCCCTACCCTTCAGTATTGTTGACCGGACGTCCGGTCACTCATACAGGAGGCGATGTCCGTGCCGCATGCGCCCAGCGTCGAGGCGATGATGACGAGGGACGAGGCCTCCCGCGGCTTGGGCATCGAGCTGGTCGGCCAGGGCGAGGGCCGGGCCGTGACCCGGATGACGGTGCGCGCTGACATGGTAAACGGGCACGCCATGGCGCATGGCGGGCTGATCTTTACGCTGGCCGATACCGCCTTTGCCTGCGCGTGTAACAGCTACGGGCCGGTGACCGTCGCCGCGTCGGCCGATATCGTGTTCGTCGCGCCCGCCCGGCTCGGCGACGTCCTGGTGGCCGAGGCCGTGGTCCGAACCCGGTTCGGGCGGTCGGGGGTGTATGACGTGACGGTTCGCCGGGGCGATGAGGTCATCGCGGAGTTCCGCGGCCGAAGCCACCAGCTGGCCTCGTCCCCAGCGACTCCGCAGACCCCGGTGGCACCCGGTGGGGCGGCGGCTCCAGCATCATGATCGCGTCCCCGGTTCCTGGCCAGGATCCTGTGCCCAGCTCGCCGCGTCGCGGGCGTCCGGGCTACGACCTGGCGTCGGTGCTCACGGTGGCGGTGGAGGTCTTCAACGAACGGGGCTACGACGGCACCAGCATGCGGGATCTGGCGGACCGGCTCGGCATCGCCAAATCGGCGATCTACCACCACGTGGCGGGCAAGGAAGAACTGCTCCGGCTCGCCCTGGACCGGGCGCTGAGCGGCCTGTCGGCGGCGACGGACCGGGCCCGGGTCCTGCCCGCGCCGGCCATCGAGCGGCTGGAATACCTGGTCCGGCGCAGCGTCGAGGTGCTCGAAGCCGAGTCGCCGTACGTCACCCTGCTGCTGCGGGTACGCGGCAACACCGACGTCGAGCGCGCCGCCCTTGACCAGCGGCGCGCCTTCGACCGGTTCGTGGCTGAGCTGGTGGCCCAGGCGGTCGACGACGGCGACATCCGGCCGGACGCTGACGCGATGATCACGGCCCGGCTGCTGTTCGGGCTGGTCAACTCGGTCGTCGAGTGGTACCGGCCAAAGCGGCGCGCGGATACCGGGCCGCTCGCCGACGCTATCTGCGCGATGGCCTTCGACGGGCTGCGGACCAGGCCTCCGCGCGGTCAGTAGCGAATCGCGATCTGCTGGCCCTGGCTGTCCCGCTGCGGCTGATCAGGCAAGATGACCGCCTGGCCGGTCGCGATACGCCAGGCGCTCCAGGCCGCCGCCGCCGCGTCCAGGGTGTCGGCCACCGGCGCCACCCGGGTCGCGGGGAAGCCGGCCGGGAGGGCGATCCCGGCCGCGGCGATCAGTTCGCGGCGTACGTGAAGTCCGTCCGCCGTGTGCTTGCTGTGGGCGAGCGGTGCCCCCGCCATCGCGGCGAACGCCAGCTCCGGGTGCACCTCGTACAACGGGTGCCCGCACTCCTCGCGGTACCGGTTGGCCTCGAGCAGCTTGACCCGCAGCCCCCATGCCTGCACGCTGAAACCCTGACCGGTGAGCTCGCGGCACCACCGGTTCGCGGCGGGATAGCCGTCCTGGGCCCAGACGGCCCGGGGCGGAATCGCGAAGACGGAGCTGCGCCTGGGCCCGAGCAGGCGACGGGCCGCCTGGTCCGCCTCGCGCCAGCCCGACTCCAGCAGCCCGAGCGGCATGTCAATCCCCACGACATGGGCTGGATCCGGGGCCTGGCCGAGTACGCTCACCAGCGATCCGTGGTTGCGGACGCAGGCCAGCCGGGGGAGCTGAGCCCAACTGGTGGCTTCCAGGGTGACCGCCACCCAGCCGCGCCTGCAGGCATCGACTCCGGTCACGCGCATACCGCTTACGATCCCATACCGCTTTCTCCGGTGTTGTCCGGCGAGCCAGCCTCGCGGCGACCCGGTGAGCCGCTAGGGTTTGCTGGTGGCCGAGGGCACGATCGGCGTTACTGATGAACTGGCCTGGTATGACCAGGCCGAGAGGGCTGGGTCCGACGGGTCCCGTCCGGCTTTGCTCCGCTGCACCGCGCCGGACGCGTTGTCCAACCTCGTCGCCGTCCTCGAACTGGCCGCCGACCGGCAGCTGCGTTACGGTGCGGCCACCAGGCGGCCCCTGCCCGCGACGATCAGGCTGGTCGAGGATGTGCTGGTCGCCGGGGACTACTACGAGCCGGATCAGGTCGGCACCGGCGGCCCTATCGCCGCGTTCGCCTGGCCGCTGCTGCTTCAGGCCGGCGGCCTGGCGCAGCTGGCCGGGACCAGGCTCGAGCTGACCGCCCGCGGCCAGGCAGCGCTCGCCCAGCCGTCCTACCAGGCGCTCGGCGGCTTGTGGGACAGGTGGCTGGCCAACGTCTCGCACGATGAGCTGGCCCGGGTTGAGGCGATCAAGGGCCAGGGCAGGCCCTCCACCCTGACCCCGGTGCGCGGCCGCCGCGCCGCGGTGGCCGCGGGGCTGGCCGCCGTCGAGCCGGGCGCATGGACCGACGTCGACGTGCTGCTCGGCATCTTGGCCACGCAGCCTCGCCCGCTGGTGGTGGCCAGGAGCCTGCGGGCGCTATGGCGGCTATACCTGGTCGACTCCTATCACGGATCACTGGGTCACGCCGGCCCGGCGGCCTGGAACGTGCTGCCGGGCCGCTATGCCCTCTGCGTGCTGTTCGAGTACGCGGCCACCATGGGGGTGGTCGATGTCGCTTACACCGGCCCGGCCGGTGTGCGCGACGACTACCGCGGCCTGTGGGGGACCGGTGACCTCGCCTGGCTGTCGCGCTACGACGGCCTGGTCGCCGTGCGGGTCAACGAACTTGGCGCCGCGATCCTGCACGACCCGGGCGCCCTGCCCGGCCTCGGCCTCCCGGTGCCCCGGCGGGGACCCGGTCCGCCGGTGTCGGCGCGCCCAACCGCGGGCGGTGCTGTGCCGTCATAAGGTACGTGCGCTCGTAACGACACAGACTGCCCTGGAGGCGACGTGAAACAGTGGAAGCTGGCTCTGAGCGGATGCGCGGCGCTTCTCCTGATGGTCGGCGCCGCCACCGCAACCCGGCCGGCCGGCCCGGCCC
>JALYVS010000318.1 GCA_030853115.1 Actinomycetota bacterium
CCGTCGTCGCCGCTTACGTCCTCGCCGTCGGGGTCAAAGGCCTGCAGCTGGCCGGCCTCCCCGTCTGGATCCCCGACCTGTTCAACGGCGCCGCACTGCTGATCGCCGTCGGCCTCGCGGCATGGCGCAGGACACCCAGCACGGGCAGGACTACGCTGGGTCGCTTCATCCGTTTGCGGCCCACGGACCTGCCGCCAGCCGAAGCTGAGTGCGGGCCCCCCGCTCTCATCCAGAGTGCTCCGGCCAGCGAACCCACGTGATGGAGGGTGCATGTCCAAGTCCGTCGACCCAGCGCTGTTCCGCGAAACGCTGGGACACTACCCGACCGGGGTAGCTGTGGTCACGGCAGTAGCCGAGGACGGCGAGCCCGTGGGCATGGTGGTCGGAACGTTCTCCTCAGTCTCCCTGGACCCGCCGCTGATCGCGTTCTTCCCGGCCAGTACCTCTAAAAGCTTCGGGCAGCTCAGGACCGCCCGGACGTTCGCCGTCAATGTCCTGGCCGCTGACCAGGAGCCGCTCTGCCGGCGGCTTGCGATCAGCGGAACGGACAAGTTCGGCGGCGTACGCTGGCGCCCCGGGCCGCTCGGGTCACCCATTCTCCAGGGCGCCGTGTCCTGGATCGAGTGCACGTTCGAGCAAATACGGGAAGCGGGCGATCACTACATCGTTCTTGGACGCGTCCACGAGCTTGCCGTCGAGCGGTCGACGCTGCCGTTGCTGTTCTTCCAGGGCGGCTACGGGCAGTTCTCGCCTGGGTCGTTCATCGCCGCTCCGGATCCTGACCTGATCCAGGCCGCACAGCTGGCAGAAACCATCCGGTCTCAGGTCGAGGACTTCAGTACCGAGTTCGCGGTCAACTGCGGCGTTCTCGTCAGAATCGGCGAGGACGCGGTGCAGGTGCTCGCCGCCAATCAAGCGTCCGTCGCTGAACCATTCCCCCTCGGCCACCGGCAACCGATCATTCCGCCACTCGGCGCAGTTTTCCTAGTGAACTCGCCCCCGGCCGAGGTCGACGAGTGGCTGCGGCGTGCCCCGGACGACAGTCAGGACCGCCGTGACCTCTACCGTGCCCTGCTCGACAGGGTACGTGAGCGCGGCTACTCCGTCCTCGTCGCGGAGCCGGAACTGCTGCAGCGTCATCAGGCGGTGCTGTCCGCGTTCGAGCTGTCCCACCGCCTGCCCCGGCAGGAGCGCGCGGTACGGCAGGCGACCGCCGAGCTGGCCGACCTCTTCTGCCCTGACCTTGTACCGGGCGGGCGGTACGACCTCGCATCCATCGTCGTCCCCGTCTCCACCCGGGCAGGTCTGCCCCAGCTGGCGATCCGGGTAACCGGTCTGCCCGCCGACCTGCCGACGGAACAGATCGAGTCCTGGACCCGCCGGCTCAAACGGGTCGCGGCCGCGGCCGCGGCGGCTATGAGCGGGACTTTGCGTTGACCGGCAGGCGCCCCGCAGCTATTCAAACAGATGAACGAAATACTAACTCGGCATCAGCTGAGAATGGAGAGCGCTGTATGACTGAATACGACGACAAGACGGAAATCCTCGAAATCCTGAATCTTTACGGTTTGGCGCTCGACGCCCATCAATGGCAACTTTTCGACCGTATCTTCACGCCGGACGTGATAGCGGAGTTCGGTCCGGCTGGCCACGCGTGGACCGGCCTGGCCGACTTCAAGCGCTCGTTCGCCGAGTTTCACGAGCGGCTGGACAGCCACCAGCACACGATGATGGGCCAGGTGGTGCACGTGGACGGCGACCGGGCCAACGCATTCAGCTACGGGAACTGGCTGCTCCGGCGGGAAGCGGCCGAAGGCGGCCCTACCTGGCTCGGGACAGGCTGGTACGACGACGAGCTGGTGCGGACCGAGGAGGGCTGGCGCATTCAACGGCGGGTCTGCCGGCTGCAGTCCTGGACCGGGAACCCCTCGGTCCCCGAGCCCGATCAGGAACACAAGCCGGACATGAACCTGAACGTCCTGCGCCGGCATGCCGAGGAGGGCAGGATCGCCTTCCTGAAGGCCATCGAGGCGAAGTGACGGCCAGCAATCCGACCGCGGGAGCAGCGGACATCGCCATCGGTGTCTTCGCGGGCCCGGTGGCCGGCCTCAGGTACCAGACACCGAGCGAGACGGGTATCACGAACGAGCGGGGCGAATTCCAGTACCAGAACGGCGAGACGGTTACCTTCCTCGTGGGCGGGCTCGTGCTGGGATCGGTCGAGGGGGCGCCGCGAGTAAACCTGGCGCAGCTCGTCAACCGCGCCGACGGAAAGATCGACCGGCTTCACGACCCGATCGTGACCAACCTCGCGCGGTTGATTCAGACGCTGGACTCCGGCGGTAGCGTCGAGAACGGCGTCACGATCCCGGCGGTCGTGCATGAACTCATCGAGCCGGTGGTCATCAACTTCAACCAGGCTGACACCGACGCGGCCAAGGCAGCTGACGGGGTCGCATCCAGCGGCCCGTCCAGCGAACAGATGGTTTCGTTCGCCGGCGATCAGACGGTCACCTTCGCCAGTGATCCCGCGGTCACGGAGCTGCTGCGGAAACTCAACGCCACGCCCGGCGTCTTCACGGCGAACAAACCCCGCAGGCTCCGCGATGCCGCCGCCGCCCGCAACGAGCTCCGGCGCAACATCCGCGGCATCGTCAAGCTGACCGACGTGCAGATCCCGCTGCGCGACGGGTCCTATGTCTGCGCGGACGTCTTCCGCCCCGCTGACGCCGGCCAGTATCCAGTGGTCATGAACCAGGGGTTCTACGGGAAGAGCTTCGATCACGGCTGCGTCTGCGGCGAGCAGGACGCGGCGCGGAAGGAGGAGCTGGAGGACCGCTTCTTTACGGGCAACCCGGACGGTCTCCAGTACGAGAACCACGAAAGCGTCGATTCGTCGGTCTGGGTGCCGAATGGCTACGTGTGCATCCGGGTCGACGCCCGCGGCGTCGGCCACAGCCCCGGCCTTCAGGCGCCCTTCAGCGTGCAGCAGGCCGAAGATTATTACGACGCGATCGAGTGGGCGGGGACACAGCCCTGGTCCAACGGCAACGTCGGCCTGTGGGGGATGTCGTACCTGGCGATCACCCAGCACACCGTCGCGAGCCTGCAGCCGCCCCACCTCAGGGCGATGATCGCCTTGGGTACCGACGCGGACCTGTACAACGAGGCACTCTACGGCGGGGGGCTGTACGGCGAAGGTTTCTGGACCTGGTGGCGCAAGGCCATGGCCGGGCATAACTTCTGCGGCGAACGGCGGGAGACCGACTGGCTGGCCCAGGTGCAGGCTACCCCGTTCGATGACCCCGCCGCGTACGGTGCCCGCGGGTCGATCTTCATGCGCCCCGAGCTGGGCAAGGCTACGGCGCCGGTATGGATCGTCGGCCCGCAGACCGGCGTCGTGATCCACCAGCTGGGCAGCAGCGAGACCTTCATCCGGTCGACGGGAGCGCAGGCCAGGAAGTTCGACTTCGTCGACGCGTGGTTCCCGCACAGCTACCGGCAATCAACGGTCGCCGAGCACATGCGGTTCTTCGACTACTGGCTTAAGGGAGCGGACAACGGCGCGATGGACGGTGCGCCGGTCCGGGTGCAGGTGCGCACCGGCAACGGTGGTCACTACATCTCAGAAGAGGCCGAATGGCCTGTTCCGCGGACCACGTACCGCCGCTGGTACCTCGATGCCGCCCCATCGGACTGGCCGGGGGACGGCCGCCGGAGCGACTTCCTGCGCATCAGCGAGAACGTGCCGAACGCCGAGGCCTCGGCGCGCTACGACGCCCATCTCGACATCGGGCGCCCGTCGATGTCGCCCGCCGGGTATGTCGGCGGCACCCCGCGCTGGTCGACCGGCGTCTGTTTCGTCAGCGACCCGATGCCGGAAGACATGGTGCTGGCCGGCTACATGAAGGCTGGCCTGTGGGTCTCATCCACCAGCCGCGACATGGATGTGTTCGTGTCGCTGCGCGTGCTCGACTCCCATAACTGGGAGATCCGCTACGAGTCGCTGGTTCCCCCGATCGACCCGGCCAACATTCACCCGGTCGGGCACGGCTTGCTCAAGGTGTCGCACCGCGCGATCGATGGTGCCCGGTCGACGGAATACTGGCCGGTCCACACGCACGCCGAGGCGGATTACCAGCCACTTGAAGACAGCGAAATCGTCCCGATCGAGGTTGGTCTCTATCCGAGCAGCGCGCTGATCCGCCAAGGCAGCCGGCTCCGGATCGACGTTCAGCCCTATTCCCCGGCGGGCCTGCCCTCGCGCGCTTACGCCAAGAGCTACCACGTCGGCGCGTCGAACACCGTGTACACGGGCCCCGATCATCCCAGCTACGTGCAGTTGCCGATCCTACCGGCGAAAGGTCAATAGACATGAGCCACGAAAAGAACCTGTTCGAGGCATCTCATTATGTGCCAGGCACGACCGGGCTGCTCAGCCCGTTTGACCCAGGCACCCGAAATCTGCCGGCCGGCTATCAGGTCGCGCCTGCGTTCCGGCCGCTGCCGGTCGACATCGTGTTCGAGAAGGACGTCGCTGTTACCTTGCGTGATGGCGTGACCATCTACGTTGATGTATTCCGCCCCGCCGGCGCTGAAAAGGTGCCCGTCCTCGTCGCATGGAGTCCCTACGGCAAGAGCCAGCGGACCGCGCCCAGCGTTATCGGGCTGCTGGCGATGATTGGCTTGGATCCCAGTAAGGTCTCGGGGCTGGAGAAGTTCGAGGGTCCCGATCCGGCCTACTGGTGCGCGCAGGGCTACGCGATCTGCAACCCCGATCCCCGCGGCATCGCCGAGTCCGAAGGCGACAGCGCCATGTTCGGCCGCCAGGAGGGCACGGACTGCTACGACCTGATCGAGTGGCTGGCCCGCCAGGACTGGTGCACCGGCAAGGTCGCGATGAGCGGGACCTCCTACCTCACGGTCGCGCAATGGATGACTGCCGCCGAGCAGCCGCCTCATCTTGCCGCGATCAACCCGGTAGAGGGATTCAGCGACATCTACCGCGATCTCGTCATGCGGGGAGGCATGCCGGACACCGGGTTCGCGGAGCGCCTTCAGCTCAACAGCTACGCGGGCCAGAACCTCCGCGAGGACATCCTCGCGGAGGTAGCACGCTACCCGCTGATGAACGACCTGTGGGAGGACAAGACCCCGCAGTTCGAGAAGATCACCGTGCCGGCCTACATTGTCGCGAGCTACTCCAGCACGCTGCACACGAAGGGAACGTTCCGGGCCTGGCGGCGGATCTTGTCCGAAGAGAAATGGCTCCGCATCCACGACAATCAGGAATGGCCTGACTACTACGACGAGGCAAATGTCGAGGACCTGCGCCGGTTCTTCGACCGTTACCTGAAAGGCACGGACAACGGCTGGGAGCAGACCCCTCCCGTTCGGTACTCCGTGCTCGACCTCGAAGGCGGAAACCGCGTCAACCAGCCCGCGGGCGAGTTCCCGCCGGGCGATGTCGTCGACACGAAGTACTACCTCCACGGCCTGCGGCGCACGCTGAGCGCTGAGCCGCCGTCACACGAGGTGGCCGTGGCCTACGATGCGGCGTCGAACCCGGGCCTGGTCTCCTTCACCGTCCGCTTCCCCGGGGAAACGGTGCTGGTCGGCTACCCCAAAGCACACCTGTGGGTCGAGACAAAGGGTGCCGACGACATGGATTTGTTCGTCCTCGTCCAAAAGCTGGATGCACACGGCACCCACCTGCAGGAGTTCACGATTCCCAATCAGAGCGCGATGGTGCAGGACCTGACCGAACGGGGGGCGTCCGTGCTGCGGTACAAAGGTTCCGACGGCCGCCTCCGCGTGTCCGCCCGGCATCTGGATAAAGCGCTCTCCACGGACTCGGTTCCGGCACACAGCTTCGACCGGGTTGAGAAGCTGGAGCCGGGTGAGATCGCAGACATTGAGATCGACCTGGCTCCGGTCGGCCTGCTCTTCTACCCGGGCCAGCAGCTCCGGCTCGTAGTCAGCGCGCACAACCTGCTGGGGGCGCATATGCCAGCGATACGCGACTACATTCCCCAGAACAGCGGACAGCACGTCATCCACACCGGCGGACCCTACGCCTCCTATCTTCAGCTCCCGGTCAAGGCAGTTCGCTGACCTAGGTTGCCGCCTCATTCCTGTCCCAGCGTGTGTCACCATGTAGCGCTGTAGGGCGCTGTGTCGCGGTGTCCACGGACATATAGCGGACGGCGTCCGGCCGCCAGGACGGTCGGTGGGCACCGTCGGTTTTCCGCGGACGGCCACGGACCAGCATAAGAGGGCTCCTGTCAAGTCGGGTGACGTTATTGACGAGACTTGCGGCGCTGCAGGGCTTGAGGGGCTGCCACTATGGGCCTGGGCCCGGGGTTCGCGGCCGGGTCGCCCGTGCGGGCATGACTGAGGCCCGCGGCGCCTGGGCGGGTGCACGGGTAGCCGGGCCTGGTGTCCCGGCTGCTTCTCTTCCTTACGTAGCTCAAGCGGGCTCGGCCGTGACGGGGTTGCTCCGACAGCGTTCAACCGGGCTTGCGAGAAGAAGCCGGGACCGGGGAGGGCTGCCCATGGTCCGTGACGGGGTCAGTGCCACCAACGGGCATGCGGCTCGCCCTCCCCGGCCCGGGGGAGGATGGTCTTAACGGCGCCCGCAGGTCACGGGAGCGTTTTCCTGGTCAGGCAGCCTGTTGTGCCTCCCGGAAGGCGAAGCGGCCGCCGGAGGCGGCCACCGGGTCCCAGTCCGCGCCGTGCACGGTCATGAAATAGATCCAGCGCAGCAGGGACGCGGCGCACGCGACGCGGGCCTTCGCCCGGGCCGCGCGGGCGGATTCCTCCGCACCCGCGACGAGCGCCTCGTACTTGGCTTTCATGACCGGGTTCCAGTTCAGCATCGCGAACGTCGCCCGCCAAGCCGCGACGCGCAGCGAGGGCCGGCCGCGCCGCGAGATCCGCGAAGCGCCGTCAGACGCCCCCGACGCGTTGTCCGACGGCGACAACCCGGCGTGCTTGACCATGGAAGAAGAGGTCTCGTAGCGGCGCGGGTCGCCGGTCTCGGCCAGGATGACCGCCGCGCCGGCCAGCGTGAGCCCGGGGATGTCCCCGAGCCGGCCTAGGCCGAGGCCCGCCAGCAGCGCGACCATGTCCGCCTCGACCTCTTTCAGCTGGCGGCGGGCGCGCTGCAGGTCGCCGAGCTCGTCGCGGACCCGGCGGAACAGGCCGCGCCGCGACCAGCCCACGGCGTCTGGGTCATCGGCCAGCGCCAGCACCTTCCGGG
>JALYVS010000319.1 GCA_030853115.1 Actinomycetota bacterium
GTGCCGGTCTGGCTCGCGGTGCCGGCTGGCGCCTGGCTGCCCGCAGTCTGCGTCGGGTGCAGCACGCCGTTGTTGACAAAGCCGACCACGCCCTGCCCCGCCAACGGAACGCTGAGCTGATGGGCATTGACCGTGAAATTGGGTAGCGAATCGCCGCCGATCGTGTACAGCACTCCGTTCGCGTACCTCGTGACCACCTCGACGTGTTCATTAAAGAGCACCCAGTCGCCGGGTTGAGGCCGGTACCCATCGCCGAGCGGGTGCCAGCGCTGGTGCGACTCGGCGTCCTGCACGACGGAGATGACGCCAGACGACGCCGGGTTGGTGTCTACCCGGACGTCGGCCCACGAATGAAGCGGCCAGGGGTACGAGGTGCCTCCGGTCACCCAGCTTTCCTGGCCGGCCGCCTTAGCCCCGAGCTCCAGCGTGAGGCTGGCGAAGGCGGCACACGACTCGCCGTGATCGACGCCATCGACACTGTCTTGCTGCCAGATGGCCGCCTCCATCTCGGCGGGAGTCTTGCTCTGCGCCATCCGGAGGTAGTAACTGGCCACATTGATGATGGCCGCCCGCAGCGTACTGTCGTCCGCTGACGCTGACGCCGATGCCGTCCGCGCCGGTTTATCCAGCGCAAGCAAGTGAACGGGCATGCTCGTCGGCGCCGTCATATCAGCCACCGTCCCGTGGGTGAAGGAGAATCCGGTCATCGCGCCGCATGTACTGAGGCTCACCAGCGCCGTCGCCTGCTGCCAGGTCGGTTTTTTTACGGGATGCACAGAGTCACCTTCTTCCACTACCTAGGTGTGTTGGTGTACCGGAGGGGAGCTGCGGATTTGCGCAGGGCGCCCAGAGCTAAGCTGACCCAGGCAAGGTCCGCAGGATGGCCTGCACTTGCGCGTTTCCCGGGTTGCCGGCGTTCTGGAATAGCACGCTGACGTTCTGTGCCGCGGTCGCCGTCGCACCCACCATCCACTCCTGGTAGACGTCTGCGACCAGGGCGGCTTGCCCGGACAGGCTGATCACGGGCAGCGCGCACTGGTTCGGGAAGCCAGCGCGTGAGATTACGGCTGAGGATCCGGTGTACCGGGAGCAATTCGCGGGACTGCTTTCTAGCCCAGGCTGCACGGCCGGACTGCCCTTCGCATCGGTCAGCGTGGCCCCGCCGATGATGTTGTTGATGGCACGGGCGGCGACCTCAAGACTGTCGATGGGGTCGTAAGGGTTGTACGGATTATGGAGGTCTAGTGACCAGGCCACCTCGCCGCCCTGGGTCGCGGCTATCGGCTCCAGACCCCTTCTGCCGGTCTTGGCGTCCGTGTAATTCGGATTGTCGGTGCTGGTCATCAGCGCGAAAACCCACAAGATCTGACTCGTCGCCTTCCCGCAAGCGAAGTTGATCTGGCCTGGCTCCGACGCCACATTGGGATTCAGGCACGCGGTGGCGATCTCGCTTTGCACCGTGGCCACGCTCGGCGGCCAGGAGGCCCCTTTCCTCAGGACGACCATGGCCAGCACGATGACCAGGACGACGAGGGCCGCCAGCACGACCAGGATCTTGCGGCCGCGGGACATCCGCGCCCGCTCGACGGTGCGCCGCCCCTGATCGATCAGAGCTCGGGTTCGCTCCTCAGCCGGGGAGGGCCCCGCGCCACCAGTCTCAGCCCAGTCCGGCTGCTCCGGCAAGCCGTCAGGGCCGTCCGCTTCTGCCGGCCGCTGGACTTGCCGCGGCACGGGGGCTCTCGGCGGCACGGGGGTTCTCGGCGGTACGGAGGTTCTCGGCGGTACGGAGGTTCTCGGCGGTGCGGGAAGCCTCGGCGGCGCTGGGGTTCTGGCCCGGCGCTTGGGCCCGGCGGCGGTATGAACGGCCGCCGTCACGCCGTCGTGTACCGGTCGCACGTCCCCGCTGTTGAGCCGGAAGGCGGCCCTGGCCTGGCCGGGAGCCGCCTCCGTGCGATAGGCCGACTCGGCAAGCTCCCGCGCGCGCAGCTCACGCCAGTCGGAGAGCTCCTGCTCCAAATCTGTGGTTCTTGTTTCTAGTTCGGACAGCCACTCGTCATCCTGCTCGTTAAAACTTTCGAAACTCTGATCCATCGTCTTCACCTCCAGCGGTGGCTTGATCTCCGGACTGCGGGTCAGGGTCAGGCGGCCTGCGACGGGCCTGTCGACGGGCGGAGGTGAGCCCGGATCCTCCTGGGGCCCGCCGGGCCAGGCGGCGGGCTGGCGCCGTCGCACCCCGATTGACCCGGATTGTCCGCGCCCGAACCGTCCGGCCATTCTCCCGTCGCACCGAATTGGCTCATGAATTAATTAGAACACACATACGATCCAGATGGAAGAGTCAGTTACTGTAGCCTAGGTGTGTTCGGGTGTGATGCCGTGATGTACGGGCAGTAACTGGCTAGGCCGACTGCAGCCAGGTCCGCCGGAAGGCATCCGACGGGCAAAGGGGAGGATCTGTGACGAGCGGCGAGACGCTATCTCGCGCTGGCGGCGCAGGTGAGGCCGCCGGCGTGACCGGCGTGGTGGTCGTGGCACATGGCGGCATGTCGATGAGCGCCGAGCCCACCGCTGCCCTCCAGCCTGCGGTCATCCGGATGATCCCGGTGGCGCGCGCCATCCAGACTGCACTTCGCGGAAGCGGCGCTGTCGTCTGCCGACCTCGTTTTGAGGTCCGCGGCTGGAACGGGGCGAAGGCCTCGCCGGTGGATGATCTCAGCCGGATCCTGGATGGCGTCGGCGATCAGTACGGCCCGGTACCGATCGTCCTGGTCGGGCACTCGATGGGAGCCCGCGCGGCCCTGCGCGTCGCCGGGCATCCCGCCGTGGCCGCGGTCGCGGGCCTGGCGCCCTGGCTGCCTCCCGGTGAGCTCGTCGATCAGCTGGCCGGACGGCGGATCCTGCTCGTGCACGGCCACGACGACCGGGTCACTAACCCGGATGACACGTGGGCGTTCGCGGAACGGGCCGGCTCGGTGACGGAAGTGACGGCGATCGAGGTGCGCAGCGGAGAGCACGCGATGCTACGACGGGCGCACCTGTGGCACAGCATCGCAGCTGAGTTCACCCGGATAGCACTGCAGTTGCCGTCCACCTCCCGGGATCTCGACGCGGCCCTGGCCCGGACGACTCGAGGCTCCCGTACCACCCTGTGAATGCCCCCGTACCGTCCTAATCCCCAAATGGGGGGAATAGCCCAAATCGCCGCTGGCAACGGCTTTCCCATGTGCGGCTCACGCGCAATTCCGACAAAAGCTAATTATATGGGCAAGTGCGAAGCTGAAGGGCGACGGGCCAGTCACTAAAAGCACCCGTTGCATTGCTCAGTGTGCTATATAACAAAGTACGGCAGCTTGCCCCGTCCGCCGGACCACGGGGAAAAGGTGGAGTAGTGGCGAAATTAATCCCTGTTCAGCGGGACCACGTAGCGCCCGCGCGCGACCGGGTGGCGTCCGAGGTACCGCCGGCCAGAAAGCCGGGGCTAGTCCCGGAAACAGACCCGATTGCCGGGCCGCATCCGGCCGCGATTCCAGCCCCAGCGCCAGATCCTTCCGCTGCCACCAATAGCAGCGCGGCTCTAAGGTCAGGTCCGGCCGCAAAACGCGACCCGGTCACGAATCCTGACCCCACTAGCAATCGTTATGCGGTGACGAATCAGCATATCGTCGCCGATTTCGGTGTTACCGCTGACGCCGATGCGCCGATGAATGCCGGTGCGGACGGCAGGCCCGATCGTGCCGCCAGGCCGGTTTCAGCCGCAAGACAGGTGAGGATGCGGCCTTCGGGCCGGCATTCCAGGCACGCCCGGGGCTCAGATAGCCGGCCGAGCCGCCGTCCGCCGCTGTCGATCCGGTCCGCCGAGGGCCGGCGCTGGTCTGCCGACCTGAGCGGACCAGGCGCAGCTGGGCTCGTGCTCTACGGCATGGGCGGAATCGGTAAATCGACGCTGGCCGCGCAGATCGCCGCCCGGGTCGACCGGCTCAGGTCCGGCCGGGCGGCAGCGGTTTTCACGGGTGAGGTGTCCGCTGCCACTTTTGCCGCGGGACCCGCGGAAGCGGACTTCATCATCTGGGACAACTTCGATGACAATCTGTCCGAGAACGCGGGCCAGTGGACCGTCCGCGACCCGGCCCTCGCGGCATCACTGGCGGCCTGGCCCGGAAAGCTCCTGATCACTTGTCACAATCCGTTCACGCTGGTCCCGCAGGTGGCAACCGGTCTCGCGGTACCGCCTCAGACCGGCGGAACCCCGATCCCGCTGGCTGAGCTCGCAGGTAACCCGGCGGAGCGGCTGGGCCTGGCCGCACCCAGGCTGCCGCGGCCCGGCCGCGAGCGCCTGGTGTTCCGCCGGGTCGGGCCGCTAACCAGGTCGGGCGCCTCAGAACTCACTGCTGCGCTGCCCGGACTCCGGCTGCTCGTCGATTCCGAACGTGATCAGGCCTGGCGGCTGACCGGTGGTCATCCGCTTGCGATCGAGTACCTGGACGCGCTGCTGACCCTCGGTGAACGGTACGCCGATGTGGTGCGTCGGGTCCAGGCGCGGATCCAGGCCACGACAGGCCAGCCGCTGCCCAGGACCGAGCCCACCGAGCTGCCCGAGGCCACGGCGGAACTGATTGCGTCCGCGGCGGCCGACCAGATGTGCGGCGACCTCTTTGACCGGCTCAGCGCCGGAGCCAGGAACCTGCTGGTGCGTACGTCGGTCTTCCGCGTGCCGGTCGCCCCCGACGTAGTCGCGGGCCGGCCAGGACAGATCGCCGAATGCCAGGCCGTCGGCTTGCTCTGCGTCGAGTCCGGTCATCAGCTGTCGGTTCACCGGTGGACTGCGGACGCACTGCAGCGCCGGCTGGCCGAAGCCGGCCTCGGCGCCCAGGTGCTCACGGCCCATCGCCAGGCGGCCGGATACTGGCGTTCCCGTGCGGCGAACGCGCCCGCGGGTCGCCGGCCGGAGCTCGAGGCCCGCTTCCACCAGCGGTGCACCCGCCCGGCCGGGCCGTCCGACCCATCCGAAGGCCTGGAGCCCACGCCCGCGCCTACGACCGCGCGACGCCATCTCGTCCGGCTCGGCGTGGCGGCCGCGTTCGTGGCCCTGACGGCGGTCCTTGCCGTCGAGGCCACGTACGGTTTCCCCGGCTCGCACCTCGCTTCCGCGGACGCGCACACGCATGCTACGACGTCAGCGCCGGTGACCCAGGCCGTGGCGGCACGCACCCAGGCCGCGCTGTGGGCGGCTGAACAGGTTGGCGACGATGCCATCCTGGCCTGCGATCCCGCGATGTGCTCGGTACTGGTTCGTCGCGGCATCTCGGCCGGAAACCTGCTTGTCCTCGGACCGGGCACGGCTGATCCGCTAAGCTCGGACGTGATCCTGGCGACCGCCGCCGTCCGGGGAACCTTCGGCAGCCGCTTGAGCAGCGTCTATGCCCCGGAAATTCTGGCCAGCTTCGGCTCGGGCCAGGCCCGGATCGACATCCGCGTGGTCGCGTCCGCCGGTGCCGCTGCCTACCGGCTTGCCCTGGCCGCGGATCTGCTGGCCCGCCAGGCGGCCGGTCAGCAGCTGCTGCATGACCCCAGGATCGCCTTCGCCTCTTCCGCCCGGGCGCAGCTCATAGCGGGCCAGGTCGACGCACGCCTGCTTACCACCCTGGACACGATGGCAGCGGACGAGCCGGTCCGGATCGAGACCTTCCTGGACGGCGGTCCCGGGGCGAGCCCGGGCTTGCCGTTGCGGGCGGCCGAGGTCATTGGCGCCCGCGGCGCCGTCCGGCACATGCTGGCCTTCTTCCGGGCCCAGCGCGCACCGTATGTGCCGGCCCGGACGGCCGTCACCGTCCCGACGGGATCCGGCGGCCAGTCGGTCCTCACGGTCCAGTTCGCCGCTCCGACCCCGCTAGGCCTGCTCCAGCCCCAGCCGTAACCTGCGATCCGGCGGCCGCCGGTGCGCAGGGGCGGTGCCGGACCACGGCCTGCTCGCGTCCGCCGATCAGGTTAGCGGCTGCAACCGTCTTGCACCCGGACAGCGACCCGTCTTGCTACCGAGGCCCTCAAAGATCGCGGTAGGTGGAGAGCACACTTCGGGGGAGGCAGATGATGAGCAGCAGCCGTACTGAGGTTTCGGCGGAACTCGGGCTGGGGCTGGTCGGCCCGGAGAACACGATCGTGCCGCTGATGGCCAGCATGTCCTACGACAGCGCGGATCCGTACGCGGTGCGGATGGCGTTCGAGGTGGGGACGGACGAGCCGGTGGAGTGGACGCTCGCCCGTGACTTGCTCGCGGCGGCCCTGCATGCTCGCGAGGGTGTCGGGGATGTTCAGGCCTGGCCGTCAGCGGCATCTCGCGGCCCGGCAGCGGGGGGAGCCCTGAGCGGGGCCGCTGCCGGGTCCGCCATCTTGAACATCGCGATGAGCTCACCGTTCGGGCAGGCGCAGTTCGAGGCCAGCGCCCGGGCGGTCGATGAGTTCCTGCAGCGGACCTACCAGCTGGTCCCGGCCGGGCAAGAGTCGGGACACCTGGACTTCGACGCCGAGCTCACCGAACTGCTCGGCCGGGCCTGACCGACCCGGGTGCCGCGGCCGGGCCGGCGGACCGGGCGCAGGCGCGTCCGCCGCCGATGGTTTAGTTGATCCACTCCACGGCCGGTCCGGGCGTCTACCGCACCACGCCTCGGCGGCGCGGTACGCCGGACTGAAGTCATCATCTCCCTGAGCCCGCCTCCTTTGGGCGGTCCCGCGTTTATCGGAAGAATGATTTGCTGTGGTGCTTAGGCAGAGCTGTTGCTGAAGAGATTTCAGAGCTATTCGGCAACCTTTCGGCGCTTAGGGTCATGTGGCTGTCTGCCTGCCAGCCAGGACATTTGGGGGTTTTGCCCGCTGCTCGCCAGCTCGGTAACGGTTCGCGTACGATCGCAGTTCTGGGCTACAGCACGATTACTTCGCTGCCATCGAGCCCTGTTCGCAGCGAACGCACACAGGGAGTGAGATTCCGGTGAGTCAATTTCCAGATCCGTATACGCCAGGGGCGGGGCAGGATGCTACTCAGCCTCCGCCCGGCCAGGCGTACCCGCAGCCGCCTCCGGACCGGGGATACGGCCAGCAGCCGGGTCAGGACTATGGCCGGGGCTATGGGCAGCAGCCGGGTCAGGGTTACGGCCAGCAGCCGGCCCAGCCGTACGGGCAGCAGCCGGGTCAGGGTTACGGCCAGGATTACGATCAGCCGCCGGGGCCAGGCTTGCCCG
>JALYVS010000320.1 GCA_030853115.1 Actinomycetota bacterium
GGCCAGGGGCGTGCGGCGCAGCGAGGGGCCATACCCGCGGTCGGCGCCGCCGGCTGGCCGCCAGCTGCCCGCCGGCGGGTGGCCAGCCACGACCGCAGGGGGGAGGCTGGCCTCGACCGTGGCCTTGAGCAGGCGACGCGCGCCGGTGAACGCCAGGACAGCCAGCGGCAGCTCAGCGAACACCGCCGAGGCGAGGCTGATCCCGATACCCTTGGTCGCCAGCGATGTGCCGACGTCGAACCAGGCATCGCAGCAGAGCATGGTGCCGGTGAGCATGAGCAGCAAGATCAGGATCTGTCGCTTACGCCAGGTCGCCCAGGCCGTGGCCGCGAACGCCAGCAGCAGGAGCACGTCGAAGTTCACCCACAGCGCCCGCCAGTGATGGGTGTTGAAATGGTGCGGCAAAGTGGCGGCCAGCACGACGATCCAGCCGGCCAGGAGCACGCAGGAGGCCGCCGAGACGAGCAGGACCAGCCGCCGCTGACGGCCCAGCGCGGGGTCATCCCGATAGGTGTCAGCCGGGCTCATCTCCGCCGGACGCGGCCCGTCGAGCTCGATGAGCATTGCCGCCAGCTGCCGGCGATCGGCAGGGCTCATCCGCCGCAACTCGGCCTTATCCATCACGACCTCATTGTTACCCCTCAAGGTACGTCTTAACTGTGCGCTCGCCGCTGGCTGCCTGAGCGTTAGGTGCAGGCCGCCGGGCCAGCCTGCGGCGGAACCGGGCGTAAGCTGGTAAAAGTGAGTGAGCTTGTCTACCTCAATGCCGGCGCCGTCCCGGTCGGCTACCTCGAGGGCTGGGATCTGCAGCGGCGCGTCCACGCCCGGCGGGTAGCCGGCGAAGTTCCAGACTGCTGCCTGCTGCTCGAACATGAGCCGGTGTACACGGCGGGAAAGCGGACGGCAGCGTCGGACCGGCCGTTCGGCGACCCGGGCGCGCCGGTGATCGACGTGGACCGCGGTGGCAAGATCACCTGGCACGGGCCGGGCCAGCTGACCGGGTACCCGATCATCAAACTCCGCGATCCAGTTGACGTGGTCGCCTACGTGCGGGCGCTCGAGGAGGCAATGATCCGGACCGGCGCGGACTTCGGGGTCACGGCAGCGCGGGTGCCGGGACGCAGTGGCGCCTGGGTGCTGGGTGAGGCGGGCACCCCGGACCGTAAGGTGGGGGCGATCGGCGCGCGGGTGGCCAGGGGGGTCACCATGCACGGGTTCGCGTTGAACGCCGACTGCGACCTGGGCTGGTACGACCGCATCGTCCCGTGCGGCATCCGTGACGCCGGGGTGAGCACGCTGTCGGCCGAGGCCGGCCGCAGCATCACCGTCGCCGAGGTGACCCCGGTCATGCAGGACCGCCTGGCTGAGGTGCTCGGCTACCGCGGCTGGCGCCGGGTCGACGACCCCGAGGCGCTGACCGGACCTGGTGCCGAGGCGAAGGCCGCCGCCCTGCCCGCTTAGGAGACGGCATATCCTGGAGGAGTGGTACTCGCACCCGAAGGCCGTCGCATGCTCCGTCTGGAGGCCCGCAACAGCGAGGTCCCGATCGAGCGCAAGCCACCGTGGATCAAGACCCGGCTCCGTACCGGGCCGGCCTACACCGAGCTCAAGAACCTGGTCCGCAGCGAGGGCCTGCACACGGTCTGCGAAGAGGCGGCCTGCCCGAACATCTTCGAATGCTGGGAAGACCGCGAAGCCACCTTCCTGATCGGCGGTGACCAGTGCACCCGGCGGTGCGACTTCTGCCAGATCGACACCGGCAAGCCGCAGCCCCTGGACGAAGGCGAGCCCCGGCGGGTCGCGGAGTCGGTCGCCGCCATGGGCCTGAAGTACGCGACCGTAACCGGCGTCGCGCGCGATGACCTGGCCGACGGCGGCGCCTGGCTGTACGCGCAAGTCGGCCGCGAGATCCATGCCGCCGTTCCCGGCTGCGGCGTGGAGCTGCTGATCCCCGACTTCAACGCCGACCCCGACCGGCTGGCGGTGGTCTTCGACGCCGCGCCCGAGGTGCTGGCCCACAACATCGAGACCGTGCCGCGGATCTTCCGGCGGATCAGGCCGGGCTTCAGGTACTCACGGTCGCTGGAGGTGCTTCGCGCCGCCCGCGCGGTCCGCCCCCGCGGGCTGGTCACGAAATCCAACCTGATCCTGGGACTGGGCGAGGAACGACCTGAGATCACCGAGACGATGCAGGATTTGCGGGCGGCCGGCTGCGAGCTCCTGACGATCACCCAGTACCTGCGCCCCACGCCCCGGCACCATCCAGTGGAGCGCTGGGTAAAGCCCGAGGAGTTCGTGGAGCTGCGAGAAGAGGCGCTGGAGCTCGGATTCGCCGGCGTGATGTCCGGTCCTTTGGTGCGATCCTCATACCGGGCGGGCCGCCTGTACGCGCAGGCTGTCGAGCACCGGAGCGGCGCGGCCGAGCCGTCTGCGCGCTAGCCGGCCGATACCGCGGCTTGCTGGCCGGTTTCTGTCCTGGGCACTGGAAACCGTATGCTGCGGAGCATGGCACGCATGTCGAGAAAATCTGAGGCCGCTGACCCGGCCGTCAATCTGGGTACCGCTGAGGACCTGGCCAAGGCCGGCCGGCTGAAGCAGATCCGCATGGTGGCCGGCATGGTGCACAAGTCCAATCCGAAGGCGATGCCTATCGTCATCGGAAGCGGGCTCGGCACGCTGGTGATCTTGGTGGTTATCGGCCTGCTGACCGGCCTCGCGTATGTCCTCATCCCGTTGGGCGTCCTGCTCGGCGTGCTGGTCACGGTCATCTTGTTCGGCCGGTTCGCGCAGTCAGCGCAGTACTCGGCCATCGAAGGGCAACCGGGCGCTGCGGCCGCCGTGCTCGAGAACATGCGGGGCAACTGGACGGTGACGCCCGCGATCGCCGCCAACCGGAACATGGACGTGGTGCACCGGGCGGTGGGCAAGCCCGGTGTGATCCTGGTCGGCGAGGGCTCCCCCGCCCGGCTGGCCAGCCTGATCGCCGCGGAGAAAAAACGGGTCGCCCGGGTGGCCTACGAGGTGCCGATCATCGAGTTCCAGATCGGCAGCGCCCAGGGCCAGGTCCCGATCAACAAGCTGCAGCGGAAGATCATGCGGTTGCCGCGCCAGCTCAAGCCGGAGGCGATCAGCGATATCAACCACCGGCTGAAGGCTCTGCAGCCGTCGTTGCAGGTACCCAAGGGGCCACTGCCGAAGAATGCCAGGCAGCCCAGGATGCCCCGGCCGAAGGCCCGCTGAGACCCCGAAGGCCGCTGCCAGCGGACGATAGCGGGAGCTAGCCGCGGATGACAATAGTGTCCGCGGCGCGGTCATGCAGGCCGCGCAGGTCGCGGTCGGTGAGCAGCGGCGGGATCACCGTCAGCAGGATCGCCGTACGGACCAGGGCCCAGCGAAAGCCGACCGGGCCGCCGTGGGTCCGGATGACCCGGATGCCGACCAGGCGCTTGCCCACCGTGCTTCCGGTCGTCGCGGTCAGTACGTAGACCTCTACCGCGAAGACAGCAATGGTCCAGAACTGCGAGTGGGTGAGCCAGTACGCAATGAGCATGCTGAGCAGCCAGTCGATGAACAAGGCCAGCACTCGCCTGATCATGGTGGCCACCGACCCCGGGCCCTGCTCGGGCAACCCGAACCGCTGACCGGGATAGGCCGGGGCCGAGCCGGCCGCGGCGGCGCTCCGATCGGAGCCGACGCTGCGGTTACGGGGTTTCTTGGCCACGACACCACGGTATCCGTTACATGCCAGCTAGAGCGCGGCGGGCCATAATGGAAGACCTGACCTTAGCCGCCGAGCCGTAACCTGCGTGAAACACACCAGACACGGCGAGGAAATTGCTGGCGTCTAACGTCCCAATCGCGTGCCTTGAGAACCTAAATGCGTGCCCTGTACCGGGAGGGTTGATGTTCAGCAGTGCCGAGGAAGTACTCAGCTTCATCGCTGAGGAAAATGTAGAGTTCATCGACGTCAGGTTCTGTGACCTGCCGGGAACGATGCAGCATTTCACCGTGCCCGCGTCGGCGTTCAGTGCGGATGTCTTCACCGACGGCCTCATGTTCGACGGCTCGTCGATCCGCGGGTTCCAGGCGATCCACGAGTCCGACATGCTGCTGCTGCCCGACCCCAGCACGGCCGGGCTCGACCCGTTCCGGACGCACAAGACCCTGAACATGACGTTCTTTGTGCACGACCCGCTGACCGGCGCGCCGTACACCCGAGACCCGCGCAACATCGCCAGGAAGGCGCAGGACTACCTGCGCGGCACCGGCATCGGCGACACGGCGTTCTTCGGCCCCGAGGCGGAGTTCTACATCTTCGACTCGGCTCGTTTCTCGACCTCCGCGAACGAGGGCTATTACCACATCGACTCGGTGGAGGGTGCGTGGAACTCCGGCCTGGAGGAGGACGGCGGCAACCTGGCCTATAAGCCCAGGTACAAGGGCGGCTATTTCCCCGTCCCGCCGATGGACCACTTCGCGGACCTGCGCGCGGAAATGACGACCAACCTGCTCGCGGCCGGCATTCAGGTCGAGATGCAGCACCACGAGGTCGGCACCGCCGGACAGTCCGAGATCAACATGCGCTTCGGTCCTCTGCTGGAGGAAGCCGACAAGCTCATGCTCTTCAAGTACATCATCAAGTCCACCGCCCGGGCGGCGGGCAAGACGGTGACGTTCATGCCCAAGCCGCTGTTTGGTGACAACGGCAACGGGATGCACTGCCACCAGTCGATCTGGAAGGACGGATCGCCGCTGTTCTACGACGAGGTCGGATACGCGGGCCTGTCCGACCTTGGCCGTTACTACATCGGCGGGCTGCTCAAGCACGCGCCTTCGCTGCTGGCCTTCACCAACCCGACCGCGAACTCCTACCACCGGCTCGTCCCCGGTTTCGAGGCCCCGGTCAATCTGGTCTACTCACAGCGCAACCGCTCGGCCTGTATCCGGATCCCGATTACCGGCACGAACCCGAAGGCCAAGCGCGTCGAGTTCCGTGTCCCCGACCCGTCCTGCAACCCCTATCTCGCGTTCGCCGCGATGCTGATGGCGGGTCTGGACGGGATCAAGAACAAGATCGAGCCGGCCGAGCCGGTGGACAAGGACCTGTACGAGCTGCCCCCGGACGAGGCCTCCGCCATCGCGCAGGTTCCCGGCTCGCTCGAAGCGGTGCTGAACACCCTGGAGGCCGACCACGCCTACCTCACTGAGGGCGGCGTATTCACCCCCGACCTCATCGAGACCTGGCTGGACTACAAGCGGACCGTCGAGCTGGACGCACTCCGGCTGCGCCCGCACCCGCATGAGTTCGAGCTGTACTACGACTGCTGACCTTGATCGCAGCCGAACCTGTTACCCGCCCGGCCGTCCCGGCCGACGCTGAGCCGGTCGCGGCGATTTTCGCTCACTACGTGAGGACGAGCGTCGCGACCTTCGAGGAGATTCCGCCGAGCGCCGGCCACTGGCGGCGGCGGCTTGACGACCTGGGGCAGGCAGGCCTGCCGTTCCTGATCGCCGAGGCCGGCGGCGAGGTCTGCGGCTTCGCCTACGTCAGCCCGTGGCGGCTTAAGCCCGCCTACCGGTACACCGTCGAGGACACGGTCTACCTCTCCCCCGCGCACACCGGCCGCGGGCTAGGCCGCGCGCTGCTCGGCGGTCTGCTGGCCGGGTGCGCGGACGCGGGCGTGCGGCAGGTCATCGCGGTCATCGCGGACACCGGGACCGACGCGTCGGCCGCCCTGCACCGCCGGTTCGGCTTTACCGAGGCCGGTCGCCTGACGGGGGTGGGCCGCAAGCACAGCCGGTGGATCGATACTGTCCTGATGCAACGAGAAGTGGGACGCGACCGGTGAGCACCGCGTTCACCCCTGGGGAAAGCGGCTGGCAGTCACGGCTGGGCAAGCTCAGGGATGTGGTGCGCCAGCATCTGGTGGCCAAGCAGCTGAGCGCGGAACTGCCGCCAGCGCCCGTTCGGATCATTGATCTGGGTTGCGGTCAGGGGACGCAGGCCGTCGCACTGGCGCGGCGCGGCTACGAGGTGACCGGCGTTGATGCCTCCGCGGAGCTGCTGGCCAGGTTCGATCGGGAGCTGGCCGTCGAGCCGGCTGAGGTCCGGGCCAGGGTGCGAGTCGAGCGTGGCCTGATCGAGAATGCGGCCGAACGGGCCCGGGTATCTCCTTTCGCAGCCGTGCTCTGCCACGGGGTGCTGATGTACCACGCGGATCCCGGCCCGGTGCTGCGCGCCGCCGCGGCGCTGACGGCGCCGGGAGGCCTGGTGTCCCTGGTGGTCCGCAACGGGGACGCGCTGGCGCTGCGGCCGGGACTGCTCGGTGACTGGACGGCGTGCACGGAGGCGTTCGGCTCGGCCAGCTACCAGAACCGGATCGGGGTCACCGCCCGCGCTGACCGCCTCGCCGATCTGACCGGCCGGCTCGCGGGCCACGGCCTGGAGGTCACCGCCTGGTACGGAGTGCGGGTCTTCACCGATGCCGCCGCCGACAACGCCGAACCGCCGCCCGATCTGGCCGCCCTGCTGGACTGCGAGGAGCGGGCCGGGCGCACCGACCCGTACCGCCAGGTGGCCGCCCTGCTGCACCTGATCGCCCGGCGACCCGGCTAGCGGCCTGCTTTTGTCTGCTGGCGGTGCTGGCGGCGGTGCTGGCGGAGGAGGAGAAAATGGCCACATGACGGAAGAGCTGTGGCCGCGGCTGCTGGCCGAGGCATGGGCCGCCCTGGAAGGCGGTCCGGCCGCTGGCTTCCCGGCCGGACCCGACGTTCTCCAGGTCACCGGCGATCCCAGCCGGCTGCCATCATCGCTGCCGGTAGAAGACACGGCCATCGCCTGCGCCGGGACGGCCTTGCTCGCGGCCGCGGCCTTGCATGCTCAGCGCGGGCCGGGTCAAGGCCCGGCCGCGCAGCTTGACCGGGGACATGTCGCGGCGGCCTTCAGGAGCGAGGCCTACCTGCGGTTGAACGGGGAGCGCGTCGGCTCGGGGTTCGCGCCGCTTTCGCGTTTCTGGCAGGCCGCCGACGGCTGGGTGCGGACGCACGCGAACTATCCCTGGCACGCCGACGCGCTGCTGCAGGCCCTCGGCACGTCCGATGACCCGGAGTCGGTCGCGGCCAGGATCGCGGTGCTGGGTGCGCGTGAGGTCGAGAACCTGGTGGCCGCAGCGGGCGGGGTCGCTGCCGCCGTACGGCGCGAGGCGGACTGGCAGGCGG
>JALYVS010000044.1 GCA_030853115.1 Actinomycetota bacterium
GCGTTGCCGGGGGCGGAGGAATTCGCGGGGGCGGCGGTCACTGGGGGGTAGCCCGGCTCGATCACCGGCTCGCGGTCGGCTAGCACCTTGCGCAGTGCGGCTTCGGCCCGGGTGGCGATCTCCGCGGGCCAGACCTCGGCCGGGCGGCGGCCAGCGTAGCTCGAGGGGTTCGAGAGATCAGCTCCGGAGGGGTCGGCGACGTGGCCGCCGAGCCGGGCCAGGGCAGCGTTCACCCAGCGAAAGCGCAGGTCGGACCCGAACAGGGCCAGACCGACGGGTGCCTCCAGCATCAGCATGTCCACCAGTGCGGAGTCCGAAGCGTCCCGTTGCCTGGGCACGGACGTCCCCATGCTCACAACGAACTCCCCTGTACCGCGCCCGGGGCTGCCATGGGCGGCTCCTTCCCCGGAATCGTCGTTCCCGCTTCCCGGGCTATCGTTCCCGCAGCCAACTAATCAAGCGTGCCACAGTCCGGCAATTGGCGCGGCCAGGAAGACGGATTCGCGGAGACGAAGACCATCTACCACGTGCTAGCGTGCCCGTCCAGCGAGCCCGGGTGGCATACGCTATTGAGGAGGCGGAATTACAGCGGGCATGACAACGTAGCATAGCGTCCGCATGTCCAGATCTGAGAGGCTATCAGCGTGAGCCCGCAGAGCCGTCGCAGCCAGTCCCCAGGGGGCTCCGGAGGCGGACAGCGGCGAGGCGCCGCTGCCCCGCCGCCGAATGCGCTCTTCGCCGAGCTCCTGCGCGCCGCGCGTGAGCTCCTCGCCGTGCGCAGTCCGCTGGACGCCGAGCTCATGGTCAGCGAGCTGCTCGGCACCTGGTGGGGGCAGCGCGGCGGCGGCAGGCGCGCCGCCACGGTCGAGCAGCTCGTCGGCGAGGGCCTGGTCGACTACGCCGGCCACCAGCGCAGCCCGGCGGCGCTGGCCCTGCTGTCCGGCATCGCCTGCCTCGGCACGCCCCGGCAGGCGGCCAAGGCCGAACGCGCGGCCCTGGAGCTGATCGAGAGCGGCGTGCCGTGCCCCGGCTGGGCGGAGCACCTGGGCGCGGTGACCTCGGCCGAGTGCTACGTCAACCCCGATGAGATGGGCGATCAGGACGAGGTCATCTGCGTGTTCAGCTACGCCGGGGAGGAACCGCACGCGCTGGTCACCGTGGTGGACTACAACAGCAACGGGATGATCCGCGACGGCTGGGTAACCTCACGGGTCGCCAAGCTACTCGACCACTGCCGGGAGGCGAACGATCAGCGCGACGCCGAGAGCAAGCCCTCGTTCCGCGAGATCGACGCGGGGCAGGCCCGGCACATGCTGGAGACCGCGCTCACCGAGACCGACGCGGCCGCGGACCCTGCGGTCAGCGAGTCCTTCCCGTCCTACCACGCGTTCATCCGGGCCCGGATCAGAGCCCTGCCGCCGTACCGCGGCCACTCGCTGTCCAGCACCGGCGCCCGGCGGCAGGCCTGGAGCAAGGACCGGCGGGCCATGCTCGCCGCCGAGTTCCTCGCCTCCGATGAGGCCGAGGACCTGTCCGACCGCGGGTCCGCCAGCCACTGCGCTGACCGCATCATCGACTACGGATGCGACAAGGATTTCGGACGACCGCTGCGGATGAGCCCGACTAAGGTCGAGACGTTCCTGCTCAAATGGCTGCCGCGCAAGGTCATGCTGACGTTCGCCGAGCAGGACGCGATGCCGCACGTCCTCGGCGCCTGGGTGCGGTGGGCTGGCCGCCGGCGCGGGCTGACCGAAGCCGCCGTGACCGAGACGCTCGAGTCGGTGTTCAACGCGATGGGCGCGTTCGCTGCGGCCTACCGGGATCCGGCCGAGTTCGGCCTGGACTACGCGCTGGTCCGGCGGTTGCTGCCGGACTCCGACCTGGAGGCGCTGCCGCGGCGCGCGTTCGCGTTCCCGGTCCTGGAAGGCTGGCACTCCGGTGCCGATCTGTCGATCCTGGACCCGGCCGACCCGCGCGACCGGCGCGCGCTGCTTGCCGCCGACCACGCCACCCCCGCGCCCGGCGGCGTCGGCCGTCACATCGAGCGGCACGTGGTGCTGGCGGACCGGCTCTGGCGCGACGATCCGCCCGAGCTGTGGGAGGCCGCCCAGCGGCTGCTGGACACCGGCCAGGACCGGCACCTGGTGCTGCACGCGCTGATGGCCGTGCTCGAGCACACCGGCGGAGACGAAGCCGCGCTGATCGCCGTGCTGCGCGAACTCGAGGCGGACGACACGAGGGACTTACCGGATTATCCGGGTGGCCCGTAACCTCCGCCGCCCGGGGTTTCGATCACGAACACGTCGCCGGGTGCGACCGTCACGGAGTCACAGCCGCCCATGGCCGTGACGCTGCCGTCGGGATGCTCGATCCAGTGCCGGCCGAGCGCGCCCGGCTGGCCGCCCGCCAGCCCGAACGCGGCGACGCGCCGGTGGCCGGCCAAGGTGGTGAGCGTCATCGGCTCGGCGAAGCGCAGCCTGCGCACGCCGCCGGCGCCCCCGTGCCAGCGCCCCGCCCCGCCGCTGCCGCGCCGGATCCGGTACGACTCGACCCGCACCGGGTAGCGCCATTCGAGCACCTCGGGATCGGTCAGCCGGGAGTTGGTCATTTTGGTCTGCACCACGTCGGTGCCGTCGAAGCCGTCGCCCGCCCCGGACCCGCTGGCCACCGTCTCGTAGTACTGGTACCTGCCGTTGCCGAACGTCACGTTGTTCATCGTCCCCGACCCCTCCGCCATCACCCCGAGCGCCGCGTACAGGGCCCCGGTCACGGCCTGAGAGGTCTCCACGTTGCCTGCCGCGACCGCCGCCGGGTATTCGGGGGAAAGCATCGAACCGGGCGGGATGATCACGCTCAGCGGCTCCAGGCAGCCGGAGTTGAGCGGGATGTCGTCTTCTACCAGGGTCCGGAACACGTAGAGCACGGCCGCCATGGCCACGCTCGACGGCGCGTTGAAGTTGTCCGCCAGCTGGGGCGAGGTGCCGGTGAAGTCGATCTCGGCGGTCCTGGCGCCGTGGTCGACGCGGACCGCGACCTTGATCGTCGCGCCGTTGTCCAGCTCGTACTCGTACTGGCCGTCGTGCAGCGCGGTGATCACCCGGCGTACCGATTCGGCCGCGTTCTGCTGGACGTGGCCCATGTACGCCTGAACGGTGGGCAGGCCGAAGTGCTCGACCATCCGGTGCAGCTCGGTGATGCCCTTGGCGTTCGCGGCGATCTGGGCGCGCAGGTCAGCGAGATTCGTGGCGGGGTCGCGGGACGGGTACTCGGCGGACTGGAGCAACCGGATGGTCTGCGCTTCGCGCAGCTGCCCGTCCCGCACCAGCAGCCAGTTGTCGATCAGCACCCCCTCCTGTTCGACCCGGGTGCTCGAGGCCGGCATCGACCCCGGGGACATACCGCCGATCTCGGCGTGATGCCCCCGCGAGGCCACGTAGAACCAGATTTCCTCCTCCGCGAGGTCCGCCTGGGGACCCGCTTCCTGGCTCGTGCCCGGGGGGGAGGCGCGGGGGGCGAAGACGGGTGTGACCACTGTGATGTCGGGGAGGTGAGTGCCGCCGTGGTACGGGTCGTTGAGGACGTAGACGTCCCCGCGGCGGATGCCAGCGGAAGGGGGCTGGTTGCGCTTGATCACCATCTTGATCGATTCGCCCATCGAGCCCAGGTGCACCGGCATGTGCGGGGCGTTGGCGATCAGGCCGCCGCCGGCGTCGAAGACCGCGCAGGAGAAATCGAGGCGTTCCTTGATGTTGACCGACTGCGAGGTCGCCTGCAGCCGGACCCCCATCTGCTCGGCGACCGACATGAACAGGTTGTTGAAGATCTCCAGCATCACCGGGTCGGCGCGGGTGCCGATATCGGCGGCGGCAGGCCGGGCGCTCACCCGCGACAGCAGCAGGTCGCCGCGGTCGCTGACCACGGCTTGCCAGCCGGGTTCAATCACGGTGGTCGCGAGTTCCTCGGCGATGATGGCCGGGCCGCCGACGGCGTGCCCGGGCCCCAGCTCAGCCCGCGAGTACAGCTCCACCTGCGCCCACGCACCGGCTGCGAACATCGGGACCCGGGCCACGCAGACCGGCCGTTCTGGCTGAGCCTGATCCTTTCCTGAGGCCGAACGGACCGTGGTCTGGCCGCCGCCGTCCAGCTCATCCTGGGCGCCGGCCACCTCGACCGACACGGCTTCCGCGATGACCGGCCGGTCCGGCATGAGGAAGGAGAAGCGCCGGGAGTATTCCGCCTCGAAGGCCCGGGTCATCTCCGCCAGCGAGCCGACCGGAATCAGGACGGCCGTGGCGGTGCCCTCGTAGCGCAGATGGGCCCGGTGGGTGGCGGTGATCCGGCCGGGCGGCACTCCCTGCGCCGCGACCTGCTCGCGAGCGCTTGCTTCCAGCGGGCCGATCAGGGCGGGCAGCCCGGCGATCAGGCTGGCCGTCAGCGGTGCCTCGACGGACTGCTCGCGCATCGCGATGATGTCGGCGAGCCCGATCCCGTATGCGGAAAGCACGCCGGCCAGCGGATGGATGAGCACCTTGGTCATGCCGAGCGCGTCGGCGACGGCGCAAGCATGCTGACCGCCGGCCCCGCCGAACACGTTGAGCAGGTATTGCGTCACGTCGTAGCCGCGCTGCACCGAGATCTTCTTGATCGCGTTCGCCATGTTGGCCACCGCGACCTCGAGGAAGCCGGCTGCCACCTGCTCCGGGCCGCGGGTATCGCCGGCCGCCGCGGTGATCTGCTCGCTGAGTTCGGTGAACCTGGCCCGGCTAATCCCGGCGTCGAGCGGGGCGTCGCCGCGCTCGCCGAACACGGCCGGGAAATGGCCCGGCTGGATGCGGCCGAGCAGCACGTTGGCGTCGGTGACGGTAAGCGGGCCGCCGCGCCGGTAGCAGGCAGGCCCAGGATCGGCCCCGGCGGAGTCGGGCCCGACCCGGTACCGGCCACCGTCGAAGTGCAGCACCGAGCCGCCGCCCGCGGCGACGGTGTGAATGGACAGCATCGGCGCCCGCATCCGGACCCCGGCGACCTGGGTCTCGTACTCGCGCTCGAACTCCCCGGCGAAGTGTGACACGTCGGTGGACGTGCCGCCCATATCGAACCCGATGACCTGGCCGAAGCCGGCCGCGCGGGCCGTGGCGGCCATGCCCACGATGCCGCCCGCCGGGCCGGACAAGATGGAATCCTTGCCGCGGAAGCTGGCCGCGCCGGTCAGGCCGCCGTTGGACTGCATGAACAGCAGCCGGACCCCGGCCAGCTCCGGCGCGATCTGGCTCACGTACCGGCGCAGGATGGGCGACAGGTAAGCGTCCACCACCGTGGTATCGCCTCGTGAGACCAGCTTCATCAACGGGCTCGTCTGGGCGGACTCCGACACCTGGGTGAAACCGGCCTCGCGGGCGAGGCAGCCGATCCGCCCTTCGTGCCCGGGATAGCGGTAGCCGTGCAGGCACACCACGGCGACACTGCGGAAGCCGTCGTCGTAGGCGGCTTTCAGCTTCGCGGCGATCGCGTGCTCGTCCAGCGGCGTGATGACCTCGCCGCGAGCGCCGGTCCGCTCGGTGGCCTCGATCACCCGGTCGTAGAGCACCTCGGGCAGCATGATCTTGCGGTCGAAGATCCGCGGCCGGTTCTGGTAAGCGATCCGCAGCGCGTCGGCGAAACCCTCGGTGATGACCAGCACGGTCGGCTCGCCCTTGCGCTCGAGCAGGGCGTTGGTGGCCACCGTGGTGCCCAGCCGGACCGCGCCGATCCGGTCGGCCGGGAACGGCTCGTCCGGCCCGAGGCCGAGCAGCGTGCGGATGCCCGCCACCGCGGCGTCCCGGTAGGCCGCTGGGTTATCGGAAAGCAGCTTGTGCGCGACCAGGCGTCCGTCCGGCCGCCGGGCGACGATATCGGTGAACGTGCCGCCCCGGTCAATCCAGAACTCCCACCGCCGCGTCACGGACTGCGGCAGGCTAACCGTGGTCGGGCACCGCGAGTTCGCGGTAAGCCGTCTCCACGTCCGCGGCCATCAGCGTGGTCAGGTCAGCCGCGGTGGCCTGCTCGCCCAGCCGCACCACCCGGACATCGCGGCAGGCGCAGGCGCGCTCGAATAGCGACCGGGCGAACCGGCCGTTGCCCAGCTCGTCGATCCGGCCGCCGTCGCAGGCGTGCCTGAAGATGGCGCCGAGGACCTCGACCGCCGCCGGGTCGAACATGTCGCCGGCCTGCTCCGCCAGCAGGACGGCGATCCGCGCCAGGTCTTGCGGCTGGTAGCTGGGGAACGTGACCCGGGTGCTGAACCTCGAGGCCAGGCCGGGGTTGCTGCGCAAGAACCTGTCCATGTCGCCCGGGTACCCGGCCAGCACGATCACCAGCCGGTCCCGGTCGTCCTCGGCCCGCTTGAGCAGGACCTGCACCGCCTCGGTCCCGAACGCGTCCCCGCCGGAATACCCGTCGTTGTGCAGCGAGTACGCCTCGTCGACGAACAGCACGCCGCCCATGGCCGAGTCGATGAGCTTGTTGGTCTTGATCGCGGTCGAGCCGAGATGCTCGCCGACCATGTCACCCCGGTGCGCCTCCACCACCTCGGGCCTGACCAGCAGCCCGAGCGCGGCGAAGATCCTGCCCAGGATGCGGGCAACCGTGGTCTTTCCGGTGCCGGGCGGGCCGCTGAACACGAAGTGCCTGGTGGGCGGCTGGCTGGCCAGCCCGTGGGTGTCCCGCAGCTTGGCCACTCGCAGCTGGGCGGCGATGGCGCGCACCTGCTGCTTGACCGGCTCCAGGCCGACCAGCTCGTCGAGCTCGGCGATCGCGCCCTCCAGCGTGGGCGTGTCCTCGTAGCCGCGCAGCCGCGACGTCAGCTCGGCGAACGCCAGCTCCAGGTCATGCGCGCGGATCGTGACCAGGTCCTGGGCCGCGGGCTCGGCCGAACCGGTCATCACCCGCACGTCGCGGGCCTGGCCGGCCTTCTCCAGCAGGCTGCGGACAAACCGCCCGTTGCCGAGCTCGTCGGCCATCCGGCGCCGGCCGACCTCCTCCAGCGTGTGCCACAGCACCGGCCTCGCGTCCGGGTCGAGCCTTTCACCGCGCCGGTCCAGCGCGGCCTCGGCCAGCGCCAGCATCTCCGGCGGCGAGTAGCTCGAGAACCTCAGCCGAGTCGCGAACCGGGAGGCCAGGCCGGGGTTGGAGGCCAGGAACGTCTCCATCTGCTTCTCGTACCCGGCCAGGATGATGATGAGATCCTCGCGGTTGTCCTCGGCCCGCTTGAGCAGCGCCTGGACCGCCTCGATCCCGAACCGGTCGCTCTGTCCGTCGCCCTCGTTGACCAGGCTGTACGCCTCGTCGATGAAGAGCAGCCGGCCGAGCGCGGAGTCGACGAGCTCGTTGGTCTTGATCGCGGTCGCGCCGAGGTACTCCCCGACCAGGTCGGCGCGGTGCGCCTCGATCACGTCGGGCCAGTCGAGCAGGCCGAAAGCATAGAAGATCTTGGCCAGCACCCGGGCCACCGTCGTTTTCCCGGTCCCGGGCGGCCCGAGGAAGACGAAGTGCCGCATCGGCTTGTCGGTAGTGACGCCGGCCACCGCCCGGCGCCGGGCGGCCTCGATAGAAGCGGCGATCGAGCGCACCTGTTCCTTGACGGGCGTCAGCCCGATCATCGCGTCGAGCTCGGCCATGGCGTCCTCGACCGAGATCTGCGGCCGGGGCTTCGGTGGCCCTGACCCGCTGCCCTGATGGTCACGCGTGGCGTGCTCGGCGTAGGGCACCGCGGCGGCCTGGGCCCGGACGCCGTAAGAGGGAGCGCCGGGGTGGGCACCGGGACGCGAGGAGTTCGCGGCCGCCGCGCCGGCCGAGGTCCCGGGCCCGGGATGGTCCGCGGAGCCGGGTCCCCCGTTGCCGTACATGCGGGAGTCCTGGATGCCCTTAGCCACCCGCCAGCCGAGCACGGCCGCGGCGAGCAGCCAGGCGGCGATGGTGCCGACGAACGGCTGCCCCGGCCACAGCTTCAGCGCGGCCGCGCCGATGGGCACCGACCAGAGCAGGACCCAGGCGACCGTGCGGCACGGCACGAACCAGCGGGCCAGCGGCTTGGCGTGCGCGGCCAGCGCGACAATGAAGGGCAGCAGCAGCAGTGAGTAGAGCCAGGTCTTGTTGCCCTCGGACAGGGCCGAGAAGATAGCCAGGCCCCAGACCGCGACCGAGGCGGAGGCGCCGGCCGTCCGCCGGCCCTGGATCACGGCGACGACCGCGTAGACCAGCGCGGTGAGGAGGATCAGGCCCAGCGTCACCGGGAAGAACAGGACGGCCGCAGCGACGACGACAATCTTAAGCCAGGTCGGGGCTCGCCGTTGAGCGTGCACGATGCGGGCGCCCCAGCTCGGCTTGTCTCGCGCGGCGGGCTGGGCCCTATCGTTTGGCAGCATCTCGCTTCCTCGCCCCTAGTGCCTGCCTCGCAGCCCCGACGCCAGCCCGCCGATAAGATCGCCGGGCGCACGTCCCCCGCACCTGGTTGCCGAACAGTCGTATGTCCTTGTATAGCGCATCACCCATGATCGCGACAGCACACACGTCGATACTGTCGGTGAAAACTGCGTCGTGGTCGCCTTGAACGGGGAGCCTCCCAGGCGTTATATCTCGCTAAGACCCCAAGCCCACCAGATCAGGCAAAGGAGCTTATATGTACAGGATCGAGGCTGAGCTGCTTATTCCCGGGCGCGGCGATCCCATACGCGACGGCGTGGTGCTTCTTGACGGATCCCGGATCAGCTACGCCGGACCGGCCGCCATGGCGCCGCAGGACCGAGCGGCGAGGGTGACCCGGACCGTGACGGTGATGCCCGGGATGTGGGAATGTCACGGGCATCTGATGGGCAGCCGGACTTTCGACCTGGACCGGCTCCCGCTCGAGCCTGAGGCGCTGCGCGCGGCCCGCTGCACCCGTGACCTGCGGGCCGCGCTCGACGCGGGGATCACCTCGGTGCGCGATGTCGGCGGCCTGGGCGTCTATCTGGCCCGCGCCGTCGCCGAGGGCCTCGTGCCCGGCCCCGCCATCTACGGCGCGGGGGCGATCCTGAGCACCACCGGCGGCCACGGCGACCTGCACGCGTTCCCGCTCGACTGGATCGAGGACTACGCCAGGCGGGGCGGCCTGCTGCGCCTGGCCGACGGCCCCGACGAGTGCGCCAAGGCCGTCCGCGAGCAGCTCCGGCGCAACGCCAGGATCATCAAGATATGCGCGTCCGGGGGCGTGCTTTCCGAGGTCGACGACCCGATCCACCAGCAGTTCACGATAGCCGAGATGCGGGCCATCGTCGAGGTCGCCGGGCTGGCCGACCGGATAGTTGCGGCGCATTGCCACGGCAAGCCGGGCATCATGGCGGCGCTGCGGGCCGGGGTGCGCACCATCGAGCACGGCACCTACCTCGACGACGAATGCTGCGACGCGATCCGCGAGTGCGGTGCGATCCTGGTGCCGACCAGGACGATCATCGAGGAAATGCTGGCGAACAAGACGGCCGTGCCGGCCTACGCCATGGCCAAGCTCGAGGTGGTCGCCGACATTCACGCCCAGGCCGTGGCGCGCGCTTATGAGCACGGCGTGACCATCGCCATGGGCACCGACATCGCGCTGACCGGCAGCGACCTGCCCAACTCGTGGGGCCACAACGGGTCAGAGGCGGGGTACCTGGTGAAGCTGGGCCTGACCCCGCTCGAGGCGATCGAGGCCGCCACAGCGTGCGGGCCGCTCACCATCGGGCCGCAGGCGCCGCGCAGCGGGCAACTCGCCGAGGGCTACGACGCCGACGTGATCACCCTGGACGCCGATCCGCTGGCAGACATCGGCGTGCTCGCCGACCCCCGCCACGTCACCGCGGTCTGGACTGGCGGCCGCCCGGTCAAGGGGGAGGCGGCGTAGCGACGCGGGTGCCCGGGCCGGCGCGCGCTTGGACGCGGGTGTGCCGGGCCGGGCCGGGCTCAGACATCCAGCGTGAGGTCTATCTCGTCGTGCAGCGGGATGCCGTAGTCACCGACCCGCGGGATCTGGGGCTTTTCCAGCCGGGACCGGTCGACCGCGCCGGGCCGCAGTTCGGCCAGCCGGAACCCGCGGCGCTGGTAGAAGCGGAGCGCGTCGACGTTGTCATTGGTGGTGGTGAGGCGGATCTCGTGGCAGCGGAAGTGCCGCGCCGTCCCGACGACGGCCTCGATGAGCATCGTCCCGATCCCGGCCCGGCGCTCGATGGCGTTGAGCGTGACGATCTCCAGCGACTCGCCCACCAGCTGGTAGGTGAGCAGGCCAGTCACCCGGCGGGACCGTTCGGCGATAAAGCCGGGCAGCTCACCGGGACGCAGCAAGTCGCCGTGGACGGCGACGAGCTCGGAGCCCCACAGTTCGGCGACGAGCCAGGAGAGCATCGGCCGGTCGCCCTCGCTGACCGGCCTGATCTTGATCTCCGGCTCGTTCACCCCGCCATTATGCAGGCAGGCCCTGGACCGCATTCGCGTCTCGGCTCCCCCGGGCGGGCCGGGTCCAGGCCGGATAGCCCGGACCCGCGGGGACGTTAGAACGCCCGCTTAATGGGCAGTGGCCAGCCATGCCCGTACTCAGAGCCTTCGCGCGCCCCATGGTGGCGTCCATTTTCGTCTTGCAAGGTTATGACACCCTGCGGCGGCCCGAACGGGTCGTGGCCCAGGCCGAGCCGGTGGTCCGGGCGCTGGCCGAACGGGTGCCCGCCGTGCCCGCCAAAACCGAGCAGGCGGTACGCCTTAACGGCGCCGTGCAGCTGGTGGCCGGGTCGCTGCTGGCGCTGGGCCGCTGGCCACGGCTGTCCGCGCTCGCCATCGCCGGGACCCTGGTCCCCACTACGCTGGCCGGGCACCGGTTCTGGGAGGCAGACGAGGATAAGGACCAGGCCCAGCAGCGGATCCATTTCCTCAAGAACCTGTCGATGCTAGGCGGCCTGCTGATCGCCGCCGCGGACACCGCGGGCAGCCCCTCGATCGCCTGGCGCACCCGGCACGCGGCCAAGACGGCGCGCCGGGAGGCGGCCATGGTGGCCAAGACGGCCAAGGCGTCGGGCAAGGCCGGCGCCAAGGCTGGCGTCAAGGCCGGTCAGGTCAGCAGCCGGCTGCCGGGCTAGTCGCCGCCGGCTGCCGCCGGCTACCGCGACCCTGCCGCTGGCTGCTGACCTGGTGCTCACGCGGTGAGGTTAGCGCGCAGCGCGGCGATCAGCCATTCGAAGCTGGGCACCCCCGCCGCCGGCACCGGCCAGCCGTTGATGATCGCCAGCAGCTGCCAGTACCTTTCCACCCGGGCGTCGGTAAAGGCCTCTAGCTGCCCGAGCAGCTGGGCCCGGGGCCCGGCCGGCATCCCAGGCGCGAGAATCCGGTCCAGGACGGCCTGACCCTGGGCCGAGCCGGGCGCGATGCCCTGTGCCAGGGCCTGACCGGCGTGCTCGGTGACCACGCGGTAATCGGGAGCAGGCTCCGGGGCATCGTCCCGCGGGCCTGCCATCGCCATCGAGCGGACTCGCTGCCGGAAATCCTCGTCCGCGACGAGCTCGGCGAGTTCGACCCAGGCGTCCACCTGCTCGGCATCCATTTTCTCGGGTGCCGGGTCATCGAGCGGTCCGACGGGCAGCTGCCGCATGCCACGCGCGATGCCCATCGCGGCGGCCTCCGGGTCGATCCCGGCGAAAGTGCTGTCGACGAAGTCATCGATGATCTGCTGCCGCTCCCGGGCGGACAGCTTGGTCAGCTTATGCATCAGTAGCGTCTCCTCGATCGTGTTGCCGCGCCTGGCGACCGTGCTGAGCACCGCGCGCCGCAGCCGCAGGGCGCGGATCTGCCCGTCGAGCACGCGGACGTGCGCCGCCGCGACGTCGGCCACCGTGTTGGCCTGGGTCAGCACCGCCCGCACCACGTCCAGCCCGAATCCGAGCTCACGCAACGCCTGGACTAGGTCCAGCCGGGCTGCCGCCTCGGCGTCGTAGAGGCGGTATCCGCTGGCTGACCTGCTCACCGGCGGGACCAGCCCGGCATCGGACCAGAACCTGATCGTCCGGGCCGGCACGCCGGCCCGCCGGGCCAACTGCCCGATAGTGAACAGCTCCGCGCCGGGCGGTCCAGAGGCAACGGTGCTCATGGAGACGACTGTGCACCTTCCAGCCGCTGGAAGCTCAAGTGAGTATCCGGTGGTATCCCGGCGGACCGGGCGAGCGGTTCAGCGGTGAGCACGCGGACCCCCGGCGATGCTTGATGACGTCGTTGGATTCATCCCGACAGGGTAGACCGGCCCGTGGCGACGTCATCGCGGGCGATCGGCGATGCCGCGGGCAAGCAGGCCGACCCGTTCGGGATGCTCTGGCTAGAGCTGTGGCCGGAGGTGTGGTGGTAGCTCTGAGCGTGCATGGATGTGACATCCTGCACCAAAGAACGTGCAGCGTGTGACACTCATACCCCTTAGTCAGGCCATAGACGGCCAGAAATCGCCGATAAGCGTTCAGGAGGGGCGCAGCCTATTGGCCGCGCCCCTCCTGATCAGGTAATTCTTTCGTTAAACCGTATGCTAGCTGCAGCCGCTGGTGGAACCGCAGCCTTCGCAGACGTAGCAGCTGCCGGCTGGGCGCATCTTGGTGCCGCAGGTGAGGCAGAGCGGGGCGTCCGCGGCCCGGCCCTGATGGGCTTCGATCAGCTCGATGGAGCTGTGCGGGGCGGGCAAGGACGCGGCGGCCGGCTGAGCTGGCCGGGCAACTTGAACCACGAGCCGTTCGGAATGATGAGGCGGTTCTACGGCGGCCGACTGGGCGAGTTCGATCGGGTCGACCTCTTCGGTCAGCATGGCCGGGTCTGCGGGATCATGCCCGGCTACCTCGGCGGCGCGCTCGGCCGCGGACAAGATGCCGAGCTCGGCGCGCTCGGCGTGGGGCAGATGGTCCAGGGCGAGGCGGCGGAAGATGTAGTCCATGACCGAGCTGGCGATCCTGATGTCGGGGTCGTCAGTGAGGCCAGCCGGCTCGAACCGCATGTTGGTGAACTTGGCCACGTAGGAATCCAGCGGGATGCCGTACTGCAGGCCGACGGAGATGGCCACGGAGAACGCGTCCATCACGCCAGCCAGCGTCGAGCCCTGCTTGCCGAGCTTGAGGAACACCTCGCCGACCCCGTCGTCGGGGTAGCTGGAGGCGGTCATGTAGCCCTCGGCTCCCGCGACGGAGAACCTGGTCACGGTGGCGGGCCGCTGCCTGGGCAGCCGCCTGCGGACCGGGCGGTGCTCGTGCGGCGCAGCCGGGGCGGGGGCGGCGGTCTCGGCGGGCTTCTTCCGCGCGTCCGACAGCGGCTGACCGACCTTGCAGTTGTCGCGGTAGATCGCCAGCGCCTTCAGGCCCAGCTTCCAGCCCTCGAAGTAGATCCGCTCGATCTCCTCGACGGTGGCGGCTTCCGGCATGTTGACCGTCTTGCTGATGGCTCCGGATAGATGTGACTGGACCGCGGCCATCATCCGGACGTGGCCCATCGGGCCGATCGAGCGCTCGCCCATCGCGCAGTCGAACACCTCGTAGTGCTCGGGCCGCAGGCCGGGGGCGTTCACCACGTGACCGTGCTCGGCGATGTACTCGGTGATCGCCTCGACCTGCTCATGCGGATAGCCGAGGTTCTTCAGCGCGCGAGGCACGGTCTGGTTGACGATCTGCATGGAACCGCCGCCGACAAGCTTTTTGAACTTGACCAGGGCCAGGTCGGGCTCGATACCGGTGGTGTCACAGTCCATCATGAGGCCTATGGTGCCGGTGGGGGCGAGTAGGCTCGCTTGGGCGTTTCGGTAACCATTTGTCTCGCCGAGGTCTGCGCACTCCTGCCAGGTCTGCTGAGCCATTTCGACGATCTCCCGGTCCATGGTGGCGACCGGGCGGATGGCTTCGCTGGCGTCCGCGTGCTTGCGGATGACGCGCCGGTGCGGCTTGGCGTTGCGCTCGTAGCCCTCGTAGGGACCGACGGCGCCCGCCAGCTCGGCTGAGGTCTTGTAGGCGGCGCCGGTCATCAGCGAGGTGATCGCGGCAGCGATAGCCCGGCCGCTTTCGGAGTCGTAGGCATGCCCGGTGGCCATCAGCAGCGCGCCGAGGTTGGCGTAGCCGAGGCCCAGCTGACGATAGGCGCGGGTGGTGGCGGCGATCTTCTCGGTGGGGAAGTCGGCGAAGCAGATAGAGATGTCCATCGCGGTAATGATGAGCTCGGAGATCTTCTTGAACCGGGCCGCGTCGAAGGTGTCGTCCTCGCGCAGGAACTTGAGCAGGTTGATACTGGCCAGGTTGCAGCTGGAGTTATCCAGGTGCACGTACTCCGAGCACGGGTTGCTGGCCGAGATGCGGCCTGATTCCGGGCAGGTATGCCAGTCGTTGATCGTGCCGTCGTACTGGATGCCGGGGTCGGCGCAATCCCAGGCGGCCTGCGCCATCGTGCGCATCAGCTTGCGCGCGTCGACCCGCTCGACCACTTCGCCGGTCAGCCGGGCCAGCAGGTCGAACTCTTTGCCTTCCTCCACCGCGCGCATGAACTCGTCGGACACACGGACTGAGTTGTTCGCGTTCTGGTACTGGACGCTGACGATGTCCTTGCCGCCGAGGTCCATGTCGAACCCTGCGTCGCGGAGCACGCGGACCTTTTCTTCCTCGCGCGCCTTGGTCGCGATGAACTCCGCTATGTCCGGGTGGTCCACGTCAAGTACGACCATCTTGGCCGCGCGCCGGGTGGCGCCGCCCGACTTGATCGTGCCCGCCGAGGCATCGGCCCCGCGCATGAAGGACACCGGGCCGCTCGCGGTGCCGCCGGAGGAAAGCAGCTCCTTGCTTGACCGGATCTTGGACAAGTTGACGCCAGAACCTGACCCGCCCTTGAAGATCAGGCCCTCCTCCCGGTACCAGTCCAGGATGGCGTCCATCGTGTCGTCGACGGCGAGGATGAAGCACGCCGAGACCTGCTGCGGGGATGACGTGCCTACGTTGAACCAGACCGGAGAGTTGAAGGCGAAGATCTGGTGAATCAGCGCGTACTTGAGCTCGTGGCCGAAGATCTCGGCGTCCTCGTCGGTGGCGAAGTAGCCCTGCTCCCTGCCGGTCGCCTCATACTTACCGACCACCCGGTCCACGAGCTGCTTCAAGCTCCACTCACGCTGCGGTGAGCTGACCGCGCCGCGGAAGTACTTGGTGGTCACGATGTTGGCGGCGTTCACCGACCAGAAGTCGGGGAACTCGACGCCGTGCTGCTCGAAATTGACGGAGCCGTCCCGCCAGTTCGTCATGACGACGTCCCGGCGCTCCCAGGTGACCTGGTCGTAAGGGTGCACTCCCGGCGTGGTGTGGATACGGCCGATCTTGAGCCGTCCGCCGTTCCCGTTGGGCGGCGTCTGCCCCCCTTGATTCTGAGGCCCCTTCCCCTTGCGGGCCGTCGCTCCGCTTACCGTCTCCGTCATTTCTCCCCCTCCCGGGACCCTTTCGGATCCCCGCCAGGCCCTGCGTGGCCACACTGCAACAATGACAACTCTGATGCCGCCTTACGATCCCGATTCGGTGTGCGCCGGGGCGCGTGCGGTGCTCTGGCGCTCCTTGCGCAAGGCGGTGATTTCGTCTTCGAAGTCGGCAAGCGACTCGAAACCCCGGTAAACCGAGGCAAACCTGAGGTAGGCAACTTCATCGAGGTCCCTGAGCGGGCCCAGGATGGCTAGGCCCACTTCGTGCGAGGGAACTTCGGCCAGGCCCCGTGCCCTGATCGTCTCCTCCACCAGCTGGGCCAGGATCGCCAGCTTGTCCTCGGTGACCGGCCGCCCCTGGCAGGCACGCTGCACCCCATGGATGATCTTGTCCCGGATGAACGGCTCGGTGACACCACTGCGCTTGGCCACCATCAAGATGACCGTCTCCTGGGTGGTGAACCGGCGCCCGCATTCCGGACATGACCTCCGGCGGCGGATCGCCGCACCGTCGTCAGCGGTCCGGCTGTCGATGACCCTGCTGTCCGGATGGCGACAGAATGGGCAGTGCACGCGATCACCTCCCAGCTGCCGCCTTGTTGTGTTCCTATTCTAGCCTGTGAACACAACTTGTGGAAAAAACACAACGATGTAAGTACTAGATGTTGTGGTTACCGTAGACCACGAAGGCGGCCAGAGGCAAGCAGGAACACGTGGTCAATCCGGAAAGCCCGGCTGCTGAGTCACTCCTGAAGGCCCCGCAGGCGTGTCGGACCGCGTGTCGCGGATCGCGGGGCCGGGTCGCGGGTCGCGGGTCGCGAGGCAAGGGCGCGGGGCAAGGGCGCGGGGCCGGGGAACATTTCGAGGCCGGGTCCGCCTCAGGAACGGATTTCAGCTACGGGGGACCCACAACCGCTGCCCGGCGAAGACGGTGTCGCTGGTAAGCCCGTTCAGCTGGGCGATCTGCTGGATCACCAGGCGGGTATCCGCACCGGGATCCGAGGTCTCGGCCACTGACCACAGGCTCTGGCCGGGACGGACGACCACCCGGGCGAGATTCGCCCCGGTCGCGTGCGGCGCGGCGGTGTGGCTGGTCGCCTGGGCCGCCCCGGCGATGATCAACGACAATCCGGCCACCAGCAGAGCCGCCATGACCGCGACCACGATACGTCCCCGCCTGGTCAGCCGCAGCGGGCTAGCCGCCGGAGCCGGCGGCGTCACAGGGCGAGCCGCGACGGTGGCGAGCGGCACGGCGGCCGACGTGGTGGTGGCGAGCGGCGCGGCGTAGGACACCGGGACGAACTGGGCCGGGACGGAGGAGGCCGGGACGGAAGGTGCCGCGACAAGAGCCGACACGACGGGAGCCGACGCCATCCGGCTTTGCGCGCGATGCACGACACGCAGGTCCGGACAGAATTGCACCGGGCTGTCCGCCTGATACCTGGGGTTTTCCGTGCGGTGCCGGGGCAACGCCGCCGTTCGCGTCGCATTCATGACGACCTCCATGGTCAAATCTTCGTTCGAGGTACTCTGTGTTCGATCGTACATCCTTTCGATCGTCTAAACGTTCGATCGAACGGGTACACATTCGTTGTATCGCTTGGGTACGACATTTTGACGACACGTCGAACAGATGTTTGGGATCTCGAGTGAGAACCGTTACTCTCTACTCAGCACGCAAGAACTCGGACACGGAAGGTCATCAGATGGAGGAAACCGCCATGGGAGGCACCGCAATAGGTACTTCCGACACCGGAATAACGGGGGCGCCCAAACCCAAGGGGCGGCCGGGCCGCAAGCCGAAGGGCAGCGTGCCCGTCGTCATCCCCGACACGCCCGATAAGCCCGACCCCGATCATGTCCTGACGTGGCGGCAGCGCAAGGTGCTCCAGGTGATCAGGGAATCCGTACAGAAGCGCGGCTACCCGCCCTCGATGCGCGAGATCGGCGAAGCCGTCGGCCTGACGAGCACGTCGAGCGTCTCGTACCAGCTCAGTACCCTGCAGAAGAAGGGGTACCTGCACCGGGACGTGGGCCGGCCGCGGACCGTTGAGGTGCGCTTGCCCGGCCACCCCGCGGTGCGGCCAGCGCCCGGCCACGAGGAAGACGAGACCGGCGACATTCCCGGCATCGACATCCCCTCCCAGGAGGCCATCTACGTGCCACTAGTCGGGCGGATCGCCGCTGGCGGCCCGATCCTGGCCGAGCAGTCCGTGGAGGACGTCTTCCCGCTGCCCAGGCAGCTGGTTGGCGAAGGCACGCTGTTCCTGCTCAAGGTGGCTGGCGACTCGATGATGAACGCCGCCATCACGGACGGGGACTGGGTCGTGGTCCGGGAGCAGCAGGTCGCGGAGAACGGCGAGATCGTGGCGGCCATGCTGGACGGTGAGGCGACCGTTAAGACGTTCAAGCAGGGTGACGGGCACGTCTGGCTGATTCCGCACAACCCGGCTTACACGCCGATCCTCGGCGACGAGGCCACCATCCTCGGCCGCGTCGTCGCCGTGCTCCGCCGCGTCTGAGCGCGCCGCGGCTGAGCACATAGCCGCTAAGCAAACAGCGGCTGAGCAAACCGCAGGTGCGCACACCGCAGGTGAGTACACAGTGGTCGGGCGATGCGGAGGCGTTTCGGGTCCACCCAGGGCCGGACGCGTCCGCTCCGATCGGGCGGCGGGAGCTAGACCGCGGGTCCGGCGAAGTGCCGCCGAGGCGGCGCTACGCGGCGACTATGCTGACCAGCTTCGGCGCCCGGACGATGACCCTGCGGACCTGCTGGTCAGCTAGGGTCCGCACGACCCCCGGCGCGATCAGCGCGAGTTCACGTAGGTCGTCTTCGGTGATTTCAGGGGAGACCTCGAGCTTGTCCCGGACCTTGCCGTTGACCTGCACCACGCAGGTGACCTTGTCCTGGGTAAGCAGGCTCGGGTCCGCGGCCGGCCAGGCCACCCGGGCTACCGACGGCTGGTGCCCCAGCATTTCCCACGCTTCCTCGGCGGTGTAGGGGGCGAACAGCGAGACCAGCACCGTCAGCACCTCCGCCGCTTCGCGAACCGCCGGATCAGCGGCGCCCGGGCCAGAGTCGATGGCCTTGCGCGCGGCGCTGACCAGCTCCATCAGGCGGGCCACGGCCACGTTGAGGTGATACGACTCCACCTGGCGGGTGACCTCATCGATGGTCCGGTGGGTAATCCTGCGCAGTTCGGTGTCCCCCGCCGGTCCGGCGAACTCTTCGGCCGAGTCCGCCTCGGCGACGTCGGCGGCGATCCGCCAGACCCGGCCGAGGAACTTCACCATCGCCTCGGGGTGCATGTCCGCCCAGTCGATGTCGTCTTCGGGCGGGCTGGCGAAAATCATCGTCAGCCGGATCGCGTCGACACCGAAGCGGCCAATCTGCTGGCCCAGGTCCACGCCGTTGCCCAGCGACTTAGACATCGCCTTGCCGTGGTTGATCACCTGGCCCTGATTGATCAGCCGCGTGAACGGCTCGGTGAAGTCCAGCAGGCCCATGTCGTACAGGACCTTGACGAAAAACCTGCTGTACAGCAGGTGCAAGATTGCGTGCTCGACGCCGCCCACGTACAGGTCCACCGGCGCCCAGCGGCGGACCTCGGCCGGGTCGAAGGGGCCCTCGGCGTAGTCGACTGAGCAGTACCGCAGGAAATACCAGGAGGAATCCATGAACGTATCCATGGTGTCTGTGTCGCGTTTAGCCGCGCCGCCGCAGGCCGGACAGGGCACGTTCACCCAGTCCTGCGCCGCGGCCAGTGGAGACACGCCCCTGGGCACCAGGTCCTGGCCGCGCAGGTCGGGCAGCACGACAGGAAGCTGGTCATCGGGCACTGGCACTTCGCCGCAGGCCGGGCAGTGCACGATCGGGATCGGGGTTCCCCAGAAGCGCTGGCGTGACACCAGCCAGTCCCGCAGGCGGTAGTTGACCGCCGCGTGGCCCAGGTCCTTCTCCGCCAGGATCGCGGTGATGGCGGCGATGGCATCCGCCTTGGCCAGCCCGTTGACCGGGCCCGAATTCACAAGCGTGCCGTGGCCCGCCGTCGCGATCCCGGTCTGAGCCGGATCTGGCTGCCCGGTGTCCACCACGACCCGGACATCGAGCCCGTAGGCGCGGGCGAAGTCCAGGTCCCGCTGGTCGTGCGCGGGCACCGCCATGATGGCACCGGTGCCGTAGTCCGGCAGCACGTAATCCGCGGCCCACACCGGGATCCGCTCGCCGTTCACCGGGTTGACGGCATGCCGGCCCAGGAAGACGCCGGTCTTTTCCCGGTCGGTGGACTGACGCTCGATATCGGTCAGTTTCCTGACCTGCGCTACGTAGGCGCGCAGCTCAGGCAGGCGATCTGGGGCACACAGCTGCTCGGCCAGCGGCGAGTCCGCCGCCACCACGAAGAAGGTCGCGCCGTACAAGGTGTCGGGCCTGGTGGTGAATACCGTGACCGGCTCGTCCCGGCCCTCCACCGCGAAATGGACCTCGGCGCCTTCCGAGCGGCCGATCCAGTTCCGCTGCATCAGCAGGACCCGATCGGGCCAGCACTCCTCCAGCTGCTCCGCATCCGCGAGCAGCCGGTCGGCATACTCGGTGATCTTAAAGTACCACTGGTTCAGCATCCGCCGGATGACGTCGGCGCCGCAGCGTTCGCATTTCCCGCCGATGACCTGCTCGTTGGCCAGGACGGTCTGGTCCACCGGGCACCAGTTCACGTACCCGTCCCTGCGGTACGCCAGCCCTCGCTCGAAGAAACGCAGGAAGAGCCACTGATTCCAGCGGTAGTAAGAGGGATCGCAGGTCTGCAGCCTGCGGCTCCAGTCAAAGGAGGTCGCATACCGCCGGAACGAGGCGGCCTGCGTCTCGATGTTGGCGTACGTCCAGTCGGCCGGGTGAGTGTTGTTCCTGATCGCGGCGTTCTCGGCAGGCAGGCCGAAGGCATCCCAGCCGATCGGATGCAGCACGTTGCGGCCGCGCAGGAAGTGATAACGCGCGAGGGCATCGCCGATGGCGTAGGCCTCGGCGTGGCCCATGTGCAGGTCACCCGACGGGTACGGGAACATGTCAACCAGCAAGAAGCGCTCCCGGGGATCCGCGGGATCCCCGCTGGCGCGGAACGGGTCGAGCTCCTCCCAGCGCGCCTGCCACTTCTCCTGGACGTCACGGGGGTCATAGCGCTGCGCCAGCTCGGCGCTCTCGGCCGCTGTCATTGTTTCCTCACCATTGAATCGGTCCGGCCCGTCGACCCTGCGGGTGACGCTCACCTGTAATGAAAACGCCCCTCGAGACGAGGGGCAGCCGCGCCAACGACAGGAAGGTCGGCGCGGCTAGGTAAGAAGGAGCCGGACAGCACGCATGCGCCTAGGATAGCGCACCCGCCGACTGACTACCCGCCGCATGACCGCCCGCGGCCGGGCCACGATCGGCTATCGGCCGGACCAGCCCCGCCCGCGCATAGCGGCCAAAAGCCCCTATCACGGGCCACAAATACCTCCGTGCGCGATATCCACGCGTCTCGTCATTCCCCTTGACGGGCGGCCTGGTTGCACCTACTCATGACTGAGTAGTCGAACTAACCATTCCCGGGGCGGGGGAGAAATGGACGTTCGGGGGGATCCGCGCGGGCCCGTCGCGATTATCGGCATGGCTTGCCGGTTCCCTGGTGCCCGCGATCCCGCGGAATTCCACGACCTTGTCGTCGCCGCGCGCCGTTTGTTCCAGCCGGCGGCCTGCCTGCCGGGGCGCCCGCTCCACGCGGCGATGCTCGATGACTGGACGGTACCGCCAGTCTCGTTCGGTGACATGGAGCTCGGCCCGCAGGATCTAGGTCCGGTGCAGAAGCTGGCGACCGAGATGACCGCGCTGGCCCTGCTGGACGCCGGCCTGCGGAAGGCGGCCGTGGTCCCCAGGACCGGACTGATCATCGCGAGCATGACGCCGGGGGTGTGCGAGTTCGTCCGCGCCGAGTTCGACTTTATCCCGGGCCTGCCGTACTCGCGTGCGGCGTACCAGTCGTCCCTGCACGCGGTCGTCGCCGCCGCCAGCGCCCTGCAGGCGGGCGAGCTCGATATCTGCATCGCGGGCGGGGCGCAACTCGGCATCGACCCGGTCTGGCTCGCCTTGCAGGCCCGGGCGGGCACCCTGGGTACCGACGAGATGCGTGTCTACGCCGCCGAACCCTCCGGGCTGCTGCCCGGGGAGGGCTGCGGCATCGTGGTGCTGGCCCGCGCGGCCGACGCCCGGGCCGCTGGAGTGCCGGTATACGCGGAGATAGCGGGCTGGAGCACCTCGCCGGCCCTGATCCCCGCCCTAGCCGCCCCGGCGTCGCTGCTGGCTTACCAGCAGGCGGGGGTTGATCCCGGGGACATCCAGCTCATCGAAGGCCAGGGAACCGGCACCGCGGCTGGGGACTCAGCTGAGCTGACCGCACTGACGCAGCTCAGGCGGCACGGGAAAGCTGTCGCGGCGCTCGGCGCGGTGTCGGCCAGCATCGGGTACACCAAGGCGGCGGCCGGCATCGCCAGCCTGGTCAAGACGGCCAGCGCGATGGCCGCGGGGACGATTCCGCCCGGTCCTGGGGGTACGCGGCCGCATCCTCTGCTCGCGTCGGGCGAGGCGCTGCTCCGGATGCCCGCCCGGCCGCAGCCATGGCCGGACGGGACCCGGCTGGCCGCGGTGAATTCACTCGGCACGGCCGACCCGGCCGTGCCGCCCGGCTTTTCCGGCGCTCACGACGCCGAAGGCGTCCATCTCGTGCTGCGTCGCGAAGGGGAAACCAGCCGCGGGTCCGGACACCGCCGTCGCGCCACCTGGCAGCCGGCCCCGCTCGCCCCCGGGGCGTCCGTCCCCGCAGCGCCGCGCCCCCCGGAGC